>JAUIED010000011.1 GCA_030428905.1 Gammaproteobacteria bacterium
AGGGCAGCGTCTGCTGTATCTCGGCGCAGACAATCCGATCAATGTGCAGTCGATGCAATGGTTTCTCGAGACCGTGTGGCCCCAGGTGCTGAGCTGCTGTCCTCAAGCGCAACTGCTTGTTGCCGGAACGATCTGCCAGTCGCTTGCAGATCGGGAGGGGGTGAGCCTGCTGGGACGGGTGGACGACCTTGGCGCTGCCTATGAGGCAGCCAATGTGGTCATCAATCCCATGTTGTTCGGTACAGGGCTGAAGATCAAAACCATTGAGGCGATGGGCATGGGCCGGCCTGTGGTGACAACTAGTATCGGTGCAGCCGGGTTAGAGGCTGCTGCCGCCGGTGGCGGTTGCGTGATTGCCGATGATCCCGACGACTACGCACAGGCCCTGACGAAGTTGTTGCTCGATCCACCAGCCCAGGTGCGCGCCGGTGAGGCTGCCTGGACGTTTGCGCGCGCCTGGAACGAACAGGTCTCCAGCCGCTTGGCCGGCATCTGGAATGCGGAAGGTGGAAGGTCATGACATCGCAAAGGCGCGTGCTGGTCCTGACGCTGCGTACGGATGAAAACGAGTTCGAGCAGAGCGTTGCGTCTCTCGAAGCGCAGACGCACAGCAATTGGGAGCATGTGGTTTTTACCAACCTGCCGAATAAGGAAGCGCACGATGCGTTGTATGCAACGATCATGCGGCGGGGTGGCGAGTTTGGTTTGTTCGTCAAGTTGGATGCCGATATGGTCTTTAGAGACTCACAGGCGCTGGCGCGACTCGTCGACATGTTCGACGCGGATGCTGAGCTCGATCATGTGCAATCTGCCGTCCATGACTGGTATACGGATTCACCCATGATGGGCCTGCATGCCTATACACCCCGGTGTCGCTGGAGCGGTCGGGATGAACAGATGTTCGTAGACTACCGTCCAGAGTTTCCGGGGCATCGAATTGACCTGACAACCCCTCCGGCACCCTTTGTTCTTCACGGACCCGATCCCTCGCCCTACCAGGCCTACCTGTTCGGCGTGCACAGGGCCAACAAGGTCTATCAGTATGACCGCCTGCTCATTCGTCGGGGTGAAGCGCGCAGCCAGTGGCGGAACCTGGAACGTGTGGCCGCCCACTACCAGCGCAGCGGCGACCGGCGTCTTGGTCTGCTGTTGCTCGGCGCAGAGGATGTGCGCGATAAGGTGCTTTCCCCGGACAGCTACGACATTCAGGCTCGTGCCGCTGTACGCGAGCGGTTCGAAGAGCGGAACCGGTGTAGTGACGAGGAGATTCGGCAGATGCTCAGCACGCGCTGGCTGGAGCCAGCTCGACACAAGCGACGATGGCTGCAAAAACTGGTGCTACGCGATCGTCTGACTTGGCTCGCCAAGAAAATCGGGATGGAAACCCCTTGAGTTGAGCCCACTGTATCTCGCTTCGCGGGCCCTTCCGCTCATTTCGCTACGCGAAAACGTTTGGTACGCCCGGAAGGACTCGAACCTTCAACCGCCGGCTTAGAAGGCCGATGCTCTATCCAGTTGAGCTACGGGCGCTTATCAGCTGATTAGATGGTCGGGGTAGAGAGATTCGAACTCCCGACTTTCTGCTCCCAAAGCAGACGCGCTACCAGGCTGCGCTATACCCCGAATTGCGGCGGATGATAGATGGGCACGGCGGAAAGTGCCACAGGGCCGCGTGCCAAAGTGGCGCTGGGTGGTGCGTTCCGGCGGATTATTAAAGGTGCTGTCGTGAACCGCTGTTTTATCCGCTCGCCTCTGGCGAACGGATAAAAGCAGCGGGTATACTTCGCGCCCCGCAGATCTATGGTGGACGTAGCTCAGTTGGTAGAGCTCCGGGTTGTGATCCCGGCGGTCGTGGGTTCGAGCCCCATCGTCCACCCCAATCTGGCCCGTGCCGAGAACATCGTAGAGTTTATGCAAGTATCCATTGAAACCATGACTGGACTGGAACGCCGGCTGACCATCAGCGTGCCTTCCGAGCAGTTCGAATCGCAGATCACCGAGCGCCTTGCCGACGCCCGGGGCAAAGTGCGTTTGCCCGGCTTTCGGCCCGGCAAAGTCCCAATGAAAGAAGTCCGTCGTCGCTTTGGTCCGAGCATTCGTGCCGAAGTGGCGGGCGAACTCATGCAGGCGTCGTTCTTTGATGCGGTGTCTCAGGAGTCGTTGGAGCCTGCAGGACAACCTTCTTTGGAAGTGGTGAAAATGGATCCGGGCATCGACTTCGAGTTCACGGCCACGTTCGAAGTCATGCCGCGGGTCGAGCTTGCCTCGTTCGGCGAGTTTGCCGTGATCGCGCCCAAGGCGGAGATTTCCGAAGCCGATGTCGACGACATGGTGGAAAAGCTGCGAGAACAACGAAAAACCTTCGAAGTCGTCGAGCGCGCCGCTGAGGAAGGAGACCAGGTAAAGGTCGACTTCGAGGGTCGACTTGACGGTGAGGTTTTTGAAGGCGGTACCGGCGAGGACGTTCCATTTACCATCGGCGCCGGGCAGATGATCGAAGACTTCGATGCCGGTGTCCGCGGTCTCAAGGCCGACGAGGAGACGACGTTCGACGCGACCTTTCCGGAGGACTACCAGGCAGAGAACCTGAAGGGCAAGACCGTGCAGTTCACGGTGCGCGTCAAAGAAGTGAGCGCATCCACCTTGCCGGAACTCGACGAAGCGTTCTTCCAGGAGTTTGGTGTGGAGGAGGGCGGTGAGGCTGCTTTTCGCATTGAGGTGCGGGAAAACATGCAGCGCGAAATGGACGCCGCGGCCCGCAACCAGGTCAAACAGCAGGTGCTCGACCAACTCGGTAAAGCCAATGAGCTGCTCATTCCGCAGGCGCTGGTGCATCGGGAGATTCACAACCTCAAAGACCGGATGATGCAGCAGTTTCAGCTGCCGCCCGGCCAGAAGAATCTGGGCTTCGACCTGCCGGACGACCTTTTTCAGGACGAGGCGCACTCCCGGGTCAAACTTGGACTCCTGATGAATGCGGTCATCGAGGGTAATGCGCTCACTCCGGACGAGACGAAGGTGGAAGAGCGGCTTGCCGAACTCGCGAAGCCGTACAAAGAAGCGGAAGCCATCATCGGCTACTATCGCTCTAATCCGGAACAGATGCAGCAGATCGAGATGAGTGTGCTCGAGGATCAGGCCATCGATCTGATTCTCGGCCAGTCGAAGGTCGAGCCGCTCGACAGCAGCTATGCTGACATCATTGCCGACAAAGCGGTGCCCAAGCCCGAGCCGGAGGCCACCGAGGAAAACTCAGACGGAGACGAGTAAGCCATGAGCCACCCCTTCAACGCGGACGCCACCCGTATCGACAATCTGGGCCTTGTGCCCATGGTGGTGGAGCAGACCGCGCGCGGCGAGCGCGCCTACGACATCTACTCACGTCTTCTGAAAGACCGAATCATTTTCGTTGTAGGTCCGATTGATGACCACGTAGCCAACGTTGTGGCTGCACAACTGCTGCTGTGCGAGTCCGAAAACCCGGACAAGGACATCAGCCTCTACATAAATTCTCCGGGCGGTTCGGTGACGGCGGGCCTCGCCATCTACGACACCATGCAGTTCATTCGCCCGGATGTCGCTACGCTGTGTATCGGTCAGGCCGCCAGTATGGGCGCCTTTCTGTTGGCCGCCGGCGCAGAAGGTAAACGCTATGCGTTGCCGAATGCGCGCATGATGCTGCATCAGCCGCATGTCGGCGGTGCACGTGGCGTTGCGTCCGACATAGAGATCCACGCGCAGGAAATTTTGCTCATGCGGGAGCAGCTGAACAAGATTCTTGCCCTTCATACGGGTCAAAGCGAAGAACGGATCGCTGAGGATACCGATAGAGACTTCTGGATGAATGTCACCGAAGCCAAGGAGTACGGCTTGATCGACGTTATCCAGGCGCCACGAGGCAAGACCAAAACTGGCAATTGAGCCAGCGCGGCGGGCGTTGTCCGCCTGAAAGGAACCCGTTTACATCGTAGTTGTGACCCGCACGAGATTGCTCGTTCCCCTTACAAGTCGGGGCTTGCAATCAGGCCTTTGACAACGCAAGGTAGCGGCACCCGACCACGATGTGTTGATCGAGGCACGATTGCATGGCTGATGATTCTGGCAAGAGCGACGACTCAGGAAAGTTGCTTTACTGTTCTTTCTGCGGAAAGAGCCAGCACGAGGTGCGCAAGCTCATTGCCGGGCCAAGCGTGTTCATTTGTGATGAGTGCGTAGAGCTCTGCAACGACATCATCCGCGAGGAAGTAAGCGAGGGCAGCACGACCAGCGAATCCGATCGCCTGCCGATTCCGGAAGAGATCAATGCCATTCTCGACCAGTACGTCATCGGGCAGAGTCATGCCAAGAAGGTGCTGTCTGTTGCGGTGTACAACCACTACAAGCGGTTGAACTACAGCGGCAAGCAGGACGAGGTAGAGCTCTCCAAGTCCAACATTCTGCTCATCGGCCCGACCGGTAGTGGTAAGACACTGCTGGCGGAAACTCTGGCGCGATTGCTCGACGTGCCGTTCACCATTGCCGACGCCACCACGCTCACGGAGGCCGGGTACGTTGGTGAGGATGTCGAGAACATCATTCAGAAGCTCCTGCAGAAGTGCGACTACGATGTGGATCGTGCGCAGGTGGGTATCGTCTACATCGACGAAATCGACAAGATTTCGCGCAAGTCTGACAACCCTTCCATCACGCGGGATGTCTCCGGTGAGGGCGTGCAGCAGGCGCTGTTGAAGCTCATCGAGGGCACTGTTGCATCCGTACCGCCGCAAGGCGGGCGCAAGCATCCCCAGCAGGAATTCCTGCAGGTGGACACGTCCAACATTCTGTTCATCTGCGGTGGCGCTTTCGCGGGCCTGGACAAGGTCATCATCGACCGCTCGGACAAGTCCGGTATCGGTTTCGGTGCCGAAGTGAAGGGCGACGAAGATCGCAAGAGCATTGGCGAGATACTGCGCGATGTAGAACCTGAAGACCTCATTCGCTATGGGCTCATTCCCGAGTTTGTCGGACGTCTTCCGGTGGTCGCTACCCTCGAAGAGCTGGACGTCGAGGCGTTGGTGCAGATCCTCACAGAACCCAAGAACTCGCTTACCAAGCAGTACAGCAAATTGTTCGAGATGGAAAACGTCGAGGTAGATTTCCGCGACGACGCGCTGCGCGCGGTGGCGCAGAAAGCCATGGAGCGCAAGACCGGCGCCAGGGGGCTGCGCAGCATTCTCGAATCCGTCCTGCTCGACACCATGTACAAGCTGCCATCCACGGAAGCTGTGGCGAAAGTGGTTATCGACGAGAGCGTCATCAACGGCGAAAGCGAGCCGATGTTGATGTACGAGAACGTCAGCGAGCAGCGCGCTGCGACGGAAGATTGACGCGAGCTCCCAGCGCCCTGTCAGTTTCTATGGCAAACGGTGCTGCCCGCGGCAAAATTTGAACGGGTGCACATCCAGCACGCATGGCCCTGTGTGCTGGGTCTACATACCGCTTCTGACTGCTAGCCTACAATAGTGCCCTGCGCGTCCAAACGACCGAGCCCAACCAGCTGAGGAGAGGCATTCTTTGAGTCAGATCAGCCAAGCCGTACCCGTACTGCCCTTGAGAGACATGGTGGTGTATCCACACGGTGTGCACCCGCTGTTTGTCGGCACGCCTGCGTCCATTCAGGCGCTGGATGCAGCGATGAAGAACGACAAGCAGATCTTTCTCGTTGCCAAGACTTCGGCCGATGCCGACGTGGAAGACGAAGATCAGCTTTTTGATGTTGGCACGCTAGCCTCGGTGTTGCAGCTGCTCAAGCTGCCAGACGGTACGGTCAAGGTTCTCGTTGAGGGCGGCCAGCGTGCGCGTGTAGCGGCCTACGAGTTCGACGGGGCGTTCATTACCGCTGACGTGGAGCCGTCGCCTGAGCCAACACTCCCAGAAAACGAAGCCGATACACTGGTTCGCTCGCTGATGGCGCAGTTCGAACAGTACGTCGAGTCCAGCAAGAAGGTACCTCAGGAGGTGCTCACCAGCCTCTCCGGCATCGACGATCCGGCGCGTCTGCTCGATACCATTGCTGCGCAGATGTCGCTGAAACTTACCGACAAGCAAACCATTCTTGAGTGCTTTGACCTCAATGAGCGGCTTGAAACGTTGTACGGGTTCATGGATGCCGAGGTGGAGACCACGCAGCTCGACAAGCGTATTCGCGGCCGTGTCAAACAGCAGATGGAAAAGAGTCAGCGCGAGTACTACCTGAATGAGCAGATGAAGGCCATTCAGAAAGAGCTGGGCGACCTGAACGATGCGCCGAACGAGATCGAAGAGCTGGCAAAGAAGATCGACGATGCCGGCATGACGGAAGAGGCGAAGGCCAAGGCAACTGCGGAGCTGAACAAGCTGCGACAAATGCCGGCAATGTCTGCTGAGGCAACGGTGGTGCGCAGCTACGTCGACTGGATGACCAGCGTGCCGTGGAAGAAAAAAAGCCGGGTGCGCAAAGATCTGAACAACGCGCAGCAGATTCTCGACGAGGATCACTACGGTCTCGAAGAGGTGAAGGACCGCATCATTGAGTACCTGGCGGTGCAAAGTCGGGTCAAGCGTATGCGTGGCCCTGTGCTATGCCTTGTCGGACCGCCAGGTGTGGGTAAGACATCGCTGGGCGAGAGCATTGCGCGCGCCACCAACCGCAAGTTCGTACGCATGGCGCTGGGCGGCGTGCGTGACGAAGCAGAGATTCGCGGCCATCGACGCACCTACATTGGCTCCATGCCAGGCAAGATCCTGCAGAAGCTGTCCAAGGCAGGGGTATCCAACCCGCTGTTCCTGCTGGACGAGATCGACAAGATGGGTATGGACGTGCGTGGCGACCCGGCAAGCGCCCTGCTCGAAGTGCTGGACCCGGAGCAGAACAGTGCTTTTAACGACCACTACCTGGAGGTGGACTACGACCTGTCAGATGTCTTTTTCATCTGTACATCCAACTCTATGAACATCCCGGCGCCACTGCTCGACCGAATGGAGGTTATCCGTTTGCCGGGGTACACAGAGGACGAGAAGCTGCATATCGCAGAGCGTTACCTGCTGCCCAAGCAGATGCGCCTTAACGGCCTGGAGGAGGGCGAGCTCAACCTCGATGAAGAGGCTATCGTGCACCTCGTGCGCTACTACACCAAGGAAGCAGGCGTACGCGGCCTGGAAAGAGAGATCGCCAAACTGGCGAG
The DNA here is from genome assembly GCA_030428905.1 of Gammaproteobacteria bacterium. GTDB lineage: Bacteria > Pseudomonadota > Gammaproteobacteria > Pseudomonadales > Azotimanducaceae > SYFY01. The sequence goes on from JAUIED010000011.1 coordinate 7,203, forward strand.
AAAGGTCGTGAAGTCGCAGGAGCTGCAGGGAGCTGCCGAGCGCACGAAAGAGACGCGCGCGATTGCCGCAGATGAGATCGAAGACCTCATTGGCGTGCGCAAATACACCTACGGCCTCGCGGAGAAAGACAATCAGGTAGGCATAGTCACGGGCCTGGCGTGGACTCAGGTCGGCGGAGAGCTTCTGTCCATAGAAGCGGTGGCTGTACCCGGCAAAGGTCGTCACACCAAGACGGGATCGCTCGGCGATGTAATGCAGGAGTCCATTCAGGCGGCGATAACCTTTGTTCGAAGTCGATCGCAAGCCCTTGGAATTTCAGCAGATTTTCATGAGAAAAATGACCTGCACATCCACGTGCCGGAAGGTGCCACACCGAAAGATGGACCGAGCGCCGGCATCGGTATGTGTACGGCGATTGTGTCGGTGATCACCGGCATTCCGGTGCGCGCCGATGTGGCGATGACAGGTGAAATCACGCTACGGGGGCAGGTGCTGCCTATCGGCGGGCTGAAGGAGAAGCTTCTGGCTGCCCGCCGCGGTGGCATTAAAGAAGTGATCATCCCCAAAGAGAACGAGCGCGATCTCAAGGAAGTGCCTGACAACATCAAGGGCAAGCTCACCATACGGCCGGTGGCGTGGATGGATGAAGTGCTGGACATCGCGCTGGAGCGCATGCCCACGGCGCAGATGCAGGATGTTGCCGATACGGTCTCCCAGCCTGGCGAAGAAACGCGTAGCAATATCAGCCCGCACTAGGCCTGCGATGCTGCCAACCGCAGGCTCTGCGTGCGATCACGCGCCATGTCAAGGCGGCTGCACGTGTTGCCTCGGCAATTTGCAGTTGGTATAAGTGCGCCGTGCTGATGGACGGCTGGCGGCGCGCTCCATCGGTTACGCAAATCGGGCAGGTCGATTTCCGGCCTTGGCCCGTCATAAGAACGGTCAAGCGTCGCACTACCGAGGAAAATGCTCTTGAACAAATCCGAACTCATCGATCGCATCGCCGAAGACGCGGACATCTCCAAAGCTTCTGCCGGGCGTGCACTGGATGCCGCGCTTGACGCCATCACTCAATCTCTCAAAGACGCAGATCCCGTCTCCCTCGTGGGTTTCGGTACGTTTCTGGTTCGCGAGCGTGCCGCGCGTACCGGACGCAACCCGCAGACGGGTGCGACGATCGATATCGCAGCGGCCAAAGTGCCTGCGTTCAAGCCGGGCAAGGCGCTGAAAGACGCGCTCAACTAACAGTCCGGCACACACGCTGCGCTTGCGAGAGCCTGGGTAGCGTGCGGATGTTCGAAAGGCGCACTCGTTTGCGCCTTTTTGTTTTCATGCACTTACCAGTTACCGGTTTGAGTTAGAAGCATGCTGCAGAAAATGCGCGACAACACCCAGTCGATGGGTTTCAAAATTCTTGTAGGGGCGCTGATATTCGTTCTTGCCGTATTCGGCTTCGGCGCGTTCAACCTGTTCGTCAATCCTGATCCGGAGATCGCCAGCGTCAACGGCGCTGAAATCACTCAGGGTGAGCTTGCCGCTGAAACGGAGCGCGCGCGGATGCGTCTGCTCGGCCAATTGGGCGAGGATGCAGATCCCGCGTCCATCGATATGCTGCAGTTGCAGGGTCAAGTCCTCGACCAGCTGATTAACCGTCGGCTGCTGGAGCAGGCAACGGATACGCTGGGGCTTGCCACCTCTAGAGCCCGAGTGGACCGGGCGATCATCGAAAACCCGGGTTTTCAGGTGGACGGCCGCTACGACCAGGACACCTTCCTGCGGGTGCTGCGCCAGTTTGGCTACACACCGGCTGCCTTTGGTGAGGTGGCCGCCCAGGACATGGCCATCGAGCAGATGCAGCGCGCGGTCATGGACAGCGCCGTCGTGCCGGACTGGCAACTTCGCTGGCTGGTAGCGCTCATGCAGCAGCGTCGGGATCTCGCCTACCTGCCGATGACGCAGGCCCACTTCGCTGAGCGTGCAGAGGTTTCCGAAGAGGAGATGCGACAGCACTACGACGAGAATCGCCTGGCCTATCAGACGGAGGAGTCGGTCGATGTCGCGTTCGTGGAGCTGAGCTGGCAAGACCTGATGGACGCAGCTCGTGCCGACGTGGAGGAAGACGACATCGTTTCTGCTTACGAGGCCGAGAAACAGGCGGCTGCCGCGGATGAGCAGCGGCGCGCGTCGCACATTCTGCTTCGCCTGACTGATGATCGAGATGAGGAAGCTGCTATCGCCGAAGCCCGGCAGCTGCGTGCCCAACTCAACACGGGGGCGGATTTCGCCGAGCTCGCCAAAGCGCATTCCGATGATCCGGGTTCAGCAGCCAATGGCGGTGATCTCGGTCCTGCTGCTCGCGGCGTGTTCGTACCGGAGTTCGAGGAGGCGCTCTTCGCTTTGGAGACGGGCGAACTGTCGGAGCCGGTAGTCAGCCAGTTCGGCGTGCATCTGATCCGTCTCGACGAGATCATCGTGCCGACCTATCCCTCGCTCGAGGACATGCGTGAGCAGATCGTTACCCGTCTTGCAGAAAACGGTGCACGGGAGCGTTTCGTAGAAAAACAGCGCGAGCTGGACGGGCTGGCGTTCGAGCAGAACGATTCGCTGGAAGGGCTCGCCGAATCATTCGGTATTCCGCTGCGCAATGTTAGTGGTGTTACACGCGGCCAAGGCACGGAGCAGTTTGCTAACGCCGATCTGCGCGATGCCGCGTTCTCGGAAGATGTTCTCGAACGCGGCTTCAACAGCCCGGCTATCTCCTATGAGGATGGCAGAGCGGTTGTCCTGCGGCTGGTCGAGCGTCATCTGCCCAGAGAGCAGAGCTTCGAAGAGGTTCAAGAGGCAATCGAGCAGGTGCTTCGGGAGCAGAAGGCAGAGGTTGCACTGAACGCCGCCTTCACGGAGGGGCTGGCGAAACTGGAACAGGGTGTCGCGGTTGGCGAGGTAGCCCAGGCGTATGGCCTCGAATGGCAAACGCATACGCTGGCCTCGAGCAGTGAGCCCGGTGTGCCGCAGGAAGTTCTTCGCGCGGCTTTCGCGCTGCCGTCACCGCAAGCTGGCGACAAACAGATCGGTAGCGCCACGCTGCTCGAAGGCGGGCAGGCGATCATTACCGTAACGCGAGTCGAAAGTGGTGATATCGAGACGATGACAGAACAGCAGGTAGACGGCCTGGCGCGATTCCTACGCAGCCGCACCGGCAATCTGGACTTTTCGGCGCTGTTCGAAAGCGTGCGGGAGGATGCGTCGATCAACCGGCCGTCTGCCTGATGGGGCGGCGGCCAGAAGCCCTCGGCTAACCGCCGGCTTGTAGGCCGGCGGCACCCGTTCCCTCGAATGGCACAAGGATGCGCTGCCCGATGCGCAGCACATCCCGGGGGCCAATGCCGTTCAGGCGCATGATCGCCTTATGATTGACGCCGAACTTTCGGCCAATCCGCCACAAGCTGTCTCCTGCGCGAACCCGGTAAGTGTGTGTCCGGGACTCGTCTGCGGCGGCTACGAATGCGTGTCCACCGGCTGGGACACGCAGCACGCTGTTCACGCGTATCAGATCCGACCTGAGGTTGTTGGTAGAGCGCACGGTTGCCACGGACGTGCCGTAGCGTCTGGCAATGCCTGACAGCGTGTCACCGCGGCGTACGGTCACCCGATGCCACTGCAAGCGTTCTGTGGGAGGTACGGCTTCCAGCGCGGCCTGCGCATGCTTCGCGAGGTGTACCGGGACGTTCAGGGCATGGGTGCGCTTTGCGCCGGCGGGAGGCGTTGCCCATTGCTTCAGTGCCGGGTTCCAGGAACGAACTTCGGAAGGGTCGAGGTCAAGGGATTTTGCGGCGACCGAAAGATCGTACTGATCCTGCAGGTATACCGTGCGGAACGGAATGCGGTCCCGCACCTCGGGCAGCGTGATGCCGAACTTCCCGGGATTGGCCACCACTGCAGATACAGCTAAAAGACGAGGCACATAGCTGCGCGTCTCGCGTGGCAGGCGCAAAGCGAAGAAGTCGCGTACCGGGTGGCCGTTTTGCCGCTGTGCCCGTTTGAGCGCCTTTTGCAGGTTGCCCTCGCCGGTGTTGTAGGCGGCCACCGCCAGCATCCAATCACCAAAGCGTCGGTGCAGGTAGGCCAGGTAATCCAGAGCTGCTTTCGTGGCGAGCACCGGGTCGCGCCGGCTGTCCTGCCACCAGTCGCGCTGCAGCCCGAAGCGTTTGCCCGTCGCCGGCATGAACTGCCAGAGGCCATGGGCGCCGTCCGGCGACATGGCGTAAGGGTTCAGGGCGCTCTCCACGAGCGGCAGGAGTGCAATCTCCGCCGGCATGCCTCGCTCTGCGACGGCCTGCTGTATGTACGCCTGATAGCGGCTGAAGCGCGGCGCCAGGCGCACAAAGTAATCGCGATTGCGCTGCAGCCAGCGTATTTCCGCTTTCACTGCGCGGTTGCTCAGGTGGTGTTCCAGGGACATGCGTTCGCGCAGTGATTCCCACACGATCGGAGGTTGTGTGACAGCGACCTCCGGCATGATCGTGGGTGGTGCCGTTTCGGCGCCAAGAGCAATGGCTGGAAACGGTTGCCGGTCGAGGCTTGCATCTGCAAGCTGTGGCGCCGGGCCGTTGAAGGCGCAAGCGCTGAGCCAGAGCGGCAGTACGGAGAGCGCGAGCGGGCGCTGCCAGTTGGGCATGATCATGATGCAGCCTCATGTGTCCTCTATTGCAGCACCGACCGATGTTGATCGCTATGGACACGTGTGTCCGAGTACCTGCGCACAGTGAAGTACATGCGCTGAATGCAGGCAGAAAATTGACGATCTCGTGCGTTCTTATTGACGCGTTTACGCGTTCTTCTTGACGCTCTTGCCTTTGAGCTGATACCGCTGAGCGAGTACCTCCAAGTAGGACGATACCGCTCATACAATTGCTCTGTAGCCGATGCTCGCTACAATGGGTACTTTGCTGCAAGCCAGACCGGTTGGCAATTCTTGACAAACCAAACTGAAGAAAATCCAGAGCAGGCGCTGAAGCGTCGAGAACGGCCGTGGACCCAATCAGTCGTGGGCCGGAGGATCCTCAACGATACGCAGCCCGCGCTCGTGCACTTCGTGCGCCGCTGTCACGGCGACACGCTGGTGTGGGCGGGTGCGTGCGCACAGGCCACCGCGTCCATGCAACGCTGCATGGTGCGCAACCGCTTTTTCGTTGCGACACAGAAGCAGACAAGCCTGCCAACGGAAGCGGATGCGGTGCTTTTACAGGCGGAACTTGCGCATCTGCCGTTGCCCAACAGTTGTGTCGATGCATTTGTCATTCATCACGGCCTGGAAACGCTGAAGGATCCGCGAACGGCTTTGCGCGAAGTGGCTCGCGTGATGCAGCCGGGCGGTCGGCTGGTGCTGGCCGCCTTCAATCCATGGAGCCTGCTGGGTGTTCGTAGAGCGTACGCGCGGCTGCTGCCAGACATGTTTTCCCGAACACGCTTCGTCAATCCTATACGGCTGCTCGACTGGTTGACGGTGCTCGGTTTCCAGCTCGAAGGCCCTGTGCGTTATGTCAGCTATGGCCTCCCATTTCGACGTCAGCGCAGCGTTGAAGCTGATCCGTCGGCGGATGCGCTGCCGTATACCAAGCATGATGCGGGTGGGATCGAGATCCCGCTTGCAGATACTTTTCTGCTGTCAGCGGTGAAGCAGGCGTACGGGGTACCGCCGTTGGCGAGGACCGTAGAACGCCCGGTTGGCAAGCTGGCGGGGGTGGCGTATCCGCGCGTCAGTGCGCAGCTCGTTCGCGTTGATTTCCGGGGAGAGGACCGCTGAGCGACACCGTCGAGATTTTCACCGACGGAGCATGTCGCGGCAACCCGGGACCGGGGGGCTGGGCGGCGCTGCTGCGCAAAGGTGATACAGAGCGCCTCATCAATGGCGCTGAACGGCACACGACCAACAACCGTATGGAGCTCATGGCAGCCATCGAGGGCCTTGCAGCGCTGAAGCGGGCCTGTCGGGTGCAGCTCACCACTGATTCCAAGTACGTCATGAACGGCATCACGCAGTGGATGCATGGCTGGAAGCGCAACGGTTGGAAAACCGCCAGTAAAAAGCCGGTCGTCAATCAGGATCTGTGGCAACGTCTCGATACACTTGCCAGCAAGCACGATGTGGAGTGGCAGTGGGTCAAAGGGCACAGCGGTCACGAAGAGAACGAACGGGTGGATCAGGCGGCCAATGATGCCATTGACGCCATGCAGGCGGTAGACGATGAGGCGGCGGACGGGTGAGACAGATCGTTCTGGATACGGAAACCACGGGGCTGGAAACCGAGCAGGGCCACCGCATTATCGAGATAGGCGGTGTGGAACTCGTTGGTAGGCGCTTGACCGGCAATCACTTTCACCGCTACCTGAATCCGGAGCGTCCAATCGATGAGGGCGCTCAGAAAGTGCATGGCATCAGCGAGGATTTTCTTGCCGACAAACCGCTGTTTCGGGATGTGGTGGAAGAGTTTCTGGCCTTCGTGGACGGCGCCGAGCTGATCATCCACAACGCGCCGTTCGACATCACCTTCCTGGATTATGAGTTGGGCCTGTTGGATGGTCCCCTGCGTCGTATGACCGACCACTGCCGCGTCGTAGACAGCCTGGAACTCGCCCGCAACAAGCATCCCGGCCAGCGCAACAATCTCGACGCGCTGTGCCGACGTTACGAGATCGACAACTCCAGCCGCGTGCTGCACGGCGCACTGCTGGACGCGGAGATACTTGCCGACGTCTACCTGATGATGACAGGCGGGCAAACCGCGCTGTTCGGCGGAGATGGGGATTCTGGCGGTGCTGGTTCCGTGGAAGCCGAGCGGAAGGTGTCCGAGGAGCGGGCGCCTTTGCGGGTGGTCATGGCATCACTGGACGAAGCAGCCGCGCATGAGGCTTACCTGGAGATGCTCGAGCAGCAATCTGGCGCTGCGGTGTGGCGGCAACAGCCCGCCTGAACGGGCCGCTGCCGTAACGCTCGGTTTGCAGGAACTCGGCTTACAAGAAATAGTGCACACACACCCAGCCAGTGATACCCATGGCCACGGTGTAGGGTAGGGCCATCACCACCATGCGCACGTACGACAGGCGAATCAGCGGCGCTACCGACGAGGTGAGCAGGAACAGGAACGCAGCCTGACCGTTGGGAGTGGCCACACTTGGAATGTTGGTACCCGTGTTGATTGCCACTGCCAAGAGGTTCATGTGCTCCCGGTCAATGGTGCCGGCATTGAAGGCGGCGACTACCTCATTGATGTAAACGGTAGCGACAAAGACGTTGTCGCTAATGGCGCTGAGCACGCCGTTGGCGATGTAGAACATGCCGGGTTGCATGGACAGCTCCAGGCTCAAAACCCAGGTGATCACGGGTGCGAACAGATGCTGGTCGTGGATGACGCCAACGATGCCGAAAAATACGACGAGCAAGGCTGTAAACGGTAGCGCCTCTTCAAACGCGTGACCGATCTGGTGCTCGTCCACCACACCGTTGAAGGCGGTCTGAATGACGATCACCATGAGGCCGATCAGGCCGACCTCCGCGACGTGGAATGCCAGCGCCAGCACCAGGCAGACTGCCGCGATGCCCTGCACGATGAGGCGTGCGACGTCGCGGGTGGAGCGTTCCGCCGTCTGCTCGGCATCATAGGCGGCGAGAATTTCCCGCACCCGTTCCGGCAGCAGTGCGCCGTAGCCAAAAGCGCGTGTTTTTTCCAGCAGCACGCAGGTGAGCAGGCCGACTGCCAGCACCGGCATGGTGATAGGCGCCATGCGCAGGAAGAACTCGACGAACTCCCACTCCACCTTGGCGGCGATCAACAGGTTCTGCGGCTCGCCCACTGTGGTGCAGACTCCACCCAGCGCGGTGCCCACGGCGCCGTGCATCATCAGACTGCGCAGAAAGGCGCGGAATTGTTCCAGGTCTTCACGATGATGGTCGTGCAGTTCATCGTCAGTGCCGTGCTCGTGGTCGTCCTTGAACTGTTTGCCGGACGCCACCTTGTGGTAAACGGAATAGAACCCGACCGCCACACTGATGATCACCGCGGTAACGGTCAGGGCGTCGAGAAACGCAGAGAGGAATGCGGCAACGAAACTGAACATGAATGACAGCAGCGTTTTTGAGCGCACCCCAAGCAGAATTTTCGTGAAGGTGAACAGCAGCAACTCCTTCATGAAGTAGATGCCTGCCACCATGAACACCAGCAGCAGAATCACCGGAAAGGCGCTGAATACCTCGTCGCGCACGGTTTCAGGCGTTGTCATGCCGATTACGATGGCTTCTATGGCCAGTAGCCCGCCGGGTTGCAGCGGATAGCAGCGCAAGGCCATGGCCAGCGTGAAGATGAACTCCAGCACCAGCATCCAGCCGGTGACATAGGGCCCAACGAGCTGCAAGGCGATGGGGTTCGCGACAAGAAAGGCGACGATGGTCTGTTTGTACCAATCGGGCGCGCTGCCGAGAAAGTTACCCCACAGCGCGTTCATGGTTCCCTGTTGCATCCTGTAACTGGCCCCTTGATTGATCTTTGGTTGCACGAGCGACATCGAGCGCGTCCTATTCTGCCGAGATTATCAGCAAAGTATAGGTCGCGCTCGATGCGCAGGTTTCGACAGATCCCATGCAATTGTGGTACCTATGAAGCTCATCACAGTGCTTGGAATTTCGGCGCCGGAATGCCGACGCCGAAATGCGATTGGAGAGACGATTTCCCATGTGGCCGAACGAACCCGATGATTTCGAGTCCCTGTTGTCCCCGCCGGAGGGTACGAGCGAGGATGCCTGGTACTTTCTGTTTCTTGACGGTCAGCTCGTCAGCGTACCCAGCCGCGGCATCCCGGAGCCCATCGACGGTGATGCCTTCCGCTGGCTGGATGTGGAGATCAAGTGCCGCCATTACCTGGGCGAGTACCGGGGTAATTCCTGCTTTGCGGTCGAGGCGGAGGGTCGTATTCCCGAGGGATATGCCGCCTCCGATCTGCGCGGTTGGCTTGGCAGGGTAGATTCTCCGGTGTTCTACCTGGCGGGCCGTGCGCAGCAGATCATCGATTGGCACAACACGCATCGATTCTGCGGCCGCTGCGGCGCGGAAACTGCCGATCATCACAACGACCGGGCCAAAGCCTGTCCGGCCTGCGGCCACATTGCCTATCCGCGTTTGTCGCCGAGTATCATCGTGCTGGTGCGCCGCGATGACGAAATGCTGCTGGCACGCAACGCCAACTGGCCCACCGGCTTCTACTCGACCCTGGCTGGGTTCGTTGAGCCGGGAGAATCCGTCGAGCAGACCCTGCACCGGGAAGTGCTGGAAGAAGTTGGCATTCGTGTCAGCAACCTGCGTTACTTTGGCAGCCAGAGCTGGCCATTCCCGAACTCGCTGATGCTCGGTTACCACGCGGACTATGCGGGGGGCGACATCGTTTGTCAGGAAGGCGAGATCGCCGATGCGCGCTGGTTCCGCTACAACGACATGCCGAACGTGCCGCCGCCTACCGCCATCTCACGCTGGCTTATCGATGCGTTCGTCAACGAGCGAACGGGGTAGGGCAGCCCAGCCAGGACGTTAGCGGAACATGGCCAGCACGCTGAAGACCAGGATCAGGTAGCCATCTGCGCGAAACTCATGGGCCATGAAAGCGGCCACTGGGTCGGCCTTTCCGGTGAGCAAAGCTAGCGCCTGCTCGGCGTCGGTGAAGTACAGCGTGAAGTCCGTGTGGTCCTCTTCTGCAGCTGGCTGCAGCTCCAGACTGCCGTGATGCACGCGCAGAATCACGTCGGTTTGGTTGCCTAGGTCGAGCCGCACCGCTGCGTCGAACTCCTGGGCAGCGGGGGCATGGTAGGCGGCCTGCAGCCGCTCGATCAGGGTGTTGGTATCCATGCGCGGAGCTTACCTTGAACCCACGGCGCCTTCGACGATACAGTAGCTGGCTTTTTTCCCGCCGGTAAATTTCCTTGGAATACCTTTACGAGTATCTGCTTTTTCTCGCTCAGGCGGCAACGGTGGTGGTTGCCATCATCGTCGTGCTGGCAGTCTCCTTTGCCATGGGCCAGCGGCAGACACATCATTCCGGCGGTCACATCGAGGTTATGAAGCTCAACGAACGGCTGGATGATCTCAGACATGCGGTTGAGGAGTCGGTGTACAGCCCAGATGCCCTCAAAACACGCCGCAAGGCGGAAGCGAAAACTGCCAAGAAGGCGGCGAAGGAGGAGCGCGACAGGTCGCGTCTGTTCGTGTTGTCTTTCGACGGTGACATTCAGGCCAGCCGCGTGGACCATCTGCGCCGCGAAATAACCGCCGTGCTGACACTGGCCGAAGCGGCAGACGAGGTACTGGTGCGTGTAGAAAGTCCTGGCGGCATGGTGCCGCACTACGGATTGGCCGCGTCGCAGCTGCATCGCATTCGCAAGCAGAACATTCCACTCACCATTGCCGTAGACAAAGTTGCAGCGTCCGGCGGTTACATGATGGCCGCGGTGGCCAACAAGGTGCTGGCAGCGCCATTCGCGCTGGTAGGCAGCATTGGCGTGGCAGCGGAGATGCCCAATGTGCACCGCCTGCTCGAGAAGAACGACGTGGATTGGGAGGTACTCACCGCTGGTGAGTACAAACGCACGATGACCGTGTTCGGTGAGAACACCGACGAAGGCAGACAGAAGTTCATTGAAGAGCTGGAAGACACGCATGCGCTGTTCAAGGAGTTCGTGCGCGAACAGCGTCCTGTGCTCGACATCGATGCAGTGGCCACGGGGGAGGCCTGGTACGGCCAGCGGGCCATCGAGCGTAAGCTGGTAGATGCGCTGTGCACCAGCGACGAATACGTCACCAGCGCCTGTGAGGAGCGCGACGTGTTCGAGGTGCGCTGGGTAGAGCACAGAAAGCCGCTAGAACGGCTGCTGGCAGACGCACAGGCGCTCCTCGGCAGAATTTCGGCGTTTCTTACGCCTTTGTGGAATCGATAGGAGTCGGCGATGGGGTTCAAGGCATTCTGGGTAGAGAAGGGCGGCGACGGGTTCAGCTATTCGGTGGTGGACCGGGAGGTGGGCGACCTGCCTGCAGGAGACGTACTCATTGACGTAGCCTACTCGTCGTTGAACTACAAAGACGCCCTGTCTGCTACCGGCAACCCGGGAGTGACGCGGAAGTTTCCGCATACGCCGGGTATCGATGCAGCCGGTACCGTGATCGAGAGCGGCAGCGGTGATTTTGCCGTGGGTGATGCGGTGCTGGTGATGGGCTACGACCTTGGCATGAACACCGCCGGCGGATACGGTCAGCGCATTCGCGTGCCGGCTGACTGGGTCGTGCGCATGCCGGCGGGCCTCGATGCCTATTCCAGCATGGTGCTCGGCACAGCCGGGTTCACCGCCGCTCTGGCAGTCGAGAAGCTGCTCGTCATGGGGCTCGATGCGGATGCTGGAGAAGTGCTGGTGACCGGCGCCTCGGGTGGCGTCGGCACGGTGGCAGTCGCGCTTCTGGCGCAGCTCGGCTACAAGGTAGCCGCGGTAACGGGCAAAGCGGACAAAGCTGCGGCGCTGGAAGCTCTCGGCGCAACCTCCATACTCAGCCGCGAGGAAGCCGAGGCGGGCGCCGAGCGGCCGTTGCTGGCTGAGCGGTGGGTCGGAGCGGTAGACACGGTGGGTGGCGTGATCCTCGGCAACGCCATCAAGTCTTTGAAGCACAGCGCCAGCGTGGCCGCCTGTGGCCTGGCCGCGTCACCCGAGATTCCCGGCACGACGGTGCTGCCTTTCATCCTGCGGCACGTCAACCTGCTTGGTATCGATTCCGTGGAGTTGCCCATCACGCACAAGCGCGCGCTGTGGGAGAAGCTCGGCGGCGAGTGGAAGCTGGACCTCTCGCCGGTGGCCCAGACCATTGGTTTGGCCGATCTACCCGACGCCATCGCCTCGATCCTCAAGGGTGGCGTGTTCGGCAGAAAGGTCGTGGACGTAGGCGCCGCGTAACAGCCTGCGCTCAGTCACGCCGTATCCTGCATTCAGTCACGCCGCAGGCTGTCTTCAGTCTCGCCGCAGGCTGTCTTTTAGTCACGCCGCAGGCGCTCGCTCACGGCGATGGGGCTCGGGTAGCGGAAGATCACCAGGTAGGAGCTCAGTAGCAGCGTCAGGATGGTGGCGCCCTGGATGACGTGCGCTGCCTCGTTGCTGATGAGCAGGCTGCTGAACGCGGTGTAGCTGAGCAGCAGCGAGAACTCGGATGCCTGTCCCAGCCGGTAGCCCACTTCCCATCCGGCGCTGCTGGATTCTTTCTGCCACTTCAGCAGCCAGGCGAAGGTGACGGGTTTGATGATGATCAGCCCCAGTGCCAGCAGAACCGCCGGCAGCAGCACGTCCATCAGCAGCGCCGGGTCGATGCCGGCGCCCACGGAGAAGAAGAACAGCACCAGGAAGAAGTCCCGCAGCGGGCGCAGGCTCTCGGCGATGTACTGGGAGATCGGGCTGGTGGCCAGTGCAACGCCGGCGATGAACGCGCCGATGGCGTGGGACAGGCCGATGGCCTCGGCGAGGCTCGCAAGGCCAAGGCACCAGCCGAGGGATAACAGAAAGAGAAACTCGCGGAAGGCATCGTAGCGTGCAAGCAATGGCAGCAGCACCCAGCGCACCATCGCCCAGGCGAAGACGATAAGAACCGGTAGCGCCGCGAGTGCAAGCCCCAGATGCGCGACGGTGTCCTCGCCGCTGCCGGTGAGCAGGATGAGCGCGAAGATCGCCAGGAGGTCCTGTATGAGCAGGATGCTGATGACGATCTCGCCCACGTGACGGTGGTGAAGAACCGTCGTCGGCAACAGTTTGATGCCGAGAATGGTGCTCGAGAAAACACACGCGGTGCCGGTGACCAGAGCTTCGGTCTGCGAGAAGCCGAATGCGATCATCAACCCATAGCCGACGGCAAAGAACACCACGGTGGTGCCGAGTGCGGTGAGCATGGTTTCGCCAAACATGTTGCGCAGCTTCGCCGGCGGCAGGTCCATGCCAATGAGAAAGAGCAGGAAGACAATGCCGAACTCGGCAATCTCGGAGAGCAGCCGGGCGTCGGTGACCAGTTCGGCGCCGTAGGGGCCGAGCAACGCACCCAGGGCGATGTAGGCGACCAGCAGTGGCTGGCGGGTGTAGAGCGCCACCGTGGCGAGCACGGCAGCGCTGGTAAAGATCAGAAAAAGGGAGCTGACAATAGACTCGTGCATGGGCGCACGATGCGAGTGGCCGTGCGGTTATGCAACCCTTTTCAGTGCGTCTTCGTGCGCCTGCGCGACGCAGGGCTGATAGTAGCGGCTGTAAACGCTTGCGCCGCGCAGGGCGACATCTAGGTCGCGCCCCTCAGGCAGCTCGTAGCTGGTGAACCCGCAACGCACGAGATAGTGCACGAGGTCGTGGTGCACATCGCCCACCGCCCGCAGGTCGCCCTCGAAGCCGTAGCGGCTGCGCAGCAGTACCGCTAGTGACAGCCCGCGGCCATCGTTGAAGGCGCCGAAGTGGATGGCGATGGCTGGTGCCTTGGCAATCTCGGAGTTGGGTTCGTCGTCCACCTGAAGCAGGAGGCCGTTGCCGCTGTCCGCATGCCAGGTGTCCAGGGCGACGAACTCCATGCCGTCGGCGTCCGTGAGTTTTCCCTTCTTAATGAGTTGCGGCATACACACGCTCCTTGAATGGTTCGATTCCGATACGTCGGAAACACTGCAGAAATGATTCATCGTCCGTCCGGCTATCCACATAGACGTCGAGTATTTTGCCTATGACGTCGGTTACTTCGGCGCGTCCGAACGAGGGCCCAACGATCTGTCCGAGGCTGGCATCCGTATGGGAGTTGCCGCCCAGGGAGATCTGGTAGAACTCCTCACCTTTCTTATCTACGCCGAGAATGCCGATGTGGCCCACGTGATGATGGCCGCAGGCGTTCATGCAGCCGGAGATGTTCAGGTCGATGGGCCCAAGGTCATATAGGTCGTCGTAGGTGTCGAACCGCTGCTGAATCGCCTCGGCTACCGGGATGGACTTGGCGTTTGCCAGCGAGCAGTAGTCCCCGCCCGGGCAGCAGATGATGTCCGTGAGCAGACCGACATTGGGCGTGGCCAGCTGCTGCGCCTTGGCTTCGCGCCAGAGGGTTTCCAGCGCACTTTGCCGCACGTCCGGCAGCACGAAGTTCTGCTGGTGGCTGATGCGTATCTCGCCGTGCCCGAAGTTGTCCGCCCAGTCGGCCACCGCCTCCATCTGGGTGTCCGTCACATCACCCGGAGGGATGCCGGTGACTTTCGTGGATAGCATGACGCTTGCGTACCCCGGCACCTGGTGCTCGAACACGCAGTGCCGCATCCAGCGGTCGAATTCCGGGTTTGCCAACCGGGCTGCCGAAAGCGCCGCGGTCTGGTCTTCCAGCGCCTCGTACGCCGGGCGTTCGAAGCGGCTGCGCACCTCGGCGAGCTGCTCGGTGGAAACGGCATCGGTGGTTTCGCGGATTGCTGCCCACTCCGCGTCGACACGCTCGCGAAAACCGTCAGCGGTCATCGCGCGCACGAGAATCTTGATGCGTGCCTTGTACTTGTTGTCGCGCCGGCCGTAGCGGTTGTAGACCCGCATGATGGCTTCGAGGTAGGTCAGCAGGTGCGCTTCGGGCAACGCATCGTGAATCAGGGCACCGATGACCGGCGTACGGCCGAGGCCGCCGCCCACAAAAACGTCGAACACAACCTCGCCGTCGTCGTTGCGCTTCACGCCGAGGCCGATGTCATGCACGGCGATGGCGGCGCGGTCTACAGACGCCTCGTGACTGCCTTTGACGGCGATCTTGAACTTGCGCGGCAGCCAGTCGAACTCGGGGTGTGCGGTGGACCATTGGCGGATCAGCTCGCAATAAGGGCGGGCATCCACGGTTTCGTTGGCGGCAACACCGGCGAGTTCATCGGTGGTGGTGTTGCGGATGCAGTTGCCGCTCGTCTGGATGGCATGCATCTGCACGTCGGCAAGCTCCGCCAGAATATCCGGCACCTCGGCAAGCTCGGGCCAGTTGAACTGCATGTTCTGACGGGTGCTCAGGTGCCCGTAGCCGCGGTCGTAGGTGCGACTGATGTGAGCCAGCCGGCGCAGCTGCGTGCTCGACAGCGTGCCGTAGGGCACAGCCACCCGCAGCATGGGCGCCAGGCGCTGCACGTACAGGCCGTTGCGCAGGCGCAGCTGCAGAAATTCATCTTCGCTCAACCCCCCGGCGAGGTAGCGCTCGGTCTGGTCGCGATAGTGTGCGACGCGTTCGTCTACGAACTGCTGATCGTGGGTATCGTAGCGATACATGGGCGCTCGTGTGCTCCGGGCTGAACGTCTGGAGCGGGCACCCTAGCAGTTGGCCGAAATGGGGCAAAATTACCATTGCGCCTATGCTTATAAGGCACAGGCAACAAGCCATTGAATTGCCGCGGCGGCCTTGTACACTGCGCGCAACCTGGGCTGCGCCCCAAGTTTCGAACGAATAGAGGAAACGACGCCGTGACGGATCAACAGAGCACCAACGACGCTGGCGACAGCAAAGCAGACGCCATCGCCACCATCATCGCCTTCACCTGTCTGGTGGCTATGGCGGTGTACATCGTCGCCGGCGGCTGAAGCGCGGCGCGCTCTACGCCAGGTTCGGCCGCAGCCAGCGCCGAGCGTCTTCCAGCGGCATCTTTGAGCGTTCCGACCAGTCGGCAAGCTGCTCCTCGGTGATTTTGCCTACCCCGAAATAGCGTGCTTGCGGGTGCGCGAAATACCAGCCTGATACGGATGCCGCTGGCAGCATTGCGAGCTGTTCGGTGAGCGAGATGCCTGTGCGGTTCTCCGCCTCCAGCATGTCAAAGAGCGCCCACTTCTGCGTGTGGTCCGGACAGGCCGGGTAGCCGGGTGCAGGGCGGATACCGGTATATCGCTCTTTGATCAGCTCCTCGTTGTCCAGCGACTCGTCGAGCGCGTATCCCCAATGCACTCTGCGTACCTGTTCGTGGAGGTATTCTGCGGCTGCCTCGGCCAGCCGATCGGCCAGCGCCTTGATGAGAATGTCTGAGTAGTCATCGCCCGGATACTGGGCCAGGACGGCATCGATGCCCAAGCCGGCGGTGACTGCAAAACCACCGATGTAATCGTCAGCCGGTGCGACGAAATCCGCCAGGCTGTAGTTGGGCTGCCCCTCGGGTTTCGGCGTCTGCTGGCGCAGAAACTGCAGTTTGCGCTCGCCCGTATCGGTGTGCACCGTGACTTCTTCCGGACCGCTGCGGTGCGCAGCCCAGATGCCGTATACGCCACGCGCGCCGAGCACGCCCTCGTCGATGAGCTTGTCCAGCATGGCCTCGGCATCCGCGAAAAGGTTGCGCGCGGCTTCGCCCACGACCTCGTCCTGCAGAATTTTCGGGTACTTGCCGGCCAGTTCCCAAGTCAGGAAAAACGGTGTCCAGTCGATGTAGCGGCGTAATGTAGCCAGGTCGAACTCGATGGTGTGCACGCCCAGCGTCGCAGGCGTCGTCGTTTCCGAGCGGTTAACCGCTGCCGTGTTGGAGCGCGCTGCCGCCAGCGACAGATACTCCTTGCCCTGCGCGCGTGCTTCGGTGCGCGCGCGCACCGCTACGTAGTCGGCTCTGACTTCCGCTGCAAAGGCTTCTCGCTGCTCGTCGGACTGAAGACGGGTGGCTACGCCCACCGCGCGGGAGGCGTCTGGTACGTACACCGTCGGCGCCAGATCGAAAGCCGGCTCAATTTTTACCGCGGTGTGTGCCTTTGAGGTGGTGGCGCCGCCGATGAGCAGCGGTGTCTTCAGCCCTAAGCGCTGCATCTCGCTCGCCACGTGCACCATCTCGTCGAGAGATGGGGTAATGAGTCCGGACAGACCGATGAGGTCGGCGTCGACCTTCTTTGCCTCTGCCAGAATGGTTTCCGCCGGTACCATGACGCCCAAATCCACGACTTCGTAGCCGTTGCACTGCAGGACTACGCCGACGATGTTCTTACCAATATCGTGCACGTCACCCTTCACGGTTGCCATGATGACGGTACCCTTGGAGCGGGACTTGGCATCCTTCTCCGCTTCGATGAACGGCACCAGGTGCGCGACGGCCTGCTTCATGACCCGCGCGCTCTTCACCACCTGCGGGAGGAACATCTTGCCACTGCCGAAGAGGTCGCCCACCACGTTCATGCCGTCCATGAGCGGCCCTTCGATCACCTCAATGGGCCGTTTGGCTGCTTGTCTTGCCTCTTCGGTGTCCGCAACGATGTGGCTTGTAACGCCTTTCACCAGTGCGTGCTCGATGCGCTTTGCTACCGGCCACTCGCGCCAGGCATCTGCTTGCGGGTCTGCTTCGGCCTGCTTCTTCGTGTTGTATTTGTCCGCCACGGCCAGCAGACGTTCGGTGGCGTCCGCTCGCCTGTTGAGCACCAGGTCCTCCACCAGTTCCCGCAGGGTTTTGTCGAGGTCTTCGTAAATGCCGAGCTGACCGGCGTTGACGATGCCCATCGTCAGGCCGGCCTGGATTGCGTGATACAAAAATACGGTGTGAATCGCCTCGCGAATCGGGTTGTTGCCGCGGAAGGAGAATGAGACGTTCGATACGCCGCCCGACGTTTTGGCGCCCGGCAGGTTGTCGCGTATCCATCGGCAGGCTTCGATGAAGTCCACCGCGTAATTGTTGTGCTCTTCGATGCCGGTACCGATGGCGAAGATGTTGGGGTCGAAGATGATGTCTTCAGCAGGCAGGCCCACCTGTTCGGTGAGGATGCGGTAGCTCTTCTCGCAGATCTCGATCTTGCGTTCGAACGTGTCTGCCTGGCCCGCTTCGTCGAAGGCCATCACCACCACGGCGGCGCCGTAGTCGCGGCATTTAGTGGCTGCTTCGATGAATGCCGCTTCGCCTTCCTTCAGCGAGATGGAGTTGACCACAGCCTTGCCCTGGATGCAGCGCAAGCCGGCTTCGATCACCTCCCATTTGCTCGAATCCACCATGATCGGCACACGGGAGATGTCCGGCTCACTGGCGATGAGGTTCAGGTAGCGCACCATGAGGGCGGCGCTGTCGAGCATGCCCTCGTCCATATTGATATCGATGACCTGCGCACCGCTCTCCACCTGCTGGCGGGCCACGTCCAGCGCTTCGTCGAGCTGCTCCTCCCGTACCAGACGCGCGAAACGGGCGCTTCCCGTGACGTTGGTGCGCTCGCCGACGTTGACGAACAGCGCATCGCTGCCGATCTCGAATAGCTCCAACCCGGAAAGGGCGAGCTTGCGGCTGGGCGGTTTGGGCTTGCGGGGCGCGAGCCCGTGTACAGCTTCCGCTACCGCGGCAATGTGCTCAGCGGTGGAACCGCAGCAGCCCCCGACAAGATTGACCCAGCCAGAGGTGGCGAACTCACGAATGTGATTGGCCATCATTTCCGGCGTCTGGTCGTAGCCGCCGAACTCGTTGGGCAGGCCAGCATTGGGGTGCACGCTCACCCGGCACTCGGCGATACGGGCGAGCTCGGCGACGTATGGGCGCAGCTGCTCAGCGCCCAGCGCACAATTCAGGCCCACGGTCAGCGGCCGGGCGTGTTTGATGGAGTGGTAAAACGCATCCACTGTCTGGCCGGACAGCGTGCGGCCGCTGGCGTCGGTGATGGTGCCCGAGATGATCACCGGAATGCGCACGTTGTGCTGCCGATTCAAGCGGTTGATGGCGTAGATGGCTGCTTTGGCATTCAACGTGTCGAAGATGGTTTCCACGAGGATGACATCGGCGCCGCCGCGGATCAGGGCGTCAACCGCGCTTTCGTAGGCTTCCACCAGCTCACCGAAGCGTACGTTGCGGGCGCCGGGATCGTTGACGTCGGGAGAAATGCTGGCGGTGCGGTTGGTCGGCCCCAGCGAACCCGCCACGAATCGACGGTGCTCGGGCGTGGAATAGGCGTCTGCCGCGGCACGGGCGATGCGTGCGGCGGCCAGATTGATTTCCTCCGCCAGCCCCGCCAGGTCGTAATCGGCCTGGGAAATGGTGGTGGCGGTGAAGCTGTTGGTCTTGATCAGATCGACACCGGCGCGCAGGTAGTCCTCGTGCACCTCGCGCACGATGTCCGGCTGCGTCAGGCAGAGGAGGTCGGTGTTGCCTTTGAGCGGCACGGCGTGGTCCGCGAAGCGGCTGCCGCGAAAGTCCTCTTCAGAGAGCTGCTTGCCCTGAAAGTAGGTTCCGTAGGCGCCGTCGAGTATGACGATGCGCTGATCGAGCAGTTGTGCGAGGGCGTCATTCGCGTTTTGAAGCGATTCATAAGGCATAAAGTTGGCCGACCAGTCCTGTGTCGGGCGCAGTGTAGAGGTCCTCGCCGGTGACCGGGTTGAACGGTGTCAAGCCTGACATGAAGCGCGCTCATGGTGTGTTGCTGCACACAATGGGAATGTGCTCCGGTGCACATTGCCTGTGGCTTTACGGCCCCCTACAATAGCGGCGCAATAGTTGAGTAAAACAGTCAGGTTTTCGTCGATGATCGAAATCTCCGAAGCAGCGCAAGGCTATCTGCGCGAGCTGTTGAGCAAGCAGGAAGAGGAAGGCGTGGGCATCCGGGTGTTTGTTTCCCAGCCGGGCACTCCGCATGCGGAAACCTGCATCGCCTACTGCCGACCTGGAGAAGAGCAGGAAGGCGACGTGCCCGTAGAGTTCGAAGGGTTTCGCGCCTGGTTCGAGGGTCGCAGCCAGAAGTATCTGGAAGATGCCGTAGTGGATTACGCGGAGGATCGTCTCGGCGGTCAGCTCACCATCAAGGCGCCCAATGCCCGGGTACCGCAGGTGGGCCCTGACGCGCCGCTGGAGGACCGCATCAACTATGTGCTCTACAACGAGGTCAACCCTGGTCTCGCGGCGCACGGCGGCATGGTGACGTTGGTGGAGATCACTGACGACATGGTCGCGGTGCTGCAGTTCGGCGGCGGCTGTCAGGGATGTGCAGCGGTAGACATCACGCTCAAGAACGGCGTCGAGTCGACGTTGCTCGAGCAGGTGCCGGAGCTGACGGGCATCCGTGATGCCACGGACCACACCGTCACCGAGCACGCCTACTACACCTGATCAGGCCACCCGTCGCGCCAGATCTCCACCGATGCTGCCGGCGAGATCCCGCAACAGTGTCTCGGTCTGTTCCCAGCCGATGCAGGCGTCGGTCACCGACTGGCCATACACCATCTCAGTGGGCGTGGCGATTTTCTGATTGCCCTCGACCAGGTGGCTTTCCAGCATCAGTCCGACGATCGAGCGGTTGCCTGAGGCGATTTGCTCGGCTACGTCCAGAGCCACTACCGGCTGGCGGTTGTGGTCCTTACTCGAGTTGGCGTGGCTGCAGTCCACCATGATCGCAGGTTGGATGCCTGCCGCCTGCATTGCCTGCTCGCAAGTCGCGATACTCTGCGCATCGTAGTTGGGGCCGCCGATGCCGCCGCGCAATACGATGTGCGCGTTGGCGTTACCCCGGGTGTGATACACGCTGACCGCGCCGTTGCTGTTCAGGCCGAGAAAACTGTGCGGGCTGGCGACGGCCTTCAGAGCGTTCAAAGCAGCATCCAGCGTGCCGTCGGTACTGTTCTTGAAGCCCACCGCGCAGGACAGGCCGGAGGCCATCTCCCGATGCGTCTGTGATTCGGTGGTGCGGGCGCCGATGGCAGACCAACTGATCAGGTCCTGCAGGTACTGCGGCGTGATGGGGTCGAGAGCTTCTGTTGCGAGCGGCAGCCCCAACTCCGACAGATCAAGAAGCAGCCGGCGGGCAATGTGCAGGCCTTCGTGGATCTTGAAGGAGTCGTCCAGGTGGGGGTCGTTGATCAGGCCTTTCCAGCCCAGCGCCGTTCGCGGCTTTTCGAAGTAGGTGCGCATCACCAGCAACAAATCGTCTGCGAGTTCGTCTGACAGGGCTTTCAGCCGGACGGCGTACTCATGCGCGGCGTCCACGTCGTGGATGGAGCAGGGGCCGGTGACCACCAGCAGGCGGTGGTCTTCACCGCGTAGGATGCGGTTGATCTGCTCCCGGCTGCGCTGCACGGTGTGCCGGGCCGCATCGCTGACCGGTAAGGCGTCTTTTAATTGTCGGGGGGTGATGAGCACCTCGTGTCGCTCCACGTTGACGTTGTCCAGATCCATGTTCCTCTCCAAAGGTTGATAGCGGCTACGCACCATTTTCGAACGCCCAACAAAAAACCCCGCCGGGGCTGCCGACGGGGTTTTGCTCCGAAGGCAGCCTGCACTGCCTTCGCTCGAGACGCGCAGGCGGTGCTAGGTTACAAACCAGTAACCCCAGCTGAAAAAAGCACCTGCGAAGCTCATGTTGTATCGCTGCATGCGCCGATGGTAAGCGCATCTCGCGCTGTGGTTCAAGCAGCGCGGCCCTATGCCTGCAATCGAGCTTCCCATGTATGATCGCGCCCCATGCGCTCCGTCGGTTACATCTCACTCGGCTGTCCCAAGGCAACGGTGGACAGCGAACGCCTGCTTACCGGCCTGGCGGAGGCTGGTGTACAGGCTGCGGAGGGGATCGCCGACGTCACTGTGGTGAACACCTGCGGCTTCATCGATGCTGCTCGTGACGAGTCGTTGGATACCATCGCGGAGCTTCTGGCCGCCGGCAGCGAAGTTGTGGTGACCGGGTGTCTGGGGCGCGAAGCGGAGCTTCTGAAAGCGCGCTTCCCGGCACTCAAGCACGTCAGCGGCCCGGCGCAGGCGGATGCAGTAGTACGGGCGGTGCTCGCGGAGTCACCCGATCTGCAGGTCCTGGCGCCGGCGCACGGCCCGGCGGGCGTCAAGCTGACACCGCCGCACTACAGCTATCTGAAGATTTCCGAAGGCTGCAACCATAAGTGCTCCTTCTGCATCATTCCGCAGCTGCGCGGCGGTCTGCGTTCCCGGCCAATCGACGATGTACTGCGCGAGGCAGATCAACTGGCCGCTCAGGGTACGCGCGAGGTGCTGGTCATCGCCCAGGACACCTCTGCGTACGGGCTCGATATTGGTTATGCGCAGCGAAGCGTCAACGGCCGGCAACTCGCCAGCCGCATCGAACCCCTGGCGCGTGCCCTGGGTGAACGGTTCGACTGGGTGCGTCTGCATTACGTGTACCCTTATCCGCATGTAGATGATCTCATCCCTCTGATGTCTGATGGGCTCTTGCTGCCGTATCTCGACATGCCGCTCCAGCACGCCTCCCCAGCCATTCTGCGCGCCATGCGTCGCCCTGCGGCGGTGGAAAAGGTGCTCGACCGGCTGCAGCGCTGGCGGCAGGTGTGTCCTGAGATCGCTATTCGCTCCACCTTCATCGTCGGCTTCCCCGGCGAGACGGACGAAGATTTCGCCATGCTGCTGGACTTTCTTGAGGAGGCACAGCTCGACCGGGTCGGTTGCTTTACCTATTCCGAGGTGCAGGGTGCTGCCGCCAACGCCTTGCCGGATCATGTGCCGCAGAGCGACAAGTTGGATCGCCAGGAAGTGCTGTTGGAAGTGCAGGCGGCGATCAGCGCGGACAAACTGGCGGGTCTGGTAGGTCGCCGGTGCCAGGTCCTGGTGGACGCAGTCGATGGTGATGTCGCCACCGCTCGCTCGGAGCGGGACGCGCCCGAGGTGGACGGGCAGGTATTCATCGCCGATGCGGCCAGCCTGCGGCCGGGAGACCTCGTGTGGGTGCGCGTCGATGATGCGACGGAGCACGATCTGCACGCGAGCCTACTAGGGCAACCGGTGAAAATGGATTAGAATTCCTCGTAACCACTGTTTCTGAGCACTGAAGGACAAAGCACGCCATGTGGAAACTCATTGAGGATTTTTTCGATCAGAGCTGGGCGATGAAGGCGTTCATCGGCTGGGGCTGGCTGTGCGTGCTCATCATGGCGGCTGGAATCATCGACGGCGTGATCAACTACTAGCGTTGCCGGCCGATGTGGCTCGCTAAACTCACCGACGAGCAACGGCGGGCGCTGCTGGGGCTGGCACATAATGTGGTGGTTTCCGACGGTATCCTCGACCCCAACGAGGAGGGCATGCTCTCCGAGTTCAAGGCAGAGATGGGATACGCCGCGGACTACGAACTGGACTACCTGCCCCTCGACGGCATCGACCAGGTCTTTGAAAGCCGTGCTTCCCGTGTGGTGGCCATGATCAATCTGCTGCGGCTGAGCTATTCGGACGGTGCGTTCGAGATCGAGGAAGAGTGCCTGCTCAAGGAGGTCAGCCGCGCTTTCGAGCTCGGCGAGCAGGAGTTTCAGCTGCTCGACAACTGGGTGCGCCGCTGGCTGTCGCTGCAGAGCGAGGCACTGGCCTTAATGAGCTGACAGATGAGCGGACAGATAAGCTGATTTCCCTCAGCCGGTCTCTGCCAGAGGTTGGCGGAACAGATTCTCGAGTGCCTGAAGTTGGGCGCAAACCACATCCTGATCGAACTGCAGTGCCGATTCGGTGCGGAACTGGATACCCAGGCGATAACCCTCCGGCAGAACGGTGCAATTGTGCACAACCCCGACCACGTCATGCATCACCTCGCCTGCAAGGTGAATAGTCACGAAGCATTGCTTGTCTTTCTTGAGAGGCTGGTCGAGGCACACGGCGATACCGTGCCGGTTGAAGTCCACGACGCTGCCATGCAGGCGGGCGAGGCGGCCTTTGACTCTCAGGGTGATGCTCAATCCCGAAGCATCGTATCTTGGCAAGCTCCTTCTTTCCGCGGCACTGGCGTGTGGCATGGAGCAACTGGAGGCTGTTGTTCACCGTCAAGACTAGACCTGCGGCTGGCCAATTACTGTGCGCGGGTGCTCAACAGCACGGCCTTGGCCTCGTTGAGTTGTCGCGCCAGGTAAGTCGAGCCGCCGCGATCGGGGTGCACTTTGAGCATCAGCCGGCGGTGGGCGTCGATGATCTCCTGTCTCGCGGCGCCTTCTTCCAGGCCAAGCACGTCCAGCGCCTCTGCGGGCGTCATCGAGTGGGTCGATGGGCGGCGGCCGGTTTGCCCTGCAGATCTGGCTCGGCGCCAGCGCCAGAGCATGTAAGCCGCGATTGCCGTCGCGACGAGTAGGAGAAGGAGCTTCACTGTGCTCGTTTGTGGTTCAGTTCCCGCCTAGAATACGTCGATTCTCCGGGGTTGGAAGCGGCTTGGAACAACAGGATCTGCAGGTTTGGTTGGAAGAGTTGCGCGTGGAGCATCGTGACCTGGATGAAGTCATCGCGCACCTCATTGAAACCCATCACCACGACAGCATGCGCATACAGCGCCTGAAGAAGCGCAAGCTCAAGTTGAAGGATGTCATCAGCCGCATCGAAAGCGAGTTGATACCGGATCTGGACGCATGAACGATCTCCTGACGGTCGCCATCTCTTCGCGGGCGCTGTTCGATCTGGACGAAAGCAATCGGGTGTACGAGGAGGAAGGGCTGGAGGCCTATCGGCGGTACCAGATTGCCAATGAGGATCAGGCTCTGGCTCCGGGTGAGGGCTACTCTCTGGTTAAAAAGTTACTTAATATCAATGAGTTGCTGGGAAAATCTCGCGTCGATGTGATTCTTCTCTCGCGCAATTCTGCCGATACGGGGCTGCGCATATTCAACTCCATCCAGGCGCACGGCCTGAGCATCAGCCGCGCCGCCTTTTGTGGAGGGCTGCCACCTTACCGCTACGTAAAGGCGTTTCGCAGCGATCTGTTCCTCTCTACCCAGGCTGAAGATGTTCAGCAGGCCCTGGCGCACGGTATCGCTGCGGCAACGCTGCTGGCACGGCCGGCGATCATGACGCAGGGTGCCGACGTGGGTGAACTGCGCATTGCCTTCGATGGCGATGCGGTGCTGTTTTCTGACGAATCCGAGCAGGTGTTTCAGCAGCAGGGGCTCGACGCCTTCAGCGCGCACGAACGCGCCAAGGCTACGCAAGCGCTGGAAGGCGGGCCCTTTCGCGCGTTTCTCGCAGCATTGCACTCGCTGCAGTCCGAGTTCGCCGCCGAGCAGTGTCCGATACGCACGGCGCTGGTCACGGCGCGTGGTGCGCCGGCCCACGAACGGGTGATCCGCACCCTGCGGGCGTGGGATGTGCGGCTGGATGAATCGCTGTTTCTGGGCGGCATGGACAAGACGGAGTTCCTGCGCGCATTTGGCGCAGACATCTTCTTTGATGACCAGCCGGTGCATTGGGAACGCGCCTCGGCAGCGGTCGCTGCCGGTCACGTGCCGAGCGGCGTCACAAACCGCTAACCCGAAAAGCTGTAACCGTTATACTGAAGGCGGTTTTTATAACGGCGGTGCCATGACATGAAGCTGCAACAGCTGCGCTACATCTGGGAGGTTGCCCATCACGACCTCAATGTCTCCGCCACCGCGCAGAGCCTGTTTACGTCGCAGCCCGGCATCAGCAAACAGATCCGCCTGCTGGAAGACGAGCTCAATGTCGAAGTGTTTGCCCGGAGCGGCAAGCACCTTACCCACGTAACGCCGGTAGGTGCGGAAATCATTCAGATGGCGGGCGACATCCTGCGCCGTGTGGAAGACATCAAGCAGCTCGCCCAGGAATACAGCAACGAAAAGCAGGGCAGCCTGTCGATCGCCACCACGCACACTCAGGCGCGTTACGCGCTGCCGAGCGTGATTCAGGGATTTCGTGAGGAGTATCCGGAAGTTTCCCTGCAGATGAATCAGGGCACGCCGGCACAGATTGCTGAGCTTGCGGTGGACGGCACGGTGGATTTTGCCATCGCCACCGAAGGCCTCAACCTCTTCAACGACCTGGTGATGATGCCTTGTTACCGCTGGGATCGCAGCATCGTTGCGCCGAAAGGGCATCCCATTACCCGGCGCTCACCGCTGACGCTGGCGGATGTTGCGGAGTTTCCCATCGTCACCTACGTGTTCGGCTTCACCGGCAGATCGAAGCTGGATGACGCGTTCGTCAGCCAGGGACTCACGCCGAACGTCGTCTTCACGGCAACGGACACCGATGTCATCAAGACCTACGTTCGGCTCGGTCTCGGTGTGGGCATCATTGCTTCCATGGCGTTCGATCCCAAGCAGGACCAGGACCTCGTAGTAATACCGGCAGACCATCTGTTCGAGTCGAGCATTACCCACATTGGTTTTCGACGCGGCACGTTTCTGCGACGCTTCATGTACGACTTCATCGAACGCTTCGCGCCACACCTCACACCGGACGTGGTGGACGCGGCGGTGGCCTGCAGCACGCGTGCGGAGCGCGCGCGCCTGTTTGAATCTGTTCGCTTGCCGGCTCGCTGATCGTCACAATCTGGGGAGTAACGAATCTTGAATATTGTCTGCCTCGACCTGGAAGGCGTGCTCATTCCGGAAATCTGGCTGGGTGTTGCGGAGCGCACCGGTGAGTCCCGTCTCACGAAGACGACGCGGGACATCCCGGTGTACGACGACTTGATGCAGTATCGGCTTGGCATTCTGGATGAGACAGGCATCGGCATCGACGTGGTGCAGGACGTGATCAGCGGCCTGGAGCCGCTTCCCGGGGCTGCGGATTTTCTCGACGAGCTGCGTCGCCGATACCAGGTGGCCATCCTGTCCGATACGTTTTATGAGTTTGCCATGCCGCTGATGGCCAAGCTGGATCACCCGTTCCTGCTCTGCCACCGCCTGGAGGTGGAAGCCGGGCGCATCACCGGCTACAAGCTGCGCCAGCCGGACCCGAAGCGCGCGTCGGTTCAGGCGTTTCACAACCTGCGCTACCGTGTCACCGCCGCCGGCGACTCGTACAACGACGTTGCCATGCTGGAAGAAGCGGATGCCGGTATCTTTTTCTGCGCGCCTGACAATGTGCTCAACGAGTTTCCGCAGTACCCGCACGCCACCGACTACGCAGCGCTATTGGAGATGATCGAGGCCGCGCAGTAGCCGGCCGACCTTGGCGTCGATCTCGGCGAGTTCATCCGCGGCGTTGGAGTCGGCGACCAGACCGCCGCCGCCCCACACGTGTAGTGTTCTGTTGGCCAGCACGGCGGTGCGTATGGCAACGTTGAAGTCGAAGCGTTGGCTGGCAGCATCGATGTAGCCGATGGCGCCGCAGTACGCTGAGCGACCGACAGGCTCCTGGGCATTGATGATGTCGATCGCAGCAATTTTCGGCGCGCCGGTGACGGAGCCGCAGGGAAAGAGCGACCGCAGCGCAAGCCAGGGGCCGACCTCCTGGCGCATACGTCCAGAGACGACGCTCTGCAGATGATGCACATTGGCATGCCGGGTGGTGTGGCACAGGGCATCCACGTGCACGCTGCCGGTTTCGCACACCCGGCCCAGATCGTTGCGCAACAGGTCGACGATCATGACGTTTTCCGCTCGATTCTTTGCGGACCGTGCGAGCGCTGTGGCGATTTGCCGGTCCTCGCCTGCGGATGTACCCCGTGGCGCGGTGCCTTTGATGGGCCAGGTACTGATGTTGCCGTTGTGTCCGATCACGAACCGTTCGGGTGAAACGCTGAGCACGCTGCCTTCCGGGTAGGCCAGAAGGGCACCATAGGAGGCACCCTGCAGCCGTTTGAAGTCGGCGAGCAGGGCGAGCGGCGAGCCGCTGCACGGCGCGCTGAAGTGGCGGGCCAGATTTACCTGATAGCAGTCACCGTCGAGAATGTGTTCGCGCACCCGCTCGAAGGCGCGATGGTAAGCATCCGGTTGCATGGTTGAGCGAAACGGCCCTGTTCGTGCGTAGCGACCGGTCAGATCGTCGTGGGCTTCGATGGCGCGCAGGATGTCAGCGGGCGGTTCGTGCTCGCCGGCGAGGAGAAGCGAGCGTTGTTCGTGGTCGGCGATGAGCGCCCACGCGTAGTAGCCGCCGCGCAGCATGGGCATGCCGGTCGGGTCGGGCGGCGGCGGGTGCTGACGTTCTGTGGTGGTGTGCAGCGGGTAGCCCAGATAGCCGATGAAGCCACAGCGGAATGGCAAAGTCTGCGCGGTGTCGGCGGCTGGCAGTGGCCAGCGGCTTGCCAGTGCCCTGAGTGGGTCGTTCGTGCGTACCTTTTCACTGCCGATCTGCAGGCAGCCGGCATCGTAGTGCACAGTCTGTGCAGGCGCGGCGGCGAGGATGTCAAAGCGGCCACCGCGGCGGCCGCTGCTCGTCAGCCACGCAAGATCCCCGAATGGCAGCAAGCGGCTGGCCAGCGGCGCCAGGTCAGGCTGGTAGGGGTACGAGCGGAATCGAGATATTGTCGACAATATTTGTCTTGACGGGCAGGTTATCGCGGAATATGGTGTCTTTTCACGATACGCAGCCGATGATTGTCAACAATTACGTAACGTCTTGCCCGATATCCTACAGCAACCACCCGCCCAGGCAATGCGCCCTGAGGGGCGAATTGAAAGGCCAATTGAAAGGCCAATTGAAAGGCGAAGTGAAACCCGCGCCGATACCGTGCTGAAGCAACTGCAGACGGCCATCGTGCAGGGTGACATCGCGCCAGGGGCGAAGCTCAACGAGCCCGAGCTGGCACGGCGATTTGGCACCAGCCGCGGGCCGTTACGGGAAGCCATCCGCGGGCTGCAGGCCCGGCGTCTGGTGCACGTGACCCCGAATGCCGGTGCCCGCGTGGTGTCGCTGGGTGTAGAGCAGTTGGGTGCGCTGTACGAAACACGTGAAGCTCTGGAGGGCATGGCTGCCCGCCTTGCGGCAGAGCGCATGCCGAAGGCTGATATCCAGGCGCTCGAGCGGTTGCTCGACGAGCACGCGGCGAGTATCGGTACCGATGACGGCGCCGGTTACTATCAGGAAGAGGGCGACTACGACTTTCATTACCGCATCGTGCACGGTTCCGGAAACGCGGTGCTGGCTGATGTGTTGCTCGACGACCTGTATCAGCTCATGCGCATGTATCGTTTCAAGTTTTCCATTGGCGCCGGGCGTCCGGCGCAGGCTCTGGACGAGCACTACCGCATCCTCGAGGCCATCGATGGGGGCGACGGCGAGTTGGCAGAGCTGCTCATGCGGCGCCACATCGGTGCGGCGCGTAAGCGTTTGCAGCAGGACGAAACCACCCTACACAAGATCATTCAGGAGGAGCATTCATGAGCGCAGGACAGAAGTTCCGGGACGCGGTTGCCAAGGAGCAGCCGTTGCAGATTCCCGGCACCATCAACGCATACGCAGCCATGCTGGCCGAGCATTCGGGCTTTCAGGCCGTGTATCTCTCCGGCGGCGGTATCGCCAACGCATCCTATGGCCTGCCGGACCTCGGCATGACGAGCATGAACGATGTGCTCGAAGACGTCCGGCGCATCACCGCTGCGACGTCTTTGCCCTTGCTGGTGGACATCGATACCGGTTGGGGCGGGGCGTTCAACATCTCCCGAACCATCCGCGAGTGCATCCGTGCGGGTGCAGCCGCGGTGCACATCGAGGATCAGGTGGCGCAGAAGCGTTGCGGACACCGGCCCAACAAGGAGATCGTCTCCGTCGAGGAGATGGAAGACCGCATCAAGGCGGCGGTGGATGCGAAGACGGACGATGCGTTTGTGGTCATGGCACGTACCGATGCGTTGGCGGTGGATGGTTTCGATGCGGTAGTCGAGCGGGCCGAACGGTTCGTGGCAGCCGGTGCCGATATGATCTTTGCTGAAGCGATGACGGACATTCACATGTACGAGCCGGTGGTGAAGGCCGCAGGCGTACCGGTGCTCGCCAACCTCACGGAATTCGGTCAAACACCTTTGTATACTACCGAGCAGCTTCGCGAGGTAGGCATTGCCATGGCGTTGTACCCATTGTCAGCATTTCGCGCCATGAGCAAAGCGGCACTCACCGTCTACGAGACCATCCGTCGCGAGGGCACACAAGAGAGCGTGGTAGACCTCATGCAAACCCGCATGGAACTCTACGATCACCTGGGCTATCACGACTACGAACAGAAGCTCGATCAACTTTTTGCAACCAACCGGGAGGCGAACTAATGGTGGACAAAAAACTGGGCGGCGCAGGTCTGCGCGGCCAGAGCGCGGGGGAAACGGCGCTCTGCACAGTGGGCAAGTCGGGCACCGGACTCACGTATCGCGGATACGACATCTCCGAGCTGGCGCAGGGTGCTACGTTCGAAGAGGTGGCATACCTGATCTTCTTCGGTGAGTTGCCCAACGCACAGCAGCTGGCCGACTACAAAGCAACGCTCGCCGGCCAGCGTGAGCTGCCTGCGGTGCTGCGGGAAGTGCTGGAGCGGATTCCTGCCTCAGCACACCCCATGGACGTCATGCGCACCGGTTGCTCGATGCTCGGCAACCTGGAGCCGGAGGGTGATTTTTCCAACCAGCAGGCTGTCGCCAACCGGCTGTTGGCAACGCTGCCCGGCATCATCAACTACTGGTATCGCTACTCACATGATGGCGTGCGCATCGAAACCGCAAGCGACGAAGAGTCGATTGCAGGGCACTTCCTGAAGACGCTCACAGGCGCAAGCCCCTCGGAGCTGCACCAGCGCGTGATGGACGTTTCCCTGATCCTCTATGCGGAGCACGAGTTCAACGCATCGACGTTCACCGCCCGTGTGTGTGCCTCGACGCTGTCCGATCTGCACAGCTGTGTCACGGGCGCCATCGGTAGCCTCCGCGGGCCGTTGCATGGCGGCGCCAACGAGGCGGCCATGGAGCTCATCGAGAAGTTCTCCTCTGCGGAAGAAGCAACGCAAGGCATCCTCGACATGCTGGCTCGCAAGGACAAGATCATGGGCTTCGGCCATGCGATCTACCGTACTTCCGACCCGCGCAACGGCATCATCAAGGAGTGGTCCGAGAAGCTCGCTAAGGAGTCTGGCGATCCGAATCAGCTGTATCCCATTTCCTGCGCGATCGAGAAGGCGATGTGGGATGAGAAGGAGCTGTTCGCCAACGCCGACTTCTTCCATGCATCGGCCTACAACTTCATGGGTATCCCCACGAAGCTTTTCACACCGATATTCGTGTGCTCACGGGTGAGCGGTTGGACGGCGCACTGCATGGAACAGCGCAGCAACAACCGCATCATTCGCCCGAGCGCGGACTATGTCGGCCCCGATCCGCGATCGTTCGTCGCGCTGGCAGATCGATAGCGGCTTAGCAACGGGCTGTCAGTCGAGCCACACCGAGTGGAACGTCAGATGGCGGCCGGTGTACGCGCCTGTTGTGTACAGGAACACGTCGTGCACCGGCACTCGTCGCTGCGGTAAAAGCGCATCCAGCGGAAAGGTTACCCGCGCTCTGCCGGGCTCGATTCGCCTGATGCTGAAATCGGTTATGCCGTCTCCGGGCTTCAGCAGAAGACCGGCAAACAGATCAATGGGCGCGCCCGCATCCAACGTGAGGTCGATGGTCAGCGCTGTGTAGCCAGACCAATCCGGCACCGGATCGCTGAGGTGTAACCCCGGCCAGGGCGATGCGTCGATGGAGAGCAGCAATCCATCCGGGGTTGCCGAAGCGCTGCTGGTTGCCCGGGCGTGTGCATGCCCCCGCCGGTCGCTCATGTCCAGCAGCAGAGGAAAGCGGTTGTCGATGTATTGTTTGCTGACGAGCGCTGCAGCCAACGGCGAGAGGGTCGCAGCCGTGATGAGGATTGCGAGGCTGCCGTAAAGCCAACGCCGGCCACTCAGACTCGTGGCCATGATCTGCCAGAGCAACCAGGCGGCGGCGCTGCCGGCGCCGTTGCGCACGAGATCAAGGATGCTCGCTTCGCGGCCGGTAAGGTGCTGAACACCTTCGCTTGCGAACGAAAGCGCACAAGCCGTGAGCAGCGCTGCCGGCCAGGCACGAAACCACACCCGCAATCCCAGCGTAACGATGAAAAACCAGGGTAGATGAAACGCATTGTGCAGCGCCTTGTCCAAAGGCGTTTGGCCCGGTACGGAAAGGACCTGTTGAGCGATGAGCAACACGGTAATTGCACACAGTACTACCAGGCGGAGATTCCTGGTGTTGGGCGTCATGACGGTCCTGGCTGCTTGCATGCTCTGGTATCTGGTGAAGTCCGTGCCGGCGACGTTCGGGGCCTCAATTGCTCGCCAGGCGTCGCTTGTTGGGCTGGAGCTGGGTGGATCGCCCTGGTCCGTGGATTGGCAGCGAGGCATTCTATCGGCAAATAATCTGACTGTCTCAATGGCGGATAGTTCGCTACCGCTGCTGGAGATACCGCTCGTGGAAGTGGACTTCCATCCCTGGCGAAGTCTATCGGGCTGGCAGGCGGCCGTGTATCAGGTCTATCTGCATCGGCCCACCGTGCATCTGCGCCAGGAAGCCGGTGAAGCCTGGAACTGGTCGCGCTGGGCACGTAATGCGTCGCAACGTATGCAAGGCGGCGGCAACGGTTTTGTGCTGGGCCGTCTCTATGCCGATGTCGTGGAGGTGCATCTGTGGGGCGCTGATGGCCCGATCAGCGCCGACAACGGCGTCGTTACGATCAGCGGATTGCAGTTGCCGCCTGCCCACGGCAATGCTGAGGCCGCCATCGCCGCGCACTTCCGTGCGGATGGCGGCAAGCTCAGTGTGGTTGGGCAAGGCAATGCCTTTGCAGTGCAGGACGGCATGTGGCGGCCGCAGCTCAAGGTGACGATCACCCAGCAGGGTATCGGGCCTGCGGTTGCCGAGCCCATGGGTTGGCCTGCAACGGGTTCGCTGTCTGTTACAGCAGATCGATGATGCGTGAATACTTCAGCACGAACTCACGGCGCTTCTCTATGGGGCCTACGACGGTCTCGTCATCGATCTGGTTGTACACCAGATAAAGCCCGGCGTTGGCTGACTGCAGCCAGGAAAAACGTATGTTGGTGCCAACCAGGTCCGTGCGGTTGTCGTACTGAACGAGCGCCTGTAGCTGTACTTTGGGCGTGAATGCGTATGTCAGGCGCAGGCGTCCGACATTCACCTTGAAATCGCCATTGGCAAACGGCAGGTCGAGGTCGTTGTGGCTCCACACGAGCTCTGATGAGAAACGGTCGCGAAATCGATAGCGCAGCGTCGAATCCACCGCCTTGCGATGGCCGCCGAAGAAGCCGCCGATCTTGATGGCCGTGTCGAAGCTCAGCGGCTGCGTGTCGTCGGTTTGCAGCACGAAGTCCACTTCGTGGTGGTCGTATTCGCCGGGCTCCACGAACGTTCCCGGATTGATCTCGAAAGCGCTACGCACACCTTCGTGCAGAAAATTCACACCGGTGTGGATCTCGTAGCCGTTGCGCCACTCCCAGTGATTGTCCACGTGCAGGAAGCCGGTCTCGAAGTAGCCGTCGTGGTCCCACCAGCCGTTGAATGAGATATGGGGCCTGAGTTCGAGGATGCCGAACCAGTCATCCGGGCGGATTCTGCGCAGCACAAACCAGTCACCCTTCTCGTAGTTGCTGCGGCGCAGAAAACCAACTTCCGGATTGAAGTTTTCCCCCACTGACGTGTAGCCAGCCGCGCCGATCCAGGTTTCGCTGTTGAAGTTTGCACGCAGGCGATGCGCCTGATCATCGCCGCGTCGGCCTGGTGTTTCAGTTTGCGCTGTGTAGGCAGTGAGGGTCCAGTCTTCGCCGATTCCCCACTGGCCGTCGAGCGCGTAGGTGCGGTTGTAGTCGCCGCTGCGCTCGCCGTCTCTCGAGACGAAAATACCGCCGATGGACGAGCGGTTCGCCAGCTCCTGGTTGAGGCGTACGACGGAGAAGTCATTGGCAGGTGCGGTGCCTTCGTCGCTGCGGGTCTGCATGTGCAGCAGGCCGATATTCGTGCGGCTGCCGACCTTGCCCGACAGGCGCACGCCAGCATCGATGGGTTGCTGCACGCC
This sequence comes from Gammaproteobacteria bacterium, assembly GCA_030428905.1. GTDB lineage: Bacteria > Pseudomonadota > Gammaproteobacteria > Pseudomonadales > Azotimanducaceae > SYFY01. The sequence continues at coordinate 40,948 of JAUIED010000011.1, forward strand.
GTCGCTGTCGATGCCGATTCGGCGGCTGAAGAAGAGTTCGACCTCCCGGGGCGAGCCGACGCTGAATTGGCCGGCGTTTTCCAGGAAGAACGGGCGCTTTTCGGGGAAGAACAGGCTGAAGCGGTTCAGATCCACCTGTTGTTCGTCCACTTCCACCTGTGCGAAGTCGGTGTTGTAGGTGGCATCCAACGTCAGGCTCGGCGTGATGCTGAACTTGGCGTCGAAACCTACTTCCTCATCGAAGTGGGTGCCGTTCGACAGGTTGCCGCCGCGTCGCGACTGGCCCAGTACGTAAGGGGTGATCTTCAGGCTTTGCGCCGACGGCACCTCAACGCCGCGCAATGTGCCAGCGAGTGATACGCGCTGCAGGCTGTACTGACGGGGTAGAGGCGCCCAATAGGCCACCTCGTTATTGCGCGCAATGTTGCGCTGGAAGTTGATACCCCAGGTCTGATGCTGCCCTGCGCCATAGCGCAGCGAGCGGAAGGGAATGGCCATCTCGGCGCTCCAGCCGCGATCGTGCACACGCGTCGCCACCTCCCAGCTCGTATCCCAATTCAGGTTGAAACCGCCGCCCCCGGAGCCGAAGCCGCCTTCGCCTTCGCGGATCACCTGGCCGTCGTATTCGACGCCAGACGGTGCGGTGCCGAACACAAAGCCGTTCTGGCGATCCATGAAACCGTCGATGAGCACGCGGAAGCTGTCGATATCGTCGAGGTTGGTATCTCGTCGGCTGTCGCCACTGACGATGTTCGCCGGCGCATCGTCAAACAGGATGACGCCGATGTAGAGCGTGGCGTCGTCGAAGCCTATGTAGACATCGGTGCGCTGGCTCGCGGGTTGCCCCTCATACGGCCGTACCTGCTGGAAGCCGCTGGCCGGTACCACGGTGGTCCACGCAGCGTCATCCATAACACGCCCGTCGATGATCGGCGCCACCGGCACGCGGGTGGCACTGAGGTCAGGTGGTGCGGCGTGGCTGGTCATGGCCACCAGGGCGAGAAGGGCAAACAGTGACTTGCGCATGTTTACAGCCGCAACAGCCGGAGATTGGGGTCGGTTTTTGACCGGCCCCAGAGCTGATCGAAGGTGTCGGTGAGCTGTCGCGCCCGCACCGGGTCGTCGTTGCGCATCACCCCGTTCGGCTCGCGGTAGTCGGCGAGGCGCCAGAAGCCACAGCCATCCCATACGGCGAAGCAGGAATCCGGCGGGTTGTAGTCCGCATCGACGATGCGCACCTGAAAGCTGCTGGGCAAACGGCGCGCCAGCTCGATCAGTCCGTGACCGCGGCTGATGATGATGGATGTCGAGTGGATGAGAATCCGTATTTCGCTGTTGCGTGCTCGACGCGCCAGCGTAGAGAGCCGCTCGATGCTGTTGGCCTGGTCGAAGTAGGCCGGATCGAGAAAGTGGCTGTAGATCGCAAGGTTGCGCAGCGCGACGTCCAGGCCTGCGCACAGCGCTGCAAGGGCTTGCGGTTCGTTGTCGAAAAAACTGCCCATGGTGCGCTGCTGCTGCGGCTGCAGATCGTCCGGCACTTCCACCGGCGTCGCCTCGCCGGGGTAGGCGATGGCGAGCTTGCGGCGCATGTTGCGATGCGGAATGTCTGCCTCCAGGAATTCTTCCCCCTCGGCAAGAAACCCGTGCTCAGCGTAGAAACCCTCGGCGTGCGTTTGCGCGTGCAGGAAAACCTCGGAGTGACCTTGTGCTTCGGCGCTGCGCACCGCCTCCCGGAGAAGTGCTGCGCCGATGCCGTTGCCGCGATAGTCGCGCTGCACTGCCATCCGACCGATCTGCCCGCTGGGCATCAGGCGCGCACAACCCAGATCCCGTCCCGCTTCGTCGATTGCGAGAAAATGCGTGGCTGCATCGTCCAGCCCGTCCCACTCGATGTCCTTGGGTACCCGCTGCTCGTCGATGAACACCGCTCCACGGATAGCACGCAGGCGGTCGGCGAACTCAGACCAGGCCACTTCAAGCACGTGAACTTTCACCGGTTCGCGCGCACCAGTGCAGCAGCGAGGCCGATGTAGGTGTCCGGTGTGAGTGCCTGCAACTCTGCCAGCGCCGCATCCGGAAGCTGCAGTGCCGCCAGGACGCCGGCAAAAGACTCTTTCGTCATGGACTGCCCGCGGGTGGCGGCTTTCAAACGCTCGTAAGGCTCGCTCATGCCGTGCTTGCGCATCACCGTTTGCACCGGTTCAGCAAGCACCTCCCAGGCACCATCGAGATCCGCGCGAATGGCCGCCTCGTTGACTTCGAGCTTGCCGATACCCTTGAGTGTCGCCTGATAGGCGACCATGGCGTAACCGACAGCGGTGCCGACATTGCGCAGCACCGTGGAATCGGACAGATCACGCTGCCAGCGTGACACCGGCAGTTTGCTGGCCAGGTGCTCCAGCAGCGCGTTGGCGAGGCCCAGGTTGCCTTCCGAATTTTCGAAATCGATGGGGTTGACCTTGTGCGGCATGGTCGAGGAGCCGGTTTCTGTCTCCACCTTGCGCTGCCGGAAATAGGCGATGGAAATGTAGCTCCACACGTCGCGGTCGAAGTCCAGCAGGATCTGATTGAACCGCATGACGGCGTGGCAGTATTCGGCGATGAAGTCGTGCGGCTCGATCTGCGTGGTGAGCGGATTCTGCTCGAGCCCGAGGTTCTCAATGAAGGCTCGGCTGACAGCCGGCCAGTCGACGTCCGGATAGGCGCTCGCGTGGGCGTTGTAGTTGCCCACGGCGCCGTTCATCTTGCCGAGCAGAACGACCTCGGCCAGCTGTGTGTGTTGCCTTGCCAAGCGGTAAGACACGTTGGCGAATTCCTTACCGAGCGTGGTGGGCGAGGCGGTCTGGCCGTGCGTGCGCGAGAGCATCGGCAGCTGTGCGTTAGCAGCAGCGAGCGCGTCCACAGCGTCGATGATGCGCTGCATCGTTGGCAGCAACTCGTGCTCTCGCACGGCTTTGAGCATCAGCGCATAGGCGAGGTTGTTGATGTCCTCCGAGGTGCAGGCGAAATGCACGAATTCGCTGTGCGCGCGTAGTGCAGGGACGTTGGCCAGCTTTTCTTTGACAAAGTATTCAACGGCCTTGACGTCGTGATTGGTGACGTCCTCGATAGCGCGTACCCGGGCCGCATCATCAGCATCGAAGCGCTCGAAGATTTCCCGCACAGCTGCCTGAGTGTCGGCGTCGACCGACGGCAATTCGCTGATGCCGTCCTGCGCGGCGAGTGTGAGCAACCATTCGCATTCCACCTGCACGCGGAAGCGGTGCAGCGCACATTCGCTGGTGTGCGCAGCCAGGCTCGCCACTTTACCGCGGTAGCGGCCGTCCAGCGGGCTGATGGCGAGTAGTTCCTGGGACATCGTCAGTGCATCCTCATTTCGTTGATGGTGCGCAGCACCCGCGCTCTCTGTAATACCAGGTGCCATTGCTTGCCGCCGATCTGCCGCCACAACCAGGCGAACCGCACGCCGGCCAGAAGGCTTGCCCGAATGCCATCCGCCACTCCCGGCTGCTGCAGCCGTGGGCCGTTACCGTGCACGACGATGGTGGGCTTTAAGCGGCTCAAGGTCTGTGAGTAGATCTCGGCAGCGCGATGGCTGTCCCGCTGGTGGGACGGTGTTGCATCGAGCAGCTGCCGCAGGTGTGCGATCGATTCGCGCGACTTCGACAGGCTCGCGGACAACTTGAGCAGCTGCACCGTGTAGCGCGCCGGATTGGGTGAACGCAGCTCGCCGCGTAGAAGATCTGCAGCATGCTCCAGACCGCCGAGAAACGCCGCTCGCGGTTCGAAAATGGCGGCAAGATCATCCTCCTCCTGCGAGAAGACGGCGCCAAGCAGGTGTACAGGCGGGGTATCGCGGCTTCCGGTAGCGATCTGTTCGGTGACTGCGGCAGCTTCACAGACAGCGGCGAAACTCATGATCTGTGCGTTCCATCGGTTCATGCGGTAATCACCGCGCCGCCGAGCACCACGTCGTTATCGTAGAAGCAGACGAACTGGCCTGGAGTGACTGCCCGTTGCGGGCTGTCGAAACGTACCCCCAGGCGGCCGTCGGCCCGAGCGGACACCGTTGCTGGTTGGTCCGTTTGCCGGTAGCGGATCTTCGCCGTGCAGCGCAGAGGCAGTGCGGGCTGCGGCACAAGCCAGTTAGCGGGATCCGCCGCCAGCCATGACCGGTGCAGGTCCTCCTGCTGCTGGCTCACCACCAGCACGTTCTCGGCATGGTCCTTTGCGCATACGTACCACGGCGCTTGCACGGCATCTCGCCGGCCGCCGATGCCGAGCCCCTGACGTTGACCGATGGTGTAGTAGGCAAGGCCGACGTGTTCGCCCAGCGTTCGGCCCTCTGGCGTGCGGATCGGCCCTGGCTGGTGCGGCAGGTAGCGATTGAGAAAATCTGCGAAGCGCCGCTCGCCGATAAAACAGATGCCGGTGCTGTCTTTCTTGCGGGCGTTAGGCAGGCCCAGTTGGCTTGCGATCTCCCGTACACGGGTTTTGCGCAGGCCGCCGAGCGGGAAAAGACAACGGTCGAACTGTTTGTTCGTCACCGCCTGCAGAAAGTAGCTCTGGTCTTTGTCGGTATCGATACCTTTGAGCAGCCGGTTGCGACCGTCCACCACCTCCAGGCGGGCGTAGTGGCCGGTGGCGATGAAATCGGCCCCGAGACTTCTGGCGTAGCGGGCAAACTGTTTGAACTTGATCTCCCGGTTGCACAACACATCGGGGTTTGGCGTCAGGCCGGCGCGGTAGCTCGCCAGAAACTGTTCGAATACGTCATCCCAGTACTCTGCTGCGAAGTTCGCCGTCACCAGCTCGATGCCGAGGAGGTCACTGACTCGGCGGGCATCCTCCAAGTCTTCCATGGCGGTGCAGTACTCGGTGCCATCGTCTTCCTCCCAGTTCTTCATGAACAGGCCTTGCACGGCATAGCCCTGCTCGAGCAGCAGAGCCGCGGCAACGGCAGAATCGACGCCACCGGATAGTCCGACGATGACGCTGGCTTTCGACACGGGGCCGTCCAGTCACGAGGAAAGCCGGCGATTCTACCAAAAGCAGCTCCGTGCGGCCTCGTTTGGTGCATCGATAGGTTCTACAATGCGCCGCATGAGCAAACTCACGCATATCGATGAGCATGGACGCGCGAGCATGGTCGACGTCGCCGACAAGGCGGTGACTTCGAGGGTCGCTGTGGCGGAAGCAGTGCTGCGCATGCAGCCGGCGACGCTGGCCGCCATCCAGGCGAATGACATCGCCAAGGGCGAGGTGCTTGCCACGGCGCGGATTGCCGGCATTCAGGGGGCAAAACGCACTGCGGATCTGATCCCGCTGTGCCACCCGCTGCCGCTCACGCGGGTTTCCGTGCACTTCGATACGCCCTCCGAAGACACCCTGAACATCCGCGCGGAGTGCCGTGTGAACGGGCAGACCGGTGTGGAGATGGAGGCGCTTACGGCGGTCAGTATTGCGGCGTTGACGGTCTACGACATGTGCAAGGCCATGGATCGGGGCATGGTGATCGAGCATACCCGCCTGTTGTCCAAGTCCGGCGGCAAGTCGGGAACCTACGAAGCGGATACACGCTGATGTCCGAATCCGTGCAGGTACACGTGCTGTTCTTTGCCAACCTGGCCGAGCTGGCCGGTTGTCGTCAGCTGACGCTGGTGCTGGAAGATGCGCGCCTCGGCGGCCTCATGGCGGCGCTGGACGCGCGGATGCCTGCCGACCTGCTGGATGAGTTGCGTGCAGAAAACGTGCGCATCGCTCGCAACCAGACCATCTGGGACGGCGGCGGTGCGCTGTCCGACGGCGACGAGGTGGCGTTCCTGCCGCCGGTCACAGGCGGCTGAGCCGTGCACGTCGACATCCGTGTCTGCGAAGAAGATTTCGATATCGGCGATGAGTGGAACCGACAGCGCGCGCGGGTGGGAGGCGCTGCCGGTGCCATGGCGGCTTTTGTCGGGCTCGTGCGCGATCGCCACGACGGCGAGGGCGTGAGCGCGCTTACCCTCGAGCACTACCCGGGCATGACCGAGCAGAGCATTGGCGACATCGTAACCCGCTGCGCCGAGCGCTGGCCGGTGCAGGATGTGGTTATCGTGCACCGTGTGGGCACGCTGCTGCCCGAAGCGCAGATCGTGCTGGTCCAGGTCGCTGGCGGGCATCGACCGGAAGTGTTCGCTGCTTGCGAGTATCTGATGGACTATCTGAAGACCGAGGCGGTGTTCTGGAAACGCGAGCAGGGCAGCGGCGGCGCTCGCTGGGTGACGTCTACGGCGGATGATCACGCCAGGCGCGCCGGTTGGCTGGAGACCGACGAGAGTTGAGACCAGCCCTGTGTCTTGCCGCCGGTTCCAGTATAATCCGCGGCCTTCTGAACCCAAGACCTGCAGAACTGACGCGGAGAAAGCATGGCCTACCAGCATATTAAAGTGCCGACGGACGGCGAAAAAATTACCGTCAACGCCGACAACTCACTGAACGTACCCGACCATCCGATCATTCCTTTCATCGAAGGTGACGGCATCGGCGTCGACATCACACCGGTGATGATTGACGTGGTCGATGCGGCGGTGGCGAAGGCCTACGGCGGCAAGCGCAAGATCGCATGGATGGAAATCTACTCCGGCGAGAAGTCTCTGGAAGTGTACGGCGAGGACGAGTGGTTGCCCGCGGAAACCCTGGAGGCGATGAAAGAGTTCATCGTCGGTATCAAAGGGCCAATGACCACTCCGGTAGGCGGCGGTATCCGCTCGCTGAACGTGGCGCTGCGCCAGGAACTTGATCTGTATGTGTGCCAGCGTCCCGTGCGCTGGTTCCAGGGCGTGCCGAGTCCGGTGGTGGCACCGGAGAAGACCGATATGGTCATCTTCCGGGAGAACACCGAAGACATCTACGCCGGCGTAGAGTGGGAAGCCGACTCCGCTGATGCAGACAAGGTGCTGGCCTTCCTGCAGAACGAAATGGGCGTACAGAAGATCCGCTTCCCGCAGCACTGCGGCATTGGCATCAAGCCGATTTCCGTGGAGGGCAGTAAGCGCCTGATCCGCAAGGCGCTGCAGTACATCGTGGACAACGATCGTGATTCGCTGACCCTGGTGCACAAAGGCAACATCATGAAATTCACCGAGGGGGCCTTCAAGGACTGGGGCTACGAGCTCGCGGTGGAGGAGTTCGGCGCCAAGCCGCTGGACGGCGGCCCGTGGCACGAGTTCACCAACCCGAATACTGGCAAGCAGATCATCGTCAAGGACGTCATTGCCGATGCCATGCTGCAGCAGATCCTCACGCGGCCGGATGAGTACGACGTGATCGCCACCATGAACCTGAACGGTGACTACCTTTCTGACGCCCTCGCGGCGCAAGTTGGTGGTATCGGTATCGCGCCCGGTGCGAACATCGGTGACAGCATTGCGCTCTTTGAGGCGACCCACGGCACCGCACCCAAATACGCAGGCCAGGACAAGGTAAACCCGGGCTCGCTGATCCTCTCCGCCGAGATGATGCTCCGGCACATGGGTTGGCGGGAAGCTGCCGATCTGATCATTAAAGGCACGGAAGGCGCGATCTCGAAGAAGACCGTCACCTATGACTTCGAACGTCTGATGAAAGGCGCAACGCTGCTCAAGTGCAGTGAGTTCGGTGCTGCAATGATTGCCGAGATGTAGCGGTGGCGTGGTAAAAAACCTGGGCTACGCGGGCTGTCGAGAAATCGGCTAGCTCGCGTATCCCGGTTGCTGATCGTCGTCGATGCGGTTGCCTATGTTGTCATCGTCATCCGCGTGCTCGTCGTCCGACGGCAGATCTACTTCCACCGCGGTTACCGGACGAATGTTGGTTGCGTGCAGGCCCTTTGGCCCTTCGGTCACGTCGAACTGTACATCCTGCCCGGCTTTGAGCGTTTTATAGCCATCCATTTCGATGGCCGAATAGTGCGCGAACAAATCCTCCCCGAACTCATCCGCTACAACAAAACCATAACCTTTGGCGTTGTTGAACCACTTCACCTTGCCGATTGCCACGTTGTTACCGCCCCGCGTCTGACCGGTTACCTGCAATGCTCGTCCGCACTAAGCGGCATAACTGCAAGCTCCAGTTCTATAGGTATGCTCCCCGAAACCGGAACTTCGCCAAAAAGTGGCCGGAAAGTCAAGCGTGTAGCGTGCCAGGCATCTTGAAGCTGCGCCTTTGAGCCCCATATAGGATCTGCAATGCAGATGATCGATGGCCGGACGCAAGCGCCGGTAGACATTGGCGGGCCACCACTTAGACTTGCTGTATGAGCGAGAAGTTTTTGGCCTCAGGTTGGCTTCCCTGGAACACGGTATCGGCACTGGTGTCTGCACAGGTGCGTGCCAGCGACGGCGATGAGGATCAGCAACCAGGGCAGGATATTGGCGTCGTCGTCGAAGAAGCCAAGCCCAAGCTCAAGCGGCCGCCGATGTACAAGGTGATTCTGCTGAACGATGACTACACGCCGATGGAATTCGTGGTGCACGTTCTGCAGAAGTTCTTCAATATGGACATGGAGCGGGCCACGCAGCTGATGCTGGCGGTGCACACCCAAGGGTCGGCAGTGTGCGGAATTTTCCCGCGCGATCTGGCGGAGACCAAATCCCAACAGGTCAACGACTACGCGCAGGAGAATCAGCACCCGCTGATGTCGACTATAGAGATGACGGACTGAGAGTCGAATTATGCTGAGCAAGGACCTCGAAGCGACCATCAACAACGCCTTCCGCGAGGCGCGCGCCAAGCGGCACGAGTTCATGACGGTGGAGCATCTGCTGCTGGCGTTGCTGGACAATGCCATCGCCGTCGACGTGCTGGAGAAGGTCGGGTGCAACATCGATCAGCTCCGCGGCGAGCTCGAAGGCTTCATCGAGAGCACCACGCCGCTCATTCCCGCTGGCGACTCTGATCGCGAAACCACGCCGACGCTGGGCTTCCAGCGGGTACTGCAGCGCGCGGTGTTCAGCGTGCAGTCCTCCGGGCGGAAGGAAGTGACCGGCGCCAATGTGCTGGTGGCCATCTTCAGCGAGCAGGAAAGCCAGGCCGTGTTCTTCCTGAAATCGCAGAACATCGCCCGCATCGACGTGGTCAACTACATCGCCCACGGCATCTCCAAGGTGCTCGGTGAGGATGCCAGCGAGCAGCCCGGCGGCGGGCAGCCTGAAGAAGAAGCCATGGCGGGCGAAGGCGCACCACAGGCGGCGCTAGAGGCTTTTGCAACCAACCTCAATGAGAACGCCAGGAAGGGCCTCATCGACCCGCTGGTTGGGCGGGAAACGGAGCTTGAGCGAGTGATCCAGGTGCTCTGTCGCCGACGCAAGAACAATCCCCTGCTGGTGGGTGAGTCCGGTGTGGGTAAAACGGCGATTGCCGAGGGGCTGGCGAAGCGCATCGTCGACTCGCAAGTGCCGGATGTCGTCGCCGAGAGCACGGTGTATTCCCTCGACCTGGGCGCGCTGCTGGCAGGCACAAAGTATCGCGGCGACTTTGAAAAGCGGTTCAAGGCGGTGCTTGCCGAACTGAAAAAAGACGAAGGCGCGATTCTGTTCATCGATGAGATCCATACGATCATCGGCGCGGGGGCTGCGTCCGGCGGGGTGATGGATGCATCCAACCTGCTCAAGCCAATGCTGGCCTCGGGTGAAATCAAGTGCATGGGCTCCACCACCTACCAGGAGTACCGGGGCATTTTCGACAAAGACCGGGCGCTGTCCCGGCGCTTCCAGAAGATCGATGTAATCGAACCTACCGTGACGGAGACCTACCAGATTCTCAAAGGCCTCAAGTCGCGCTACGAGGATCACTACGACATTCGCTACACCGACAAGGCGCTGCGCACCGCCGCAGAGCTTTCCGCCAAGTACATCAACGACCGCTTCATGCCTGACAAGGCCATTGACGTGATCGACGAGGCAGGGGCGGCACAGAAGCTGGTGGCGCCGAGTAAACGCAAGAAAAGCATCGGCACTGCCGACATCGAGCAGGTGGTGGCGAAGATCGCCCGCATTCCGTCCGCGCAGGTCACGACTTCTGACAAAGAAGCGCTGCGCGATCTGGATGACAAGCTGAAAATGGTGGTGTTCGGGCAGGATGAAGCCATCGATCAGCTGGCTTCCGCCATCAAGCTCTCTCGTGCGGGACTCAAAGGCGGCGAGAAACCCATCGGTTCGTTTCTGTTTGCCGGGCCTACGGGGGTTGGCAAGACCGAGGTGTGCAAGCAGCTGGCCGCGACCATGGGTGTCGAACTGTTGCGCTACGACATGTCGGAATACATGGAGCGGCATACCGTGTCGCGCCTGATTGGCGCGCCTCCGGGATACGTGGGTTTCGACCAGGGTGGTTTGCTCACTGAGGCGGTCACCAAACACCCGCATAGCGTCGTGCTGCTCGATGAAATCGAAAAAGCGCATCCGGAGGTGTTCAACCTGCTGCTGCAGGTCATGGACCACGGCACGCTCACCGACAACAACGGCCGCAAGGCGGATTTTCGTAACGTCGTGGTGATCATGACCACCAACGCAGGCGCGCAGGATATGAGCCGTGCATCGGTGGGCTTCACCGAGCAAGACCATTCCACCGATGGTATGGAGGCGATCAAGAAGCTCTTCACACCAGAGTTTCGCAATCGCCTCGATGCGATCGTCATGTTCGCGCCGCTACCGTTCGAGGTGATTCTCACGGTGGTGGACAAGTTCCTCACGGAACTGCAAACGCAGCTCGATGAAAAGCGAGTGTCGCTTGAAGTCGACGAGCAGGCTCGTGAGTGGCTGGCGCGCGAGGGCTACGATGAGAAGCTCGGTGCGCGGCCCATGCAGCGGCTCATCCAGGAGAAGATCAAGCGCGAGCTGGCGGAGGAAGTGCTGTTCGGCAAACTCGCCAAAAACGGCGGCACGGTGACGGTTACGGTCGAGGATAACCGGCTGAAGATCGACACGGCAGAAGCGTGACCGTAGTGACCCGTCGCATTAATTCGTTGATCTATGATGAGCCCAAAATCGTCAAGAGCTCTGTGTTCCCGGAGGAGGAGGCGCATTCCGCCGGACAGGTCGGGACCTTTCCAAGGGATGCAACGGAGCCTTCAGCGCTCGGGCAACAGCTATTGGCGATTTTGGGCCACCCGAAGGGCGCGTCCCACGGCGCCTCTGGCGTTGTTGCGCCTCTTGAACATGGCGCCACCATGCTCTGCGAGACGCGCCTAGCCAGCGACGCCGTGGGACGCGTCATAGTTCGACGAATTAATGTGACGGGTCACTAGTGACCGGCCACAAAAACGATATGTACGGCGGC
>JAUIED010000185.1 GCA_030428905.1 Gammaproteobacteria bacterium
GCTCCTGCAATACCCACACCCGCCTCGCCTCACCAATGTCCTCACCGACGCGCTCCGTCAATAGTCATGCCTCGGCCCTGATCACCGCCGCCGCGCTGGCCGTGGTGTCCGGAGCGGCCGTGGCCCAGCAGCAGTTCGACGCGTTCGCGCGCGCTAAGCTTGCCTTTGGCGTGCTGGGTCTCGCGTTGCCGGCATTTCTGCTCGATGGTCACGAACTGTTGGACAAGATCGGTGCCATGTGGCTCCTGTTCTGGATGCCCGTCGCCGTCGCCTTGGGGTTGGCCTGGACGAGACAACTGCGTGACCGATAGAGACGACTTTTCTCACCTGCGTATACAGGAGTATTCCGCCGGTGCGCCGGAGAAGGTGGGCCTGTGGCGTGGACTGGCTGATGCGGCACGTGTTTTTCGACAGAATCGCTGGCAAGTCCGCGTGCAGTTCTCGCGCACATTGCGAGGCCGTTTTTCCCGCTCCTATCTCGGCGTCTTCTGGGCCCTGGTCTTGCCGGTTGTTCCGGTGTCTGCCTACTTGTTTCTTCGGCTGCTCTTTGCTCCTGCGGCCACTAACGGCATGCATCCTGCGGTTTATGTTGGCCTGGGAGTGACCTTCTGGTTTCTCATGGCGGGTGCTATGCAGGCACCCATGCAGGCCCTGCAGCGGCAAGCCGGTACGTTGTCTAGATCACACTTTCCCGTGAGTGTAGCCATTGCCTGTGAGTCCATGGAGGCGTTGTTCGATACCTTTATCCGGTTGCTATTCCTACTGCCGTTTCTGTTCTGGCTGGCACAGCCAAGTTTGCTGGGTGTGCTGTATGGGATGCTCGCACTCGTCGTCATGTTTCTGTTTGCAACTGGCGTCGGTTGCTTTCTGATGTTGTTGACGTTGGCGGTACCGGATACGCGCACCGTTGTAGATGTGCTCATGCGCTACCTGATCTTTCTCAGCCTGGCCATTTTCCCACTGCCTGCCAACGTCTGGGGCGATGCCCTGTCTATCGGCAACCCACTGGCGGTGTTGATAGATAATGCTCGCTTGTTGCTGGTACACGGCGAGTTTGCCTCGCCTCAGGCATTTGCAGTAGTGACGTTGGCGGCCCTGCTGGCGTTTTTCTGTGGATGTTATTTCGTGCATGTCTCTGAAAGACATGTGAGAGGATTGTTGTAGGTGCTTTCCGGTGAAGATACGGTTCTGGAGGTCAATGGCGTCTGCAAACGCTTTGGCAAATCGAAACGCGCGCGCTTGCGCCTGGCGAGACGCTCCTTGGCCGCACCCCTGTTGGGTCGCAGTAGTGCCGACGAACCACTGGCCTCTGATGAATTCTGGGCGGTTCACGATGTGAGCTTCAGCCTGCGTCGAGGCGAGGCTATTGGTCTCATTGGCCTGAATGGCGCTGGCAAGAGCACGCTTCTCAGCATGCTGAGCGGTTTCGTTCCACCCGATCGCGGCAGCGTGCGTTCGGTGGGTCGCTGTGTCAGTTTCATCAATCTCAACTCCGGTTTGCAGCTCGGCTTGAGCGGTCGCGACAACGTTTTTGTCAAAGGCGCCCTGTTGGGCCACGACCATGTGTACATGCAGGCACATCTTCAGGACATCGTTGACTTTGCCGAACTCGGTGACTTCATCGATGCCCCCATAGAAACCTACAGTTCGGGAATGCGCACCCGGCTTGCTTTTGCCATTGCCATTCATTGCGACCCCAATCTTCTGCTGATCGATGAGGTGCTGGCGGTCGGTGACTTTCGCTTCAAGCAGAAGTGCCTGAACCGTATTCAGGAACTACGTGATCAATCCTCGTTCGTGTTGGTATCGCACTCGATGAACGACATCAGCCGCTTCTGCGATAAAGGGCTGGTGCTGGAGCGCGGCCGGGTAGCGTTTCTAGGCGATGTGGACGAGGCGATAGAACATTACCTCAAGGATGGTGTCGGCGATGATGTGCCGGTTCGGCAGGCTGCAAAGCGTGAGCACGAGTTCGACAACCCCCAGCGGTTGCGGGGCGTGGTGCACCGCCTCCTGAATCAGCAGGGTGAAGAAACAACTGCCTTCGCACAGGGTGATGACATCGTGCTCGAGCTTTCCTTTGAGCTGTTGTCGCCCTGTCGCAAGCTGGTCGTTGGCATCCCGATACATACCCCGGGTGGCGAAGTGATTACCGCGGCCTCCACCGAGGGGGAGCAGGAGACGTTTGCTGCTGGCGAGTCTGGTAGCGTGTCGGTGGCACTGACGATCCCAAACAACCGGCTCGTTCCGGGAGACTATGTCGTCATAGTCGCGATCGTTGATGGGCCGGAGTATCTCTATCGCCGGGTAGCAGCTTCCCTGCGGATCACGGAAAGCGGCCGGCCCTATTGGGGCCGATTCAACAGCCAGTACAACTGGCGGCGCTTAAGGTAGCTCCTGCAGCACCCGGGAAATTGCGCCAGCCAGTTCGCGGGTGACTTTGGCGCGTCCCTCGGCGTTGTAGTGATCGCCTGAACCGTAGTCGTCGCGGCCGATATCGTCGATGGCGATCAGATCGAGATACGGGATCTGCTGCCTTTCGAAGTATGCGACGGCAGCTTCGGTGAACTGCAGCACATCGCTCTGCAGCCCCTCGTTGATGGTACTTACCGGTTTGTGAATCACCACCAGCTGAGGTATCTCCTGCTGCTGCAGCATGTCGCTTATCAGCGGCAGGAAAGACCGCTCAAAAGACACTCGCTCGCCGCGCACGAACCGGCGTTGGCCCACATCGACATCGGCCACCAGTTCCTCCGTCATCTGTACCCGGCCCTGGGTGGATGCCTGTACGATGAGATCGCTCGTCGGCACGGTGCCGCGGATTTTCAGTGCGTCGATGTTCTGATCGGCCGAGTAGAGCAGGCTGGCGCCCAGCCTGCGTGTGTAGGCTGTGAGGCCGCTCTGCAGGTCGTTGCGCGCCGCATAGCTACCGGAGAAGTCAGTCAGAAACAGGCTGGCGCGCTCCTGCCAGCTGGTTTCCCTCGCCTGTACGATGTTGTCGTATTCAGGCTCTGATGGTTTGAGGAACTGATCCACGTAGCCAACACGATCCACCATGAATGCCGGCTCGATTGCGTAGGTTGGCCGAAAACCCCACACCAGAAGGCGCGGCTTTTCGGCGGCTACACTGAGTGCGTTTTTGGTTATCAGGTACCAGAGATTGGTGTAGTAGCCGTTGAAGTAGTTGAAGCGGACACGGGTGCCGTCCGGTAACTGCTGTGCGAGCTGCTGGAAATCGATGCCTGTCTTGAACATCGAGTTGCCCATGATCATGACTTCGTCGGCGGATGGCGCATGTGGCAACAACGGCAGCATGCTGCTCTGTTCCCTGCGCATGGCGGCATCCAGCACGAGAAACAGCGCAAGCGCGACCGTGAGCGTGAGCAGTAAGCGGCCCATGCTCAAAGGCTCGGAGGTTTCGTCAGAAACGGAAGTAGATGAAGTCACCGCCGCCCTCCTGTCCCAGTAGGATGATCATCAGCAGTCCCGCGCCGAGGTACAGCCCGGTGAGCGGATTGAATGTGCGAAGCTCGCTTTGCTCGATGTCGAGCGTTCTGGATTCGACCAGGTCGATGACAACCGCGATCGCGATAAACGGCAGAACCTGCATGAGCATCAACACTGCCAGATCCATGTGTTGCCAGTCTGTTGCTAGCGCCCATGTGTAGGAGGAAAGCGCGCCGAGATCCTCTATGCGGAACAACAACCAGCCATAGAGCGTGGCGATAAATGTCAGCAACCAGGCAGCAAACACGTATCCGCGCGACGACGTGGCGGCGCCGAGGTAGGGGTGCGCCAGGTCGACGTAGATTTTGTGCACCACGAGCATGACACCGTGGAAGAAGCCCCATAGCACGAAATTCATCGATGCGCCGTGCCACAGACCGCTGACGGTCATAGTGATAATGACGTTCAGGTGTGCCCGCCACGGGGCCACACGGCTGCCTCCGAGTGGAATGTAGACGTAGTCGCGAAACCAGTTGCTGAGCGTAATGTGCCAGCGGTGCCAGAACTCCGTCAGGCTCAACGAGCGATAGGGGTGATTGAAGTTGAGCAGGATACGGAATCCCATGAGCCTCGAGATGCCGCGGGCGATGTCTGTGTATCCGGAGAAGTCGCAGTAGATTTGGAATGCGAAAGCCAGCGATGCGACCACGAGCACCGGGCCGGAAAGGGTCGGGTTGGCAAACAGACCATCGACCACAACCGCCAGATTGTCGCCAACAACTACCTTCTTCACGTATCCCTGCACGATCAGGTACACGCCGTAGCCCACATCTCCCGGCGTGATGGATCGTTCTACTTTGATCTGCTGCAGCAGATTGGTCGCGCGCTCGATGGGCCCGGCAACCAGCTGTGGGTAGAAAGCGACGAACAGTGCATAGTCCATGAAGCTGGATTCCGGCCTGGTGCGGCCGGCGTGAACATCCAGCAGGTAGCCGATGGACTGGAACGTATAAAACGAGATGGCAATGGGCAGCCCGAGCTGAAGCGTTATGGTATCGAAGGGCAGACCGATGCTGGCAAACAATGCGGCGAACGAGCCGACGAAGAAGTTGAAGTACTTGAAAGTGCCCAGAATGGCGAGCAGCGCGATGATCGCCAGGCGCAAGATGAGCTGGCTGTGCGGACCCTTCTCAGCAATGGCGTGGGACGCGTAGTAGGAAACGACGATACAGCTACCTAAAAGCAGTACGAACAGCGGCTCGCCGTAGGCGTAGAAGCCGATGCTGGCGGCGAGCAGAAAGCCGTTCTGCCAGGTTCTCTTCCCCAGCAGCCAGTAGATCGCCAGTGTGGCTGCGAGAAAGGCAACTGCTTCGAAGGAGTTGTAGGTCATTTACGTCGAAGCAGAGCCGCGGAACAGTTCTACGTAGTCGACTCTATCGAATGCTTCCAGTTTGCCGCCGAGCGTTGCGTTGATGATGCGACGTCCGTCGGCTTCGTACACGCGTTTGGCCATCATGTAGTTCTGCAGCACACGATCGAGCTTGGGATCCTTCCAGGTCTTGCCTTTGCCGAAGTACGCGCCGTTGAAATGGTTGGGGTCGTCCTCGGTCGATGTAATGAGGTCGCCGTCGCGGATGGCGGAATCTGGGATCACGTAGCTGAAGTCCATACCGATCAGGGCGACTTCCGAAAATCCCATGTAGTAGGCGAGTTGCAGATTGATGAACGTGACGCTCTGCCCGCAGTAGACGCGCTGTGATGCGTCGGTTGAGAATCGCGGCACGCAGTAGTTGCTGCTCGATTTCTCGTAGAATCCGCGATTCATCTTGAAGAACGAAACGTTGTCTGAAGCCGGATGCAGCGACCGGTAGATCGTCGGGAAAAATTTGAACGGCGCATCGTAGCTGCGAATCGCCTCGGCGTTTTCCTTCATCACCGAGCTGTCTTCGACGACGTAGTACTTGGGCTTGAACCCCATCTCTTCCGTTTTATAGAAGATACCGTTCACGGCAAAGCAGGTTTCGTTCGCCAGCAGTGTCAGGTCCATGTCGTTCAGAGATGGCCCGTTGCCGACAATCACACAACGTTCGCCCTTGTGCCTGTTGTGAAATGCGCGCAGTTTCTCTACATCTGCCACGTCGCGCTGGTTCTCTTCGAGTGCTGTCACCTCCGCGGCGTACACGAATAGATCCTCGCGGTTACCGGCACAGGATGGAGAGGCGGGCAGAGACAGTGTCGGCAGGGCTGCCTGCAGCTCATCCACCGTGTAGCTGCTTGTAAACTCGGGCGGCGGCGGTAGCGTACCCTGGGCTGGTTCGATGCCGATGGGTGGCCGGACCAGAAAGCAGTGTGCGCCGCTACGCTGTGCCAACGTGGCCAGGTCGTTTACGCCGTAGCCATAAGGTTTGAACAAAACGAAGGCTTTTACCGCACAGGGTTTTAACACGAATTCGTTGACCGAGTAGGTGGGCCACTCGCTGCCGACAGCGGCGTGTGCGCCCTGATTGCCATTCGCTGCGTCGGGGGTGAGCATAGCGACGTCGCCGGCTACGCTGCCTGCCAACTGCAGCGCCAGCTTGGCTTCGTAGCCATCGGTGACGTAGAACACGATCGTGTAAGCCGGCGCTGGAATGGGTGCGACCTCGTGCTGCTGATCGAGTTCCTGCAATCGGGCCTCGATGCGGGAGACGATGTGACTCGTCACGGCGTCGTGTTCCGCCTGCATCTCCTGCTTGCCGGCTTCATCCACGGCGAATGCTCTCAGGATGCCGACGGACGCCAGCGCTTCTGTGTTGATGTGGCGCAGCAGATAGGTTCCCGCTTCTTCCGGGAGTTCGTTCAGCGCTCCTTCCAGGCCTTCGTCGCCGGATTGAACGTATGCCATTGCGGCAAACGGAACCAGCCGGCGAATGAAACTCAGGGTTTGCGCGTAACGTGAGGCAGGCAGGTCGAATACGCGCGTGGTCATGGCGAACGCGTCCGGTCGAAACTCCGCGGCGGCTTTCTCATACAGGCGCTTCGCTTCGAGGAGGTGGTGTGCTGACTTCGTGCGCACCATGCTCTGCCGCTTGCGACGGTACAGGGCCCCCACTTTGGGTACGGAGCGGAAGTAGTAACCGCTGCGCATGACCCGTTGCCACAGGTCCCAGTCCTCGGCACCGTCGCGCATGGATTCATCGAATCCGCCCAGGCTGCGCAGGATGTCGGTGCGCAGTATCGGCGCATGGGCGTTGAACGGACACTCAGCCTGGGTGTTCACAAAGTCTGCTGTGGTCTGCTGGAACTTGAGGTTCGCCGGCATGTAGTCGAGGGTTGTTTCCTCCGGTACCTGAACGATGCCGCAATACACACCTGCCAGTGAGGCTTCGCCCTGTATGGCGCGCAGCATGGACATGCGCATTTGCAAGCCGTGCTTGAGGAGCATGTCGTCAGCGTCGAGAAACGTGACATACGCAGAGCGGGCGAGGCGCAGGCCGGTATTGCGCGACGCGGACAGCCCGGAGTTGACCTGATGGCGTACCAATCGGAAACGGCTGTCCTGCGCGACGAAGCGCGCAACTTCTTCTGTGCTGCTGTCGCTCGATGCGTCGTCTACAACGATGCACTCCCAGTTCCGCCATGTCTGACGCCGAATGCTCTCCAGACAGTCGGCAATGAAACGGGCCTCGTTGTACAGCGGCACGATCACAGTCACGGTATCGAGGAGCTGATTGCTGGTGCCGAGGAGCTTTTCTACGGCATCGGGCAAGCCGCCGTGTGGTGCTTCCAACGACGCTGCCGATGTGCTGGACGGTGTGTATGTGGGAGCGGCGGCCTGACGGGCCTCAATGTCGTTTTGCCGCTCAAAACCGATTTCGATGAGTGCTGAGTGGTGCAATTGCAGCAATGCCACCACACACAGGGCAAGGAACACGCCCCACAGCGAGCCGACGATGGTGAGTATGAAGGCCGATACCAGAGCGAACAGCGTCAGCAGCCCGTTCCACCGGCGGGCCACGCGGGCCAGCCGCAGTGCCAGATCCTTGATTCGTTGTAGTGGAATTGCCATTTTCTGTCCGTGATGTCGTCAGGTCTGTCCCTGCTGAATCTGCCCGGCGGTACTTGTCAGGCGCCAGGCCAGCGTAGGAGGAGTGTGTTTTGCTGATGCCGGGGCAGCATATTGCTGCGTTTCTGACTTCGCCGTTCTTACGCCGTTCTTACGCCGCTCGCTCTTACGCCTCTGTTGCGCCTCTCTCGCGCCTCTATTGCGACTCACCTATACCTCTCCTACATCCCTGGTACGCCTTTGCAGTTCTGGCCGTTCAGGATGGCCTGTGGCGAGCGCGGATACTCCATTCATAGTCTGCAGCTTGACCATGCAGGCTGCCGGCGGGACGCTTAGCAAAACGAGAAGGGCGGCGAGTTGAGGTCGCGGTGCGGTTCGAGTGCAGCCGTCGGCTCAGATCCCCATTTCTTATACTTAGCTGGTCTTTTATCTATGGTCGATTGTCGGCTACGCGCTCTCCGTTGCATTTCTGAGGGGGTTCTGGCCATTTCCTGCGGATCGCGCGATAGCAATGCTGGCCGAGCGCCCGGATTTTAGCGAATCCGCCTGGGCATCCCAAGAGAAAACTACCCCGCTGTAGGTAACACATGACTTGTCCGGTTTCCTAACACGTAATCTGTCCGCTTCGACATTGAGGTCCTGAGGAGGGCTCATGAGGCGGACGGAGTGGCA
>JAUIED010000186.1 GCA_030428905.1 Gammaproteobacteria bacterium
ATGGCCCCCACGCCCAGGTGGCGGATGAACGACCACGACAGACCCCAGAGCAGTCTGGCGCACAGCAGCGTTGCGAAGCTGCCGGTATTTGCATACGCCGCTGTGGTGGCGGCGCCTAATACGAGGGCGGAGACCAGCATCGCGCGCGGGTTGAACCGATGCGCTGCCTGGTGCGCCAGGGTGTTGGTCAGCAGGCGAATCCAGCGGTTGGCAGAAAGCAGTACGCCCACCTGAATAGCGGTAAGGCCAAGGTCCTGGTAGAGCACGGGAAGCACGGCATACAGCACCTGGTCGCCAAGCAGCGAGAAGGCTGTTGCGGTGGAGATCAGCAGTACCGGTCTTGTGGCCCGACGGTCGGGCTTGTCGCTCAACACATGCTCCACATTCTGGCCGCACTGCAGTAGCTGCTATTGTGGGTGTGAGGATGTATCAGAACAACGGCGTCCCGGCCGGTGTTTCCTGCAAGCTGCGCTGACGCTGATCGGCCCTCAGTGGATGAAGATGCTGGTGGCAGACAAGGACGGCATGCGACGGGAGTTCGAGCATCTGCTGGCGCTCGAAGTCGACCGCTTGCTGTCCGCGCACCGCACCTTTCTTCCTGTAGAAACGCACCCCGAGGTTTAACATGCGTTCGACGCCATGTTTCACCAGGCGTCCATCTGACCGGTGCCTGGTTGGATGCGCCCTGTGGTAAAGCGCCACCTCTGCGGCGTTTGAACCGGCACCATGCGCAGCGTCTTGTGGGATACTCCGCGCCATGAATCTATTCGCCAAGCTCCGCAGCCTCGGCCCGACGGTCAGAACCCGCCTGGTTACGCTCTCCAACTTTCTGGTGACGCTGGGTGGTCTCATCGCGCTCTACTCGGTGCTGTTTCAAGTCATCATGAGCTCCGAGGGGCGGGAGTACTCCTGGCTCACCGGCTTGTACTGGTCACTCACCACCATGTCGACGCTGGGTTTCGGCGACGTGGTGTTTTACTCCGACCTCGGCCGCGCCTTTTCGATCGTGGTGCTGCTCTCGGGCATTATTTTCATGCTCGTGCTGCTGCCTTTCATGTTCATTCAGTTTGTCTATGAACCCTGGGTGACCGCCCAATCTGCGAACCGAATTCCTCGTGCTGTGGACAAAGGTCTGGAAGGGCACGTGATCCTCACGTTGTTTGGCCCCGTAGCGGCAGCGTTCATCGGCAAGCTCAAGCAGTTCAATTACCCGTATGTGGTTGTCCTGCCGGACGAGGCGGCGGTTCTGGAACTGCGCGATCAGGGGGTTGAAGCGATCTGGGGCGAGCTGGACGACCCGGAGACCTACCGCCGTGCGCGCGTGCATGCCGCCGCGATGATCGCGACCACGCGGTCGGACGTCGAAAACACTACGGTGGTATTTACCGCTCGAGGTGTTGCCCCAGAGCTGCCCATTTTCGCCACGGCCCGCGAGGCGTCTGCCGGCGACATCTTGCGCCTGGCCGGTTGCACGCGCACGATCAACCTGGCTGAGCTCATGGCCAATGCGCTGGCACGCCGTGCCATTGGCGGCAAACGTCTCGCACATATTGTGGGTCAGATCGACGATCTGGTCATTGCGGAAGTGGACGCTTCACGCACCTCCCTGGTCGGCGAGACCATGGGCCACGCGCAGGCGATCACCGCGGTGAGCATCGTTGGGGCCTGGACCCGTGGTCGCTTCGAAACCGGCGAGGAAGAAACGCCGATCGATGAGACCATGACGTTGGTCATGGCAGGAGCGCCTGCTGACATCAAGGAGTTCGACCAGAAGCACCAGGACGTTACGAAAAGTGCTGCGCCGTCTTCGCCCGTGATCATCGTCGGCGGCGGTCGGGTGGGCCGCTACACCGCGCGCGCCCTGGCGTATCGCGGCATCGAATACCGTATTGTTGAATCGCTGCCGGAGCGGGTGCCGAGCGATTCGTCTTATGTGCTTGGATCCGCGGCAGACCGAAAAACGCTCGAACTGGCCGGGATCGACAAAGCGCCGACGATCATCATCACGCCCCGCGATGACGACACCAACATCTATCTCACGATCTTCTGTCGTCTGCTGCGGCCGGACATTCAGATCATCACGCGAGCCACTCGGGAGCGGAACGTTGCGGCGTTGCACCGTGCGGGCGCGAACATGGTGATTTCCTACGCCTCCATGGGTGCCACGGCGCTGTTCAACCTGCTCGAGCGCAGCGATCTGCTCATGATTGCCGAAGGCCTGGACGTGTTCAAAGTGCCGGTGCCTGAGTCGCTGGTTGGCAAAACGCTGGAGGAGGCAGAGGTTCGTCAGAGAACGGGCTGTGCGATGATCGGCATCGACAAGCACGACACGACCATCACGGACCTGCGACCGCACACGACGTTTCCTGCAGGCTCAGAGGTGGTTCTGATCGGCAGCCCTGAAGGAGAGATACGTTTCCTGAAGACCTTCGCCGGTGCTCGATCTGAGTGAAATCTGCTGCAGACGATCGCCCGCGTTGCCGTGATCAGAACGCGAACCGCTGGCCGCGGGCTACCGGTACGCGATGTTCCTCCGGCAGGTGACAGAGACGTTTCATGCGTGTGATCGAGCCATCGAGGTACTCCCACACCAGATGCTCGCCGTCGAGGTAGCGTCTGACCACCACGGGCCCCCAGCCGAACACACGAAAATCCAGCACTGAGTTGTTCCAAAACATGCCGGCGGACGTGCGCGGGCAATACGGCGTATCTCCGATGGTGAACAGCACGTGACCTTCCGTGTCGTCGGTGTTGTATCCGGCGGTGCTGTTGGGGCCGGAGTCATGGATGATGCCGCTGGCGGTTACCACCGTGCGGGCGCCACACTGCTCGATGCGTTCCAGGTGTCCCACCTTGCCGCTCACGGCGAGCCATAGGCCGCGCAAGTCTGCAGCGCCATCCGGCAGCGGTTCTGTACACTCGCGCAGCACCGGCAGCGGAAAGTGCTCGTAGGCGCAACCCGGCGTGTTGCCCTTGGGAATATCAACGGCGTTTTTGCCGCTGCCGTCGAGTACGGGCAGGTCACAGTAGTCGATGAGGCTGCCGTCGCCGGCGAGGGTCTGCGGGTCTATGGTCAGTGGAGGCCGAGGGGAGAAGAAGGCGATCCAGAACAGCACGGCTGCGATGACGACAGCAACTGCGAGTGTGCTAGCGATGATTCTGATAGTGGTGCGTATCATCGGCG
The DNA here is from genome assembly GCA_030428905.1 of Gammaproteobacteria bacterium. GTDB lineage: Bacteria > Pseudomonadota > Gammaproteobacteria > Pseudomonadales > Azotimanducaceae > SYFY01. The sequence goes on from JAUIED010000186.1 coordinate 3,185, forward strand.
GCTTCAAAGTAATGTGAGGCATTATGGATGGTGGTGTAGCGAACAGGAAGTGCTATTGGCGGTTGCATTGAAAGCCCGGTGTGAAACCTGTTCAATGGCCGCGGATCTGGTAAGGGTTGAAACATGACGCATAGGCTGCGGGTAGGCATGACGCCACCGGATGGGTTCTGGGGCGCGGATGTAGATGCTCGGCGGCATATGCTCGACCGGCTCGTGGCGAATGGCATCGATCATGTGTTCATGGCCGATCATGTGTCGTTTCACGATGGCTCGGGCACCGATGGATTCGTGGAGATTGCAGCACTCTCTCAGCTCAACCCCGACATCGGCGTGATGATCAGCATCTACCTGTTGCCTTTGCGCCATCCGCTGCCCGTGGCGCGTCAACTTGCGACGATGCACAAGATCGCCCCTGGCCGCATGCTGTTTGGCGTCGGTATTGGCGGCGAAGACCGTCATGAAGTAGAGGTGTGCGGCGTTGATCCCTCCACCCGCGGTCGGCGCATGGATGAGATGCTGCCGCTCGTCCGCGCGCTGATGCGTGGCGAGACGGTGTCGGTGGATGGGGACTTTTTCCAGATTCACGAGGCGCGGGTGAAGCCCACTATTGATCCCCCCATTCCCATCATCGTCGGCGGCCGCTCAGATGCTGCGCTGCGCCGTGCCGGTCGTTTTGGCGATGGCTGGGTCGGCGCCTGGTGCTCGGAGAATCGCTTCACCAAGGCGCTGGCCTTGATAGACGAGGCGGCTGAATCCAGCGGACGCGGTGCCGTTGCCTGGCAGCACGGCTACCAGCCCTGGCTCGGCGTCGCCGACACCCGCGAAGAGGCGAGAGCGCTGGTGGCAGGTCAGATGGAGCGCTTCTACAAAGTACCGTTCGAGCAGTTCGAGCGTTACACCCCGTACGGCACACCCGAACAGGTTGCCGAGGCGCTGTCCGGCTACGTGGAGCGCGGCTGTTCGATCCTCAACATGAAGGTGGTGGCCGGCAACGACGACGAGGCAATCGCCGCGGGTGGCATCATTGCCGAACGGTTGCGTTAGTGTCCCGATGCCGACCGGAACTCGAAAACTGATGACAGAGGTGTGGCGATGAAAGTCGAACTGGTGCAGTCGTTGCACAGCGATCTGCCGGAGGCGGATGACCATCCGTACCGCTCCGGTGCCTGGAAGCCCAACACCCGAGAGTACAACGCGTTTGAGCTTCCGGTGCGCGGTGAAATACCAACCGACCTCTCCGGCGTTTACCTGCGCAACACGGAAAACCCGCTCCTGCACGCCATCGGCCGCTACCACCCGTTCGACGGCGACGGCATGCTGCACTCGCTGTACATCGACAACGGTGAGGTGGAGTACCGTAACCGCTTCATCCGTACCGATGGCCTGCTGGCGGAGCAGGCGGCTGGCGAGCCCTTATGGGCCGGCCTCATGGAGTCTCCGCGCAAGTCGCTGCGCGACGGCTGGGGCGCACGCACGCGGTTGAAGGATGCATCGAGCACCGACGTGGTGGTGCACGGGGGACGTGCGGCGACGAGTTTCTATCAGTGCGGTGACATCTACGAGTTCGATCCGCGCACATTGGAGCAGCTCGGCAAGGCAAGCTGGGTGGCAGGGTCGACGCCGGGGTGGGGGATCTCCGCGCACACGAAGGTCGACGAGGCCACCGGCGAGATGCTGGTGTTCAACTACGCCAAGCAGGCGCCGTACATGCACTATGGTGTGGTCAATGCTGCGCGTGAACTCGTGCACTACGTGCCGGTGGAACTGCCCGGCCCGCGCCTGCCGCATGATATGGCCTTTACTGACAACTACGTGATCCTCAATGATTTTCCGTTGTACTGGGATCCCGAGGCACTGAAGGTTGATGCGCACGCGCTGACCTTCAACCAGGACATGCCGAGCCGCTTCGCGGTACTCCCGCGCCGCGGCGGGCCGGAAAGCATCCGCTGGTTCGAGGCAAAACCCACCTTCGTTCTGCACTGGATCAATGCCTGGGAAGAGGGCGATGAGATCGTGCTTGACGGCTACTTCGAAGATAACCCGAACCCGGACCTGAAGATCGACCCCAACGATCGTGCCAGCCTCTACCGGCTGCTCGATATGTACACCCTGGGCGCGCGGCCGTACCGCTGGCGCTTCAACCTCAAGACCGGCGAGACCCGCGAGGGTTACCTGCACGATGAGGTGAGCGAGTTTGGCATGATCAACCCGGCGGTGGCGGGAAAGCCGTATCGATACGTGTATGGCGCGCGTTTCAAGCCGGGCTGGTTTCTGATGAACGGGCTCGAACGGCTGGATGTGCACACCGGCGAGAAGCAGGTGTTTGAGCTGCCGGATGGGGTGTACCTGAGCGAAAGCCCCATGGCGCCGCGGATCGGCTCGGCTGCCGAGGACGACGGCTACGTGGTGACGTTTGTTACCGACATGAACGAGGATTCCTCGTCTGCCATGATCTTCGATGCCCGCGACATCGCCAGCGGGCCGCTGGCGGAGATCCGCCTGCCGGAGCGCATCTGCGTGGGCACGCATTCCTACTGGGCAGGGAGAGGGACGTTCCAGCCCTGACATGCCGCTGATTCAGTTACAGGATGCGCAGCTTGCGTTCGGCCATGTGCCGTTGCTCGATGGCGTGGACTTCACCGTGGAAAGCCGGGAGCGGGTCTGCCTGGTCGGCCGCAATGGCACCGGAAAGTCCACACTGCTCAAGGTGCTCAGCGGTGCCCAGCCGCTCGATAGCGGCCGCATGTTCCGGGCGGATGGCTTGCGTCTGGCTGCGCTGGAGCAGGAAGTGCCGAGTATTGGCGACCTCACGCTGTTCGAGGTAATCGCGTCCGGCCTCGGCGATCACAGCGCGCTGCTGGCCCGATATCACCGGGCGAGCGAGGCGTTGGCAGATGGCGACGATGCGGCGCTTGCCGAGTTCGGGCGGTTGCAGGCGCAGGTCGAGGAGGCCGGCGCCTGGCAAGGTTCCGAACGCGTTGAGGCAGTGCTCAGCCGCCTGGACCTGCCAGGCAATGCCCGCATGAACGCCTGCAGCGGCGGTGTACGGCGGCGCGCCATGCTGGGTGCTGCGCTGGTCGCAGAACCGGATGTGTTGCTGCTCGATGAACCCACCAACCACCTGGACATCGAGGCTATCCAGGAGCTGGAGGAGGCCATGCTGGGTTTCGCCGGCGCGGTGGTGTTCGTAACACACGACCGCAACTTCATCGATCGGCTGGCCACGCGCATCGTCGAGCTCGATCGCGGGCTGCTCACCTCGTACCCCGGCAGCTACGCACAGTATCTGCAACGCAAGGCGGCGATGCTCAACGCCGAGGCGGAAGCCAACCGCCGCTTCGATCGTCAGCTCGCCGAGGAAGAGGTGTGGATCCGACAGGGCATCAAGGCCCGCCGCACCCGCAACGAAGGCCGTGTGCGCCGTCTGGAGGCCATGCGACGGGAGCGCGCTTCACGGCTCGAGCGCCAGGGCAACGTCCGCATGGCAACCGGTGCCGTGGAGCGCTCCGGCCAGCTAGTGGCGGAAGCCGACAATGTGACCTTCAGCTACGGCGACACATGCGTGGTGCGTGATTTCTCGACCACCATTCAGCGTGGCGACCGCATCGGTCTAATCGGCCGCAACGGCAGCGGCAAGAGCACCCTGCTGAAGCTACTGCTGGGCGAGCTGCAGCCCACCAGCGGTACCATTCGCCTCGGCACGCAGCTGAAGATTGCCTACTTCGATCAGGAGCGGGCGCAGCTTGATGAAGAGGCGAGCGTGCGCGACAACGTCGCTGAAGGCTCGGACACCATTACGGTGGGCGACAAGTCGCGACACGTGGTGGGATATCTCGGAGACTTTCTGTTTGCACCGGCACGCGTGCATTCTCCGGTGAAGACACTATCGGGCGGCGAGCGTAACCGTCTGCTGCTTGCCCGGCTCTTCGCCAAGCCCGCCAACCTGCTGGTGCTGGACGAGCCCACCAACGACCTCGACGTAGAGACGCTCGAGCTGCTGGAAGAACTGCTCTGCGACTTCACCGGCACGCTGCTGCTGGTAAGCCATGACCGCAGCTTTCTCGACCGCACGGTCACCAGCACCATGGTGCTGTCCGGAGACGGGCGTGTGCATGAGCATGTTGGTGGCTACAGCGATTGGCTGCGGTTCAGTGTAAGTCGGCCCGCGGACCCCAAGGCGCAAGACGATGGGCGTCTGTCCGCATCCGATCCAGAGATTCCCAAAGTGGCGGCCGCACCAAGCCAACCGCTGCGGCGCAAGTTGAGCTACAAGGAGCAGCGCGAGCTCGACGCACTGCCAGGGCAGATCGAGGCACTGGAGACACGCCAGGCGGAGCTTACGGCGCAGACCGCTGATCCTGCCTTCTACGAGCAGCCGCAGGCAGTAGTGGCTGAGGCCCTCAACGCCCTGGCCGCCGTGCAGGCGGAACTTGAAGCGGCGTTTGAACGCTGGTCGCTGCTGGAGGGGTAGCTGCGCGGCCCTCGTCAGCGCCCCTCACGACAGTCAGTGCATGAACTGCCTGAAGAATTCCCCGACGAGCGGCGACGCACCGATGTCCGCGTCGTTGAGCGGGTTGCCCCAGTGCAGGCCGTCACTGTTACCCAGAGCTGCGAATACCAAGGCTTCTTCAGGCACGATGACCAGCATTCCGGCATAGGCGTCCGGCCACCAGCCACCGTGCCAGACGACTTTGCGGCCCTCAATCTCCTCCACATACCAACCCAGGCCATAGCAGGCTGCTGAAGAAGCAGCCTGGTTCCCCGGCCAGGGACGGACGGGCCGCGAACCAAGCACGTAAGTGCTTGATTCGGCGTGAGCGGGCGACAGCCCGCGGTCGCTGAAAAAGTACAGGAAGTACTTTTTCAGCACCCTGA
>JAUIED010000187.1 GCA_030428905.1 Gammaproteobacteria bacterium
GCATGAACGAGGTGGAATTGCAGGGGGATGCGCTATCTGAAGGCAACGGGTTCGGCTTTCGTCTGTCATCCACCGCTGGCGACCTCGACCTATCCAACACCACGGTTCGGCTGGCGTCTGCGGGCAGCGGCGATGCCGGCGTGCTGCTGATGCAGTCGGCGGGTGCGCTGAACATTGCGAATGTGCTTTTCGAGGGCGAGGGTGCGGCGTCTGGGCGCGCAGGTGGCGCAAGCATCTCTAGCGGCGGCGATATATCCATCGACGGTATGCAGCTGGTAAGCAACGGCCTTGCGGACGGACGCTCAGGGGTCATCGAGCTGGCTGGTGGCGGCGATGTGCGCATCAACAGCGCAGCCTTTCTAAACAGCTCTCAGGACGGCGCGGGCAGCCGGATAGCGCTCAGCAGCGTCGGTGACATGGTGCTCACAGAGTCGGCGCTGAGTGTGCAGGCCAACGGCGACGGGCAAGGTGGTGACATCCTCCTTTCCAGCAGCAGCGACCTGCTGCTCGATAACGTCCTGCTCACGGGACGTGCGCTGGCGGCTGGAGATGGCGGAGACATGACCCTCGAGGCTGGTGGCCTCCTGTCGTTGTCGCAGTCGACCATCGAACTGGATACGCAGAGCGCCGGTGAAGGCGGCCGGGCGACCATGACCGGCGGCGACATCGATGTCTCGCTCGTGGCGTTCAGCGGTACGGCCGCGGCGGATGGCGATGGTGGCGACTTCATCTTTCGCAGCGCCGGCGATCTTTCGTTCAGCGAATCGATCATGACAATTCTCGCACGCGGTAACGGCAGCGCAGCGCTCGCGGCGTTTGTCGTGGACGGCGATGTCACGCTCCGCGATTCGGTGTTCACCGCCGATGTCTTCGGCGCGGGCGAGGGGCGCGGGGTGCTTGTGGATGCCGGCGGGCAAACGGATATCCGAGAGGTCAGCGTGGCCATCAACTCTGCTGGTGCCGGCGACGCCGGTGCGTTCGTCGTGCGCTCCGATGGCGATGTTCGCGTGGACGACTTTCTGTTCAGCGGTGAGAGCAGTGGCGTCGCCCGGGGCGGCGCTCTGGATGTGTTCAGCCTGGGCGGGTCGCTGGACTTTGCCAACGCGGAGGTGTCCGTGGAGGGGTTCGGCGCCGGCCAGGCAGGCAGTGTGCAGCTGACCGCCCAGCAAGACCTGTCGGTGATGGAAACGACGATCGGCGGTGCGGTGGACGACGGCGACGGCGCGGACTTCCGCTTCGCGGCCGATGGCGATGTGTCCATCGCCTCGTCAATTATCGGTGCTGAAACCTTCGGCGCGGCGCAGGGTGGTGATGTGCTGTTCACCTCCGCCGGCACGCTCAGCCTGTCCGATTCGGTGATCACCGCCGATTCCTTCGGCAGCGGTGCGGGCGGCAACCTGGGCGCGTTTGGTCGTGACGGGGTGCTGTTTGCCAACACGGGCTTTACCTCCAGCGCGGAAGGCAGCGGTAATGCCGGTTCGCTACAGCTCGCCAGCGAGGGCGTGCTGGCATTGACCCGCGGCAGCGAGCTGCTCAGCCGTTCCGCCCAGTCCGAGGGCGGCAACATCACGGTTTCCTCGGGTGCGTTCGAGCTACGTGACTCGTCGGTGGAAACGTCGGTGTTCGCGGCGTCGGGCAACGGCGGCAACCTGGACATTCGCACCGGTCGGCTCACCATGCGCGGCGGCGTCATCCTCGCCAACGCGGTTGCTGGCCGAGGAGGGCGAATCAGTATCGATGTGGCGGACGGCGAGCGAGTGTTTGTGGATGCACAGAGTCTGATCAACGCGGAATCGCAGACCGGTATCGACGGCGACATCGAAGTTACCGACCCGGACACAGAGATCAGCGCCGCCATCACGCCGCAGGATGCGCGCATCGAAACCACCCCGCAGCTGGCCACCGACCTGTGCGCTACCGACCGGGGCGGCCTGCGCCTGGTGGTGGAAGGGCCGGGCGGCGTGCGACCGTCGCCGGGCGGCTATCTGTCGCCTTCACTCGTTGCTGACGATGCGGACGATGCCGGCGGACTTTCTTCGGCGTTGCTGTCGGAACCTGCCGTGTGGCTTTTGGCGGGAGACTGCCGATGAATCCGCGCGGACTGTGTGTGCTGACGCTGGCGTTCGGTTGCGGCCTGTTGGAGGCCAATGAGCCTCTGCTTGAGGGGCATCGGCAGGCTTTGCCGGAAGGTTCGTTCGTGGGTGAACAGGCGCCCCTGGCGGTGGATCGCGTCGACAGCGAAGAGCGCCGCGCTCCTGCCGCGGAGCGGCTCAGCGAGGTAAGCCGTGTGCATATCGACGATATCGTTCTGCAGGGCAACACGGTGCTCGATGCGGCCGCGGTGGAGGCGCTGTTTTCCGCCTTTGAAGGCCGGGAGGTCGCCCTGCTCGATCTACAGCAGCTGCGCCTCGACCTGAACCGTATGTACGTTCAGGCCGGATACGTGAGCAGCGGCGTGCGCATCCCGGACCAGGTGATCAGCGACGGGCAGCTCGTTTTCGAAGCGGTGGAAAGCGGTTTGTCGCGAATCGATCTGCTGCCCGGCAGCCGTCTGCGTGACAGTTACATTCTCGAGCGGCTGCACCGATACATCGGGTCACCCGTCAACACGGATGACCTGCAGCTGGCGTTGCAGCGGCTGAAGCGCGATGAACGCATCGATGCAGTGGATGCGCGTCTGCAACCGGGCGCTGCGCGCGGGGAGAGCCGGCTGGCGCTTCAGGTCACGGATGCGCGGCGTTTTCACTGGACCATCGGTTTCGACAACCATCGTGCCAGCAGCATCGGCGCGGAAAGCCCGTGGGTGGCCGCCACGGTGCGCAATCTCACCGGCTTCGGTGAGATTCTCGATGCGCGGGTGGCCTTCTCCGAGGGTGCTACCGTGGGCAGCGCTGGCTTCAGCGTGCCGCTCAACGCCCGCGACACGACGCTGGCCGGATATTTCGCGCGATCCGATGCAAAGATCGTCGAGGATGCGTTCGATGCGCTGGACATCGAGAGTCTCACGGATACCTGGGGTGTCAGCCTCAGCCACCCGCTGCTCAATGGGTTGAACCGGCGGCTGACGCTGTCGTTGGGTTTCGAGTCGAAGACCAGCACCTCGAAGCTCCTGGGCGAGCGCTTTTCCTTCTCTCCGGGCGCTGAAGACGGCGAGTCCGATTCCCGGGCCGCCTACCTGTCGGTGGACTGGCTGGACCAGGGCAGCAACCACGTGTTTGCTGCCCGTGGTACCTATCGACGTGGTCTGGATGTGCTGGGCGCTTCACGATTCGATGGTGATCAGCGGTTGAACCCCACCGGCGCCGACAGCGAATTCGACCTGTACCTGTTGCAGGGGCTGGTACGTTACCGCCTGAAGCCGTTGCTTCCGGTGCTGCATGAACGGGCGCAGCTGGTGTTCAGAACGACCGCTCAGATCACCTGGGACGGTCTCATGTCGGTGGACAAGATTGCGCTCGGCGGCAACCGGTCGGTGCGCGGCTATCCGGAAAACCTGCTGGTGCGTGACAATGGAGCGCACGCGTCGCTGGAGGTGCAGTTGCCCATCCCTGGCTACACCGATCAGCCGGGCTGGCGCAATCTGGTGCTGGCGCCGTTCATCGATTACGGGCGATCCTGGGACGAAATCGATACCGATCCCATATCCGCGACCCGGAATACTGACGATGTGCGCTCCGTCCTTTCCGCGGGGCTGGGCGTGCTCTGGCAGCCTCTGCGGGGCCTGAACGTTCAGGTGTATTGGGGCGTGGATTTGCGCGACAATTTTGCGGCTGGCGAAGACCCGCGCGAGAATCGTGATGGCGATCTGCAGAAGGATGGCATTCACTTTTCCCTGACCTATGCGCTGCCCTGAGCGGCGGCTGACAAGGAGGCGAACATGAACGGATTGTCCATGCTGTGCGGCGGCCTGCTGCTTGGTGCCACGGTGGGCGTGCAGGCTGCGGATCAATGCGACATCGCTGCGCGCTACTACGCGCTCGGCAGCAAGGCAAACGAGGAATATCGAGACCGTGACGCTCTGCAGTTCTTCGAGAAAGCCGCGGCCGCCTGCAACCGCTATGAGTATTGGCAGGAGCTCGGCGAGCTGGCGGCGGGCTTCAACGAGCCGGAAACCAATCAGACCGCGGCGGACGCCTTCATTGCCGCCTACGAGAGTGCCGGCAGCGACACACAGGAGGCGCGTTCTGTGGCGCATTACGCGGTGCTGCTACACCACACGGGAGATCCGCAGCGCGCGCTCGGCTTCGTGCGCAAAGCCCGGCAGCTCGATCCGGACGATCCTTGGATCAGCCAGTGGTACGAGCGCATACGCGATCGCGCGAGCGATCTTAGGGCGGACGATGTGGTGCGCGGGCTCGGTGACATTGCCTTCAAGCCGCTGCAGCTCAAGGTGGACCCGACGCAGCCTGCGGCTGGTGGTGCGGGTTCGTCGGCCGCCGTGGCGCCGGCGCCGGCCGCGGACCGGCGGGTGGAGATCCCCCTGTACTTCGCCTCCAACAGCACTGCGCTGGATGACGCCACGCGGACAAACGTGCGAGTGCTGGCCGACACTCTGGCCCGCGATGAATTCGCGGCACAGCGTTTCGTGTTCATCGGCCACGCCGATACCCGAGGGGAGGCGATCGTCAACCAGAGGCTGTCGCTGGAACGCGCCCCGTCGGTGGCGTCGCAGGTGGCGCTCCTGCAGCCGCAGCTCGAGGGACGCATCAAAGTGGAGGGTCGGGGCGAGGCCTTTCCCGTGGCCTTCGGCAATACGGAGGCGGATCACCGTGAGAACCGCCGCCTGGAGGTGGTTGCCCGTCAGTGATGCGGCATGGTTCGGTGCGTCGTCACCGAACCGCTTGCCGCTTTGGTCAGTCTGCCAGGGCTTGGCGCGCCTGCTGTGCGTAGTCGGCGGCGAATGACAGGCCCTGTTGCACGGCGCGTTCCATGGTTTGTGCGTACTGGGTAATGGCCAGCCGGTCCGTGCCGCCGCGCATGGTTTCTTCTTTCTGGCGGTTGTGCAGAGCCATATAGAATGTCGCCAGGGCGTAGCCCGCCTGGGACGCGCGGCGCAGCATCTCCTCCTGTACGCCGCTTTCCATGCTGATCAGGCCCTCATCGGCCGCCAGCACCAGGGCGAGTTGTGCGGGGGCATCGCCGAGGCGGGCGAGGCCGAGGAGCGTGTCGTGCTGCGCCTGCAGTGCGGCGCGCTCGCCTTCGGCATGCGCGCGGGTGAGCGTCAGCAGCCCGCGGAACAGTGGATCGTCAAACTGCTGCGGATCGATGGACGCCGCCGGCGTATCGACGCTGAACAGGCTGTTGAAGTCGATGAAGTCCTTGCGTTGCGGATACTGCCAGGGTTGCAGCACCACCTCGACGTCGTCCGCAGCAGGCTGTGTCACCCGCTCGGTGACGCCGTAGTAGCCATTCTGCACCACGCTGATCGTCAGCGACCCGTCGCCATCCAGGGGCAGGCGACCCGCGTGCGGCTGTCCGTCCAGATAGACCGCTGCCGCTGCCGGCTGAACCTGCAGCACCGGGATGCTGCGCCACCAGGTAGCGACGGTGCCGAGAGCCAGAGCCAGAATCACCACCGCGACGACTGCGGTGCGCAAAGTTCTGCTGCGTTGACGGCGGCGCAGCAGCGCGCTGCGCTGATCGAGCAGTAGCTTCAGGCACCCCTCGGCGCTCGGGCGCTCGTCGGCCGACGGATGCAGGCAGGCGGCGATGAAGTCCGTAGCGCCCCGCGCGTCTTCGGTCAGACTGCCGCGTAACGCTGTGCGCTGCGCGTCGGTGGCGATGACCTTGAGCTCGTTCGGCGGCACGTCGCCGGTGAGCATCTCGAACATGACGATGCCGAGCGCGTACACGTCCACGCGGTCGGTGGGGCGCTCGCCGCGCAGCTGCTCGGGCGCCATGTAGCGCAACGAGCCGATCACCGAGCCGGCGACGGTCCTGCCATCGTCTTCCGCGATGGAGCGGGCGATGCCAAAGTCCGACAGCACGGCGGTGCCCTCGTCGGTGAACAGGATATTGGCTGGTTTGAGATCCCGATGCACGATCTGCCGCTCGTGCGAATAGGCCAGCGCGCTGGCCATTTCCCGGGCAATGCGGAAGGCGTCTCTCGGCTGGATGGCGCGCTGCCGGATGCGGTCTTCCAGCGTGCCGCCGGAGACGTACTCCTGAACGATGTAGCGGGACGCGTGCATGCTGCCGCTGGCATGCACGGTAACGATGTTGGGGTGGCGGAAGCGGGCGATGATCTTGCCCTCTTCGTCGAAGCGTTCGCGGAAATCCTGGTTTTCCGCCAATGCAGCGCTCATGAACTTGATGGCTACTGGACGGTTGAGGTTGACGTCGCGGGCCAGGTACACGCGGGCCATGCCGCCTTCCCCCAGCAGGCGCTCGATCTCGTAGCCGGGCAGCTGCGGGTGGTCAGTTGCGCCGCTGACGACGATGGTGGCGTCTGTATCGCTGCTCAACGCGTTCGCTCATCTGCAGGTAAAAGTTTCACGCCGCATGTTAGCACTTCCGCCGGGCGGCATCTGGCGGGCCCTGAGGTTTTGCCAGCGTCCGGGCGGCAACAGCAGGTGTATTTGCCCTGGCATCCGCGCCCACCGCATACTCGCGGCGCAACGCATAGAAACGGACGCGCTCATGCTTCGCACCGCAACTCTCATTCTTGCCATGATGGCGCTGCTGTTCGCAGCGAAACCGTCATGGGCCGACGTCGGCATCGAAGACGTGCGCTTCGTGACGGGAGCGGCGCTCGGCTACACCAACTTCGCGTTCAAGGAGAAACTCGACCAGACGCTGACGTTTCCGAGCGCGAATGTCACCGTGGCGGCAACGCGCAATCGCTGGCAGATTTCCCTGAATGGCGCGTTCACCGTGAAAGACGCCGACGTCTCGGAAGAAGAAGACGTCGGTGACGCGTCACGCAAAGACCTCGACCTTACCATCGGCTACCAGATCAATCGTTCCTGGGCGGTATTTGGCGGCTACAAGACGGGCGAAACCAGCATCGATTTCCGCCCGAGAGAAGTGGACGGCGGCATTCTCCCGGGCGGCCAGTCCGAAAGCTACGAGCAGAGAGGGCCCTACATCGGCGTGAGCTACACGCTTGCGTTCGAGCGCGCAGGCAGCCTGAATTTCTCGGCTGCCTACGCTGACCTGCGCGCGGACAACGATTTCGCCGCGAATACCGACGAGCCGGAAGACGTGGAAGAACTCGAATTCGACGATCTCACGGGTTCCGTTTCTGGCGACACCAAAGGTATCAGTTACGCCATCACCTGGACCATGCCGCTGGCGGGCAACTGGTTGTTCCAGACCCGCTTCAAGATCAACGACTATCAGCAGGACGTGCGCTTTGCCGGGCGCACCTTCAGCAACGTCGACGAAACGCTGCACAGCCTGCATGTCGGCCTGGCGTATGTATTCTAGAAGGTGATGAGGTCGGGAACCTGTCGGTTCTTCGGCGGGTTCACATACACGTCTTCGAGCAGCGAGGAATGCTCCCAGGGAATCTGCTGGTTGCGGGTTTCTTTGGCGACACCGCGCCGCACCCGTTTGAGCACTTCTTCGATCGGTACCTTGCGGCCCAGGTGTTTGAGGAGATGTTTTGTGTACACGCCGTTGCGGCCTTCTCCATCCAGGGCAACGGAGCCGGGCTCCGTTGCGAAAGCGAGTAACGTCCCAGCGGGTGCACGCAGAGGCGCCAGTCCGTCAGCTACCAGCTCGTCAAGGGATCTGAACGGGTTGTTGCGGCAGGCATCGAGGATCACGATGTTCTGAATCAACCCCTGCCGTGGGATTCGTTCGAACAGAGTGTTGATGTCGTAGAGCCCGGCGAGGAACGCAGCGGCTTTGTGCGCCGCGATATCCACAGGTACGAGATAGTTTCGATTGTTGATCTGCACAGCGTGTCCCGCGTAGTACACGAGGGCCAGAGTTTTCTGCGACGCGCTGATCGGTATCCCTGCGAAAAAGTTGGCGATCGCCGTGCGCAGGGTTTGCAGGTCGCTGTCGGCGACCC
>JAUIED010000354.1 GCA_030428905.1 Gammaproteobacteria bacterium
GATGGTTGAACACACGCGCAGCCACCCTTTCGTGGATGAGCATCACACCAGTGAGATCGGCCGACGCAATCGAATCGAGAACCGCATCGTCCACGTCTGGCACCTACACCCGAGCCTGGGCAGCGAACCCTGGCATGGCCATTTCCGCACGCTGATCCGCGTACAACGTCATACCGAACGATTCGATACCCGCCTGAGAGACTGGCGTGTCTCCGAAGAGTGCGCCTACTACCTCTGCGACCTCGTGTTGCCCGCCGTGCGGTTCAGCGAAGCTATTCGCAACCATTGGCGTGTCGAAAACCTCGCACACTACGTACGCGACACCCGATTCCAGGAAGATGCCAGCCGCATTCGTCGCAATCCCTGCATCTTCGCACTGCTCCGCTCTTTCGCACTCAACCTCATGCGGTTCAATAGCGTGGAGAATATCAGCCAAGGCCTGTACGACAATGCGCTGTGCCTCGATCGGGTGCTGGCCTATGAGGGGCTGTAGCATTGAACAGCCCTGGGCACTCCGGTAATCGGCACCCGGCCGGTGCGGCTACCGCGCTCGCGCAGTCTGCGGGATCCGAACAGCCCGGAGGACCAAATCACCCGCTTGCAGGTCGGCACCAACCTCAACCACCGCCTCAACGCCGACTGGACGCTGCGGCATCGCTTCCTGTTCGGGCGGTTAAAAACGGACGAGGTTTTCGTCAACCCAGCGCCGGCCTTCGGTGACGCACTCCGAACCGACGGCCGGACCTTAGAGCCTGTTCACAATTTCCGGAGCAACAGTGTCAAGAACGCCAGATGGACGAACTGCAGACTGGTATTAATCTTACGCTCGCAGTTCTTCCATAAGCGGCGGCATTTTTCCAGCCAGCCGAAGGAGCGTTCCACGACCCAACGCTGGGGCAACACGGCAAAGGTGTGTAGTTCGGTGCGTTTGACCACCTGTACCCTGGCCTGAAGTTTCTTCTGCACGGCTTCGGCAAACGGGCGCCCTGTGTAGCCCCCGTCCACCAATACGCTCTGAACCGACTGCAGGTTCGATGCGCAGCGCTCCATGGCCGCCAAGGCCCCTTTGCGATCGGTCACATTGGCCGTGGTGATCGCAACGGCATGCGGCAACCCTTGGGTATCCACCGCAATAGGGCGTTTGATTCCCGAGACCTTCTTGCCCGCGTCATACCCCTTGCGTTCGGCGCTGTCGGTGTTCTTCACACTTTGCGCATCAACGATCAAGAAGCTCGTTGTGGCGCTGCGCCCCTGTCTGGTACGGGCCGCGCCAACCCGTTTTTTTTAACGCCTGCTCCAGCAGGCTGCCATCCTCTCCTCGCGGTTCGCTCCATTTGGCAAAGTAGGAATGAACCGTGCGCCACTTCGGAAACTCGCCCGGCAACATCCGCCACTGACAGCCGCTTTTGAGCAAATACAGGATCGCGCAGAATACCTCGTAGAGATCCACTGTCGTCGGCTTGGTGCGCTTGCGCGCGCTCTCCAGTAAGGGCCTGATCTGCTCAAACTGCTCGCGCGTAATGTCGCTGGGATAGGCTTT
>JAUIED010000012.1 GCA_030428905.1 Gammaproteobacteria bacterium
ATGGGTAAGCGGCTGTGAGCTGCTGATTCAGGCCAGGCGCGGTAGCTGCTCGCGTGTGACCAGGTGTTTCATTGGCGCGCCGGTAGCAAACCGTTCCACCTCCTCGACGATGTAGTCGCTGAGCCTTTCGGCCTCGCTGCCGAGCGAGCCGGCGATGTGCGGCGTGAGGAGCACGTTCGGCATGTCGTACAGCGGCGAATCATCCGGCAGCACCTCTGGGTCGGTGGTGTCGAGCACCGCGTTCAGCCTGCCGGTCACCAACTCCTGGGTGAGCGCGACGGTGTCCACGAGCTGGCCGCGCGCGGTGTTGATGATTGTCGTGCCGTCCGCCATGAGCGCCATTTCGCGGGCGCCGATCATGCCCCGGGTGTCTTCCAGCAGAGGCGCGTGCAGGCTCACCACATCGCTGCGTGACAACAGCTCGCTCATGCCCACTTTGTGGGCGCCGAGCTTGCGGCTGGCCATGGGCGTCATGTAGGGGTCGTACAGCAGTACGCGCAGCTCGTAGGGCTGAAGCAGCCGGATGACAAGCTGTCCGACGCTGGAGGCGCCGATGATTCCCACCGTTTTCCGGTAATTGCCGGCGTTTGGTGCCTCCTGCGTCCAGGGCGCGCGGTTTTTTCGGTGCTCGCGGTACGCCTCGGCCAGCTGCAGCACGCGCTTGTTGGCAAACAGAATGGCCGCCACCGTGTATTCGGCCACCGGCACGGCGTTGGCCGCCACGGCGTTGGTGACGCGCACACCCCGCCGCCAGACCTCCTCGTCGAGGAAGCCTTTGACGCTGCCGGCCAGATGCGCAATCAGGCGCAGCCGCGGCAAACGTTTCACCACATCCACATCGATTCGGGGGCAGCCCCAGCTGGTGATCAGCACCTCCACCTGGCTGCAGTGCTCGCCGAGGTCATCGAAGTCGCGAAAGGGGAGTGGCGCGATCAGGCGTGTTGCCTGGGCAATACGCTGCATGTGGTCTTCGCGCAGGAGCTCGTCCTGCACCACAGGGTGCATGACCATAGCGGCGTTCGGCTTCGTGGCCATGTGCGCGAGCATACTCGATAATGCGCGGCTGCGGAGTACGAGGAATGACGATGGCCGATCGGCGTGAGATAGCGATGCTCGCCACCATGGCGCGCATGCAGGAAGCGCACAACGCTCAAGTGCACCCGGAGTGGCGCACGCAGGGCTATGCCTATTACCGGGCGATCTGGGTGGAGTGTGCGGAGATGCTCGACCACTTCGGCTGGAAGTGGTGGAAAGCCCAGCAGCCGGATCTGGAGCAGGTGAAGCTCGAGCTGGTGGACATCTGGCACTTCGGCCTCAGCGAGCTGCTGCGCGCCGAGACCCTGGACGACGGCGTGGTGGATGTGTTGCGGGGCGTGTATCCGGATCCGGACGCAGAAACGCTGCGCCATGCCATCGAGGCGCTGGCTGCCTCATCGCTCGCCTCGCGCGGTTTTTCGGCGGAGGCCTTCGGTGCTGCCATGGCGGCGTTGCCCATGGACTACGATGAGCTGTACCGGCTCTATGTGGGCAAGAACGTGCTCAACCACTTTCGTCAGGACAACGGCTACAAAGCCGGAACGTACGTGAAGGTGTGGAACGGGCGGGAGGACAATGAGCATCTGGTGGAGCTTCTGGCCGGCATCGATCTGGGCGCTGAAGATGCGCCGGAGCAGGTGTACGAAGGGCTGCAGGCACGTTATCCCGGCTGACGGCCCACGGCGCCGTTTAAAGGAGCGACACGGTAACCGCCATGATCAGCAGGATGGCCGGAATGCTCAGAATCGAATAAGCGATGCACAGCGCGCCGAATTTGAAGAACGTGCGGGTGCCGCTCTGCTCATAGAAGCGGCGCAGCGCCAGGAAGTAGTACACGAAGAAACCGATCTGCAGAACGTCGATGAGCGCATCCACCCACGCCGGCTGCTCAGGCAGCAGCGCGATAACGGAGAACACCAGGAAGGCAAATGCGTGCAGGTGCAGCGCAAATACCAGGTGCTCCACGTAGTACTTGCCGGAGCGCCAGTACAACAGCTTGAGCAGCAGGGCGTAGACCGGCAGCAGGAAGAACATCGCAAGCGGTGCGTTGTCCACGAGCCGATCGAACGTTTCAGCGGGATCGTCCAGTGCCAGCACCAGTTGAGAGATCATGTGCCGCCCGGTGGCCGAAGGCTGGTCGTCGGGGGCGGCGCTGGTGACGGCCTCCATCAGCGCCGTGAGCGCCGCTTTGCCGAGGCCTTCCTCTCGGGCCATGATCGCATCCAGCGCAGCGGCGGCCCGGGGTTCGAGGGTTTCTCTGAATGATTCCAGCTGTTCGTCGTTCAGCGGCTTGTCGGGATCGATCTGCACGGCCTGTCCGTTCGGGGCGGCAATCTCGGCCGTTTGCGCAAACACGAAAAAGAACACCAGGCTCGCAAAGATGTAGAGCCGAACGGGCGACACGAAGTGTGCGCGTTGGTTCGCAGAGAAGGCTGCGGAGAGCGCACCGGGCTGAAAAAACAACAGCTTCAGGCTGCGTACGATGCGGCCATCGAGCTCGAAGGCTTCACGCAACAATTCCATCACCATCGGCGGCAGCGAACGTCGGTAGTCGCGATCGTTCTGCCCGCAGGCGCTGCAATACGCGCCTTGGCGATGGTGATGACAGTTCGGGCAGGTAGCGGTGTTCATGAGCGCCCTGTCGACAGGATTAGTGGTAACGTAAGCGCAACGTCTGTAACGCGCTGCACCTCCATGCGTATCGGCATCTCGGTCTGCTCCAGCTACTACAAAATCCCTGACGCCCGCACCGGCGCACAGCATATGGTCGAACGGGCCGCAGCGGCAAACGCAGCCGGCCTCGATACGCTGTTCGTGGGTGACCATCACGCAACGCAAAACGCCTACTTCCAGAATGTGCCGATGCTCGGAAGGATGTTGGCGGAGTGGCGTGAGCGGCCGGCCGGAGCGCTGTTTCTGCTGCCGTTGTGGAATCCGGTGTTGCTGGCCGAGCAGATCGGCACGCTGTCGGCCATCGCGCCGGGCCGATTCATTCTGCAGTGCGCGCTCGGTGGCATGGAGGCTCAGAGCCGTGCGCTCGGCGTGGATTTCAGCCGCCGGGTGGGTATGTTCGAAACAGCCCTCGACATCATGCGCGCGCTGTGGCGAGGGGAAACCGTGCGCGAGTCGCGCTACTGGAACATTGAAGATGCGTCCATCAGCCCGGTGCCGGCGGAAGCGGTGGAAGTGTGGATCGGCGCGCAGGCGACGCCCGCGGTGCGCCGCGCTGCGCGAATGGGTGAGGGGTGGCTTGCATCGCCATCCCTGACATTGCCGCAGGCGGCGCAGGCCGCAGCGGAATACCGGCAGAGCTGTGCGGAGTTCGGGCGCGCGCCCACTGCGACCGCCATTCGTAAGGACATCTGTCTGGCGCCGGTCAGCCAGGATGCGCGCGCCGCGGTAGAAAAGGTGGTGCAGCGGGGCTATCGCGGTATGGACGCAGATGCGCTGGTGATTGGGTCCGTGGATGAGGCGGTGGCGCACTTCGGCGCGCTCGAAGATATGGGGTATACCGATGTGATCGTGCGCAACATCAGCCAGGAACAGTCCACGGCCCTCGCCACGATCGAGTGCCTGGCCGAGGTGCGGCGACAGCTTCAACGTGCGTCTTAACGGTTCTCCAGGTCTGGTCCTGCCGGGTGGAGGCGCCCGGGCTGCCTATCAGGTGGGCGTGCTCAAGGCGCTTGCAGATGTGGTGGATGGCGGTGCCTTGCCGTTCAGCAGCATTGCTGGTGTGAGCGCCGGATCCATCAACGGTATGGCGGTGGCGCAGTACGCGCACAACTTCGCAGAAGGCGTGCTGCGGCTGGAGGACATCTGGCTCAACATGTCGTCGAGCGATGTGTTCACCATGGAGTACGGCGCGCTGCAGGCGTTCATGGGCAGCAAGGATGGGCGGCCCCAGGCGCTGCTGAACAATGCGCCGCTCGGTGTGCTGCTGGAACGCACCGTGGGTGACCGCGACGCGGTGGCCTCGCGCATACGCGAGGGGCATCTGGACGGCTTTGCAGTGACCGCCTCCAACTACACCACGGGCGAAGCAACGACGTTTTTTCAGGCACGTCCGGAACTCATCGCCTGGCACACCCGGCGCCGGCACAGCGTAGCTACGCGCATCGAGGTGCCGCATCTGCTCGCCTCGAGCGCGTTGCCGATCCTGTTCCCGCCGCAGGCAGTGGGTGCCGAGTATTTCGTGGACGGTTCGTTGCGCATGACCCAGCCGTTGAGCCCCGTCATCAAGATGGGGGCGGACCGTATCCTGGTGATCGGCGTGCGCAACGAGAGCCTGCCGGTCGGCGACTTCAAAGCCGAGGCTCCGGGCATCGCCGAGGTGGCGGGCTACACATTGGATTCGCTGTTCTCGGAGAACCTGAACACCGACATCGAGCGTATGGAGGAGATCAATCGGCTACTTGCGGCCGTGCCGTTCTGGCGTAAAAGGCGGTTGCGCAAGCGGCCGATTCGGGTGATGACGATTCGCCCCTCGGAAGATCTGCGGATGATTGCGCAGCGCTTCTCCGTGCAGCTTCCGCGCGGAATCCGGCTTTTCCTGCGCACCATCGGCGGCTGGGGCAAGGAGTGGCGTATGCCGAGCTACCTGCTCTTCGAAGCGGATTTCGCGCGCGCCCTGATCGACCTTGGCTACCGGGACGGCCTCAAACTGCGGCCGTCGGTACAGGCTTTCTTCGCGTGATGCGACGGCTCCTGTGGGGCCTGCTGCTGCTCCTGGTGGGCCTGACAATTGCTGGGTACGCGTCGTTGCCGTTCTGGCTGCCCGGCCTGGCGGCGCAACTCGTCCCGGGACTTGTAGTGGCAGATGCCGATCGACCAGGGCTCCAGGAATGGCGCGTGGGCCGCGTCGTTTTCGACGATGGCCGGCTGCGCGCGGAACTTGCTGATGTGGTAGTGCGTTACGATGCGCGCAGGCGTGCTCTGCTTACAGTCGATATGGCTCTGGCCGACGTGCATGTGGCTGCCTGGCCCGAGGGGTCTGGTGATGCGCCCTCGATACCCGCTGTTCCGGCGCTGAATGTACAGCGGTTGCGTATAGCGTTCGAACCTCTGGACCTGACGCTTGAAGGCTCCATCTCCACTACTGCTGCCGGTGCCTTCCGCCTGCGCCTTCAGGAAGGCGACAATCTGGTAGAGGCAGACGGGTCGTTCGACGAGCAGGCGTTTCAGGTGGCGGGCACGCTGGCGCTAGCCGGTTCGCGGCTGACGACGGCCGCCACAGCAGCAGGTGTGCCGATCACGGAACTGTCGCTGGATGGGGACTTTTCAGCCCGCCTGTTGGAGCCGTTACAGGCACAAGCCGCCAACCTGACAGGCACCGCCAACCTGCACGTGGCCGGGCAGATTGCGGCGCTGGAGGGCCGTGTGCAGTTTGCCGCCCGGCAGGTTGTTGTGGCGCGGCAGGATGCCTGGCAGATCGATGTTCCCCAGCTCAACCTGCGCGGTGATCACGGTGCCGGCTGGTTCTGGCAAACGCCGATCACGGCGACGGTAACAGACGATCAAACGATGCTCGTGCGTGCGGGGCAAACCGTTGATGCGCGCTTCGACCTCGCCGGGGACACGTTGCAAGGGCAGGGGGATTTTGCCTTGGGTAGCGCCGAGTTTGTTGTGCTGTCGGCGTTTTCTACGGAGTTGGATGGCGCTGTGCGTGGCAGCTTTGCCTTGGCCGACGGGCAGGTGCGGGTGCAAGCGCGCGCATCCATGTGGCTGGCCAGTGGCGACTATCGCGCCGAGTTTTCCGGGTTTTCTGCCAGCACCCAGGGGTCACTTTGGAATCTGGTTGGAACTGGCGTGCGGGTACGTTCAGCACAACTGTCTCTGCCGCCGCTGGATGCGGACCTCGTCGCCGCCGACGATGGCGGTTGGCGGGTATCGGGGACGGTACGCGGCGCGGGCCTCGTTGCGCAGCCAACGCTGTTTCTGAAAGATCCGATGCGCATCGACGCCGACTACACACTCGATGTGTCCGAGCCGCTGCTGGCGCGCTGGCTGGGCTGGAAGGAAGCCTACGACCTCACCGCGGGAAGGTTTAACGGAACGCTGCGCGCCAGCCTCGGCACGCGCAACACCTACACCGTTCAGGGAGCGTTAACGGACGGCGCCGCACTGTATGACGATCTGATCATCCAGGGCATTGATGGACGGTACGAAGTTCGCGGTGATGACGATGCATGGCGGGCCATGTTGCCTGCGGCAAAGGTGGCGGCCGTGGATGTAGGGGTTGTGCTGCGCGACATCTCCTTCGACGCCGAGGTGTCTGAAGCCCAGGTTACCGTCGAGGCGTTGCAGGGCGCGCTGCTGGGCGGCGCCTTCGCCGTGCGCCAGCCGCTTGTTTACGATGTGGCGCGCGGTCGCAGCGTCTTCGAAGTGGCGCTCGACAACCTGGACCTGGCCGAGGTGGTGGCGCTGGAAGGAGAAGACATCCGGGCTACTGGTCGCCTTTCCGGCAACATCCCGGTTGCCATCACTGAAACCGGTGTGTCGGTGACCGGCGGCACGGTGGCGGCGGCAAGCGGCGGCACCATCCAGCTTGATGAGAAGCTCGCCCGCTCCATCGCCCAGCCGGGGCTCGACATCGTGCTGCGTGCGCTGGAGGACTTCCGCTACAGCGTGCTGCGCGCCGGCATCGACTACGCGGAAAACGGAGATTTCAAGGCAAGCGTGCGGCTCGAAGGGTCGAATCCCGCCATCGAAGCCGGACGTGCCATTCACTACAACCTGAACATCAGCGAGAATGTGCCGGTGCTTCTGAAGAGCCTGCGCCTGCAGGACGAAGTCACCCGACGCGTGGAACGGCAGGTGGACAGGAAATTCAATCAGCGAGGAAAGCAATGACACGCACGGCACTGATCGGACTGGCCGTTCTGGCACTGGGCGCCTGCACGCCCACCGTCAAGGTGGCCACGGATGAGCCCATCACCATCAATCTCAACGTCAACATCGAACACCGTATACTGGTAAAGGTGGACAAAGAGCTGGATGACATTTTCAGCGAAGACAGCGACCTGTTCTGAGGTGGTTATGAAGAAATTTCGAGTGGTACTGGCAGGTATTGCATGCCTCGTGGCGCTGGTCGCCTGGGCAGCCGACCTGGATTCAGCCAAGGCGCAGGGCCTGATTGGCGAGCGTGAAGACGGCTACCTCGGCTTTGTGGTCGCCGCCCCCGGCGCAGACGTGGTGGCGCTTGTCAACGACGTCAACGACAAACGCCGTGCCGAGTACGAGCGCATCGCTGCCAAGAACGGCATTGGTCGCACCGATGTGGAGGTGCTGGCGGGGCGAAAAGCCATCGAGCGGACGTCCAGCGGCGGCTACGTTTTTACAGCGGGGCGCTGGTCGCGCAAATAGCGTTTGATACCGCCGTCGAGCCGCTGGAAGCAGACCAATAGCAGACAGACCAAGTAGGAGGGCATATGGCTGAAGCGCAGAAGATCAACGTTTTCGACGTGGAAACGCTGCTTGATCCCTATGCGGCGTACAAGACGCTGCGTGATGAGGCGCCGGTGTACTTCATGCCGGAGATGAATCTCCACTATGTCACCCGCTACGATCTGGTACGCGAGGCGCTGAAGGACACCGCCACCTACTCGAGCCGCTTTGATGCCTTCATGAACACCACCCGCGAGGCGGGGTTGGCGATGGTACCGGCTGAGGTACGCGCGCAGATAGACGATATCGCCCGTCGCATGGTGGAGGTGCCGCCCACCATGCTGACGCTCGATGAGCCCGATCACACGAAGTACCGCTCGCTGGTGAGTGCGCTGTTCACCGGCAGCCAGGTGAAGAAAGCCGAAGACCAGGTGCGCGCGGTGGTGGAGCGCACGGCAGATGCGCTTGCAGGCTCGCTCGTGCCGGGAGGCGATGTCGACTTCATGGAGGGGTTCGCAGGGCCTGTGCCTCTGGAAATCATCGGCGACCGGCTCGGCATCCCGAAGGAGGATCGCGAGTTCTTCGATGAGGCGGCCACGGTATCGGCGGCTGCGCTGCGCATGAGCCCATTACCCCCGGAAGAGATGCTGCGGCGCGCGCAGGTGCAGCTCGACCTGCAGGACCTGCTCATTCGCGTCATCGAAGCGCGGCGCCAGGACCCGCAGGACGACATGATCAGCATCCTCGCGGCCAGCACCCTGCAGCCGGACGACCGGCCGCTCACCCACGGCGAGATGATATCCATCCTCAACCAGTTCCTGGTGGCAGGGCACGAAACGACGACCAGCACCTTCGGCTGGGGCATGCTGGCCCTGTGCGAAAACCCCGAGCTGCAGGACACGCTGCGCAACAATCCGGATCTCACCCGCACCTTTGTCGAAGAGGTGCTGCGCTACGAGTCTCCCGTGCAGGGCTTGCCCAGGCTGGTCACGAAAGACACGGAGCTCGGCGGCTACCCGATCCAGGCCGGTCAGATGGTCATGCTGCGCTACGGTGCCGCCAACCGCGACGAGCGGCAGTTTCCGGAGCCGGACGTGGTCAACCTGCACCGGCCGAAAGCCGGCATGCAGCTCGCCTTCGGCTCAGGCATTCACCACTGCATCGGTGCACCCCTGGCACGGCAGGAGCTCAATCTGGGCTTTCCGGCGTTGCTCGAGCGCATGCGCAACATCCGTCTTTCCGCAGCGCACCCGCCACCGACAGCCGAACCGAGCTTCATCCTGCGCAACGTGCCGCAGCTGTACATCACATTCGACGCTGCCTGAGCGATCGGCGTGGACATCGATGCGTTGCAGGCAAAGCTCAGGGTGTTTGCCCGGGAACGCGACTGGGAGCAGTTCCACTCACCGAAGAATCTCGCCATGGCGCTCTCTGTGGAATCGGGGGAGCTGCTGGAGATATTCCAGTGGCTCACGGAGCAGCAATCATCCGAGCTGTCTGATGAGCAGCGCGCGCAGGTGGCCGACGAGATTGCCGATGTGCAGATCTACCTGGCGCGGCTCGCCGATGTGCTGGATGTCGATATCGCGGATGCGGTGAGCAGTAAGCTCGAGCGCAACGCGCGCAAATATCCCGCTGAACTCGTGCGCGGCAGTGCGCGTAAGTACGACGCTACCCGGTGATCGTTTACGAAGCGCTGCGCGGGGAGTTCACGGAAGATGTGTTCTCCAATGTCATCGAACAGCGCATTCTCGAGGCATACCAACGCCAGACCGGCGCCTCGACGAGCCAATCTGAAGTGGAGTCCTGGAAGAACTCCATGCAGTACATGAACAACGCCCTGCAGAGCGCTGCTATCCCCGCGGACGCGGGCGTGGCGATCGAGTTCACCATTCCGCAGTCCTCCAAGCGCATTGATTTCCTGCTGACCGGGCGGGATGCGCAGGACCGGGACACCGCGGTGATCGTCGAGCTCAAACAGTGGTCCGAAGCGTTACCCACAGGCAAGGACGCGGTGGTTGCGACCTTTCTTGGAGGGGCTGTGCGGGAGGTGCTGCACCCGTCGTATCAGGCATGGACGTACGCCGCGCTGATAGGCGATTTCAACGAGGCCGCGCACGATGGACGCATTCGGCTGCAGCCGTGTGCCTATCTGCACAACATGGTCGCGGATGCCGCACTCAAGGACGACTTCTATGCGCAGCACCTCGAAAGAGCGCCGTTGTTCTCCCGCGGTGACAGCCAGGCGTTGCAGGCGTTCCTGCGCAGGCACATTCGCAAGGGCGACCGCAAGCGCGTGCTATACCGGCTGGAGCAGGGTCGGCTCAAGCCGTCGAAAAGTCTGGCGGAACACCTTGCCTCGCTACTCCAGGGTAATCGTGAATTTGTTCTGATCGATGAGCAGAAGCAGGTCTACGAACAGGCGCTGAGCATGGCGGCTGCGGCGCAGCAGGGCGCGAAGCAGGTGTTGATTGTCGAGGGTGGTCCAGGCACGGGGAAATCCGTGGTGGCGATCAATCTTCTGGTGGCGCTGACCGGCAGGGAGTTGGTGGCGCAGTATGTGACACGCAACGCCGCACCCCGGGCGGTGTTTCAGGCCAAGCTCGCCGGCACCATGCGCAAGACCCACATCACCAATCTGTTCAAGTCGTCCGGTTCTTACGTGGATGCGCCTGCGGACATGATCGATGTGCTCATCGTCGATGAGGCGCATCGGCTCAACGAGAAGTCCGGCATGTATGGAAATCTCGGCGAGCACCAGGTGGCGGAGATCATCCGTGCCGCGAAGCTGAGTGTGTTTTTCGTAGATGATGATCAGCGCGTCACCATGCAGGATGTGGGCGAGAAAGCCCTGCTGCGCAGCATGGCGGAACGGGAAGGTGCGTCCGTACAGGAGATGGCGTTGACCTCGCAGTTTCGCTGCAACGGCTCCGACGGCTATCTCGCCTGGGTCAACCATGTGCTCGGCGTACGTGCGTCGGCCAACACGACGCTGGGTGGGTTGGATTATCACTTCGAGGTGTGCGACTCACCCCACGCGTTGCGTGAACGCATCGTCGCGCACAACGCGGTGAACAACCGCAGCCGCATGGTGGCTGGCTACTGCTGGGACTGGAAGGGCAAGAAAGACCCGAGCATCCGCGACGTGGTGATGGCGGAGTACGGTTTTGCGGCGCGCTGGAACCTGGACAAGGACGGCGGTCTTTGGATCATGCAGCCGGACTCAGTGGAGGAAGTGGGCTGCATTCATACCTGTCAGGGCCTGGAGTTGGACTACGTGGGGGTGATCATCGGTCCGGACCTTCTGGTGAGAGGTGGTCAGATCGTGACGGACGCTTCGCAAAGATCGTCCCAGGATCGTTCCATCCGAGGGTACAAGTCCTGGCTCAAGAGAGATCCACAGGCTGCCCGCAACGCGGCGGACCGCATCATCAGAAACACCTATCGCACGCTGCTGACCCGCGGCATGAAGGGTTGTTACCTGTTCTGCACCGACCCGGAGACGAACGCGTACTTCAGGCAGGCAGCGTCAGGGGGTATGGAGCCCGGAGCGCTGGCCATGGTGGCCGAAGATGCGGTCAGCTACACAACCGACGGTGACGGCAACACCCGATAGCTGCCCTCAGATCTGATCGCCGTACTTCTCCGTATCTACACCCGAGTCGGTGGCGTCTGAAAGTGACATGCCCATGCCCGGCCTCGGCATGCGTCCCAGCGCCATCTCCGGCGGCAGGACATCGCGGTTCGGCTCCTCGCTCTCAGGGTCCGAGTAGTAGCCGAGCGCGTAGTTGCCTTGCGTGTAGCCCAGGAGCTCCTGCAGCTCCGGGTCGAGATCTCTGGCGATGTGCGGCGGGCAGCTCAAATACTGGTTTTCCTCCTGACGCAGCCAGCCCAGGCAATAGGTGATGTTCAGACCCAGGCGCGAATCCTGGGCGCGGTTTTCGCCGCCGGAGTGCAGCACGCTGCCGCTGTAGAGCAGCACGCTGCCGGCTGCCATCTCTGCCTGGGTGATTTCTTCCGGCTGCGCGCGGCGCTGCCAGTCCCAGTGGTTGCTGCCGGGCACGACTCGGGTGGCACCGTTCTCTGCGGTGAAATCGGTGAGCGCCCAGATGGTGTTGAACTGCGGTTCGATGCTCTGCGGGATGTGCGTGCCCCACGCCAGGCGGTCGCGGTGCAGGATCTGCGCGCCCTGGCCTGGGTGGATGTAGATGGTTTGCGTCAGGTGCAGAATGATGCGCTCGGTGAACGGCGCCAGAAAAGCGCTGCCGGCGTCGAGCACGGCCCGGTTGGTAACCAGCGGTCGCACGGAAGGGCAGCGGGCGACCAGCGCGCCGGTGCGTTGGGTGCGCCGGCCGGTGAAGTCGTCGCTGCCCATGGGTGTGCGGTTGATGTGCGCAGACAGGTCGGCGGTGATGGTTGCCAGGTCGTCCTTTCCCAGAACACCGGTCAGGATGGCAGCGCCGTCGCGCTCTACCACCTGGCGGATGTAGTCGGGATCGCTGCCGTATGGGATGTTCTCGAGCTTCATGTAATTCAACCCGTCAGACGGCCGAGTCGGCCATTGATGATTTCCTCGGCCTGGGCGCTGATGCGCGCCACGAGCTCGGCGCAGGTAGGGATGTCGTGCACCAGGCCCTGGCTCTGGCCCACCGTCCAGATGCCGCCGTCGATGTCGCCGCCTTCCAGGACGTTGGCGCGGCCGCGCACGCCGGCAACAAGCGCTTTCACGTCTTCGAAGGTCTTGCTGGCGTCCTGCTGGATGGCCACCACTTCCTCGGAGACTGCGTTGCGGGCGACCCGTGCGGTGTTGCGCAACGTGCGGTTGATGAGCCGTGTGTCGCGCTCGGTGTTGTCGACGATGGCCTGCTTGACGTTGGCGTGAATCTTCGCTTCCTGTGTTGCCAGAAACCGGGTGCCCATGTTCACGCCCTCGGCGCCCAGCGATAGCGCTGCCACCAGGCTGCGGCCATCGGCCATGCCGCCTGAGGCGATTACCGGGATGTCTACCGCATCCACCGTGGCCGGCAACAGCACCATCAGTGTCACATCGTCTTCACCGGGATGGCCGGCGCACTCGAAGCCGTCGATGCTGATGACGTCCACGCCCAGGCGCGCCGCGCTGACCGAATGGCGCACGGAGGTGCACTTGTGAATCACCTTCACCCCAGCCGCCTTGAAGTCCGGCAGGTGCGGCTCCGGGCTGCGCCCGGCGGTCTCCACCACTTTCACCCCGGTTTCGATGATGGCGCGGCGGTACTCATCGTAGGGAATGGGGTTGATGGACGGCAGGATGGTCATGTTGACACCGAACGGCTTGTCGGTGAGCTCGCGGGTGTGCTCGATTTCTTTTGCCAGCGCCTCGGCTGTGGGGAACATGTGCGCGGTGATGAAACCCAGGGCGCCGGCGTTGGCCACGGCTGCCACCAGGTCGCCGTAGCCTACCCCCGTCATGCCGCCCATGGTGATGGGTGTTTCGACGCCAAACATTTCGGTGAATCGGGTCCTGATCACGTGAAGCTCCTGCGGTTGCAAAGCTTTGAGCATATCAAGGACATGTGGAGGGTGCTGCGTTCGTTGAAACCCCCGTATGATGGGCGGTTCCATGATCACCGAATCTCTACACCGTCTGGACGCCATGATGCGTCCCGGCGGACGCGTGTTCTACGGCTGGTGGATCGTGCTCACCGCCGGCGGCGTGCAATGGTTCTCCGCGCTGCTGTGGATGTCGTCCTATGGCGCCTACGTGGTGCTGCTGCAGGCGGAGTTCGAATGGAGCAAGGCGGCGCTGTCCGGTGCATTTGCGCTCACCCGCATCGAGAGCGGCATACTCGGCCCACTGCAGGGTTGGCTGGTGGACCGGTTCGGTCCGCGTCCCATTCTGAGCGTCGGTATGGCGCTCTTTGGCCTTGGCTTCGTACTCTTCAGCCAGGTGCAGGACATCGTTTCGTTCTATCTCTCCTTCGTGCTCATCGCGCTCGGCGCGAGCCTCGGTGGCTACGCCACGCTCATGGTGTCGCTGGTGAACTGGTTTCGCCGCTATCGCGGCACGGCGGTGTCGTGGTCGCAGCTCGGCTATTCGCTCGGTGGTCTGTGTGTGCCGCTGCTGGCCCTGGCGCTGGAGGCCTACGGCTGGCGCGCCGTGGCGCTGGCCAGCGGCGTAATCATCTGGGTGGTAGGTCTGCCCGTGGTGCAGCTCGTGCGGCACCGGCCGGAGGATTATGGTCAGCGGCCGGACGGCGTGGCGACCAGTGCCGAGGCGGCAGCGCATGCGCAGGATGGGGTGGAGTTCACCGCCCGACAGGCCATGGCCACGGCGACGTTCTGGTTCATCTCGCTGGGGCACGCCCTGGCGCTGCTCATCGTGTCGTCGGTGATGGTGCATCTCATCCCGCATCTCACCGAAGGGCAGGGCTTCAGTCTGATCGGTGCCTCCCAGGTGGTGCTGGGGCTGACGTTGTTTCAGATGGTGGGTCAGACCGCTGGCGGCGTGATTGGTGATCGGTTCGACAAGCGGCTGGTGTGCGTGTGGTGCATGGTGGCGCACACGCTCGGCATGCTGCTGATTACCTACACCACCTCCATGCTGGGTGTGGTGGTGTTCTGCGCGCTGCATGGTCTGGCGTGGGGCATCCGCGGGCCGTTGATGGTGGCCATGCGCGCCGATTATTTCGGTACCCGCGCGTTCGGCACGATCATGGGTTTTTCATCGCTGGTGGTGATGTTCGGCATGTCTGGTGGGCCGATCGTTGCCGGCGTGCTGGCCGACATCTACGGCGACTATCAGATGGGCTTCACGATCCTTGCGGGTTTTGCGTTGTTGGGTTCGCTGTGTTTTCTGGCGGCAACGCCGCCGCCCCCTCCTGCGCGGTGAGCTTTCGCGCGCGCAGCCCCTCGATCACTGCATGGTGTTTTTCGCGGGTGAGCGGATAGAAGCCGAGGATGACCAGCGCCGTCACCCAGAAGATGAAGATCCCCGGCCCCACGGCGATACCCAGCGCGTCCACGGTGCTGGCGTCTACCTCGCCGGGCAGCGCCCGTGCAGGGAAAGCGATGACATCCAGCGCTACACCGGCGATGAAGCCGCCGATGCCGGAGGTGGCCTTCGACAGCAGCGACCAGGCGGCGTTGAACATGCCCTCCTGACGTACCCCGTAGTCTCGTTCGTTGAGGTCGATGGTGTCGGCGATCATCGACCCCGCGACGATCATCACCACCACCGCAACGAACACGATGAAGCCGGTGTAGGCGACAATGATTGGCAGCAGGAGCGCACTGTCGTTGGCCGGCATGAGGTCGAACAATCGCAGCGTCACCGGCAGCGGACCAATGAACGTGATCGAGGCCATGGTCCACGTCATCACCGTCTTCTTGTCGCTGCGGCGTGACAGAACGGGAGTGACGGCAAATGCCAACACCGTAGCGACGGCGGCCGCCGCCACCGCCACGGCGATTTCGTCGGTGGAAAACTCCCAGTAATACGTGGTGACGTAGAGGTTCATCACGTCGGTAAAGCCGGTCGCCGTCGCCACGATCAGAATCATCAGCACGAGCACGAGATAGGCCCGATTGGAGAACACCTGTTTGAGCTCGCGGAAAAACTGCGTAAAAGAAAAGTGCTGACCCGGTGCGGGCTGGTGCAGTTGCGGGATCAGGCGGTGCGTGCCGATCGCGCAGATGAGGATGGCGACGATGATGACGGCGCCGCAGAGCAGCGCGTAGTCGCCGTAGGCGGCAGCGTTCAACCGACCGTCCGGGTAGGCCTCGGAAGGTGCGAAGAACACCAGATAGCCCACTTGTGCTGCCGCCAGACCGCCCAGCCAACCCGCGAGGATGCGGAAGCTGACCAGGCCCGTGCGTTCGTCGTAGTCGTCGGTCAGCTCGGCGGTGAGGGAGCTGCTTGGCACCGCGTAGAAGGTCATCGCAACGCGCACGCCGATGGTGAACACCAGCATCCAGGCAAACTGCATGGTGGTGGAGGCGTCCGCTGGGGGGTTGAACAGCAGCACAAAACACACGCCCATGGGCAGAGCCGCGGCGTACATGAACGGGTGCCGGCGGCCCCAGCGTGACTGGAAGTGATCCGAGATGTGGCCCACCAGCGGATCGGTGACGGCATCGACGATCAGCGCCAGCAGGATCACGGTGCCGGCGGCGGAACCGGACAGGCCCACGACCTGGGTGTAGAAGAACAGCAGAAACGTGTTGAACGATGTGTTTTTCACGCCGTCGGAAATCGTTCCCGCGCCGAAGGCGATCTTGGTGTGGAGTGGTAGCTGCGCGCTCATGGCGGTGTCGGCCCGCGATCTCGCGGGCCTTGCGTTTCACATGCCGATCAACGCCCCGTTGAAGCCGTTTGCCGTTGGTTCATCTGGTACAACTCCTCAGCATCCAGGCCGCCGTCTTCGTTCCGGTCGACCATCTTGAACCCTTGCACGAGACGCTTCTTCAGACGTTGGGGAAGTTCCTGCCAGCTCAGCTTGCCATCCATGTCCCGGTCGAGGAATCCCACCCACTGATAGGTTTCGGCGAGCTGCTTGTTGTGGATCGGCTCGGCGCTGGTCTCCTCCTGCCAGGCGTAGCTCACAGCACCGTAGAGCATCTCGTCCCAGCTCTGCAGGCCCCAGGGCACCTGCTTTTCCGGGTCCGGATTGCTGGGGTTGCGCGAGGAGTTGTCGTACACCGTCGCATGCACCAGACGCGTACCGGCCGGAATGGCTTTCGGCTTGGTGAACTCGTAAGTGCGCTGCCAATTGAAGTCGTAGTTCGGTACCGACAGGATCACTTCACGCTCGCCGTTGGGGTAGGCCAGCTCAAAGCGCGACGCCTTGCCGCGGTAATGCGCGTGCGGCACCAGCGAGTAGATCAGTGCGTCCTTGTCGAACTCGTAGTAGGCGGCTTCCTCATAAGCGGCATCATTCGGCGGGATGTTGATGGTCGGGTCGATCACCACGGTGTGCCGCAGGAAGTTCTTCGGCGGTGCATCGTGGAAGTACAGGCCAACCTTCGTTTGGTCTGTGGCCTCTTTGCCGTAGGGCGTGTAGTGCATCTGGAACAGGAAGTGGGTGCCGGGCTCCACGTACACACCGGTGCCCTCCGGCATCTGCGCCGACTCGTTACCGGGCGCGTAGCCGATGATGTAGTTGTCGAACACGCTTTCGTCGTCGCTGGGTATCGTTCCCGGGTCCGAAGCGCCCATCAGCACATGGTGTACGACCTTGCGATCTCCCGGCACGATGGTTGCGGCGCGAACCCACACCGGCTTGTCCAGCGGGTTCTCCACCGCCGGAAACTGGTAGTCGACCACGCCGCTGGCGGGCACCGTGAACGCCGGCACCTCGACGATCAGGTCGGGCTCACCCAGAGGCCACTCCACATACTCTACCGGCGATTCTTTCAAAGGGTCCGGGCCGGTGCCGCGCGGGCTGCCGGCTTCGATCCAGTGCACGAGCGTCGCTGCCTGCGCATCGCTCAGGCTGCGGTCGCCGACGAAGGTGCCCACATGCGGGTCGGCGTGCCACGGCGGCATGCGTTTGGTGCGCAGCACTTCGCGGATCATCGGGGCGAAGCCGCGCACCATGTCGTAGCTCGACATGGCCCACGGCGCGATTCCGCCGTCGGTGTGGCACACCGCGCACTTTTCTTTGAGCAGCGGCGCGATGGTGTCGGTGTAGCTGATTTCTTCGTGTGCTTTATTGGCGTTGGCAAAATTGATCAGGCAGCCTTTGCCCGGCCGTTGGGCGACCTCTACAGGGCTGCCCTGCAGCACGGCGTTGATGGCGTCTGCAGCGTAGTGGGCGCCAGCCTCCTGCTTCTGCCGCTCGTAGTCGAGCCGGTCGTTGATCGGGCCGCGATAGGCGATCTCCCAGGTATTGGTATCGATGATGAGCATTTCTGCGGTGCGCCGCAGGCCCAACGACTCGCCGATGAGTTGCGTGGTGTCATCGAGGATAGGCAGGTCGATGTTCCACTCGGCAGCTTCACTGGCGATGCTCTGGCGCTCATCCTGCAGGTTACTGTTGAGCATGAGGAATCGAACGCTTGCATCGGCGAACTGCTCGCGCAGGGCCTTGAGGTCGATGTAGGCGTTGCGGGCGATCGGGCAGCCGTTACCCTGAATGAACAGTGCCAGCGCTTTGACGTCGCTCTGATAGTAGAGCTCGTGGGCCTTGCCGTGCTGATCAAGCAGCACGAAGTTGTCTACGGGTGCTGCGTGGGCGGCGGTGGCGAGGAGCGAAAGAAGGGCGCAAGCGGGCAGAAATCGTCGCATGATGGCTGGCTCCGTTTCGATTGGTAACGCCTGATCATAGCGAAAAGTAGCAATCTGCGTTAGGGGTGCGGAGTCCGGTGCAGGCTCAGCCGCGCAGCAGATCGCCCACGAAGTGGCGAATGGCGGCCAGATCCTCGCCGGCCGGCACCAGCACCTGGGCGCCGTCGATGGTTCTTGGCGCTAACAGGCCGGTGACATCACCCAGACCAATGGACTCAATGCGTTGTACTGCGCGCGCCCGGTGATACATCGCCCAGGTGTCGAACAGAGAAAGGCTGCTGCGCAGATGCGTGCCGGCTGCCTCGAAGACCGTGCCGATGGCCGTCGGGTTGGTCAGGATGTCGATGCTCAACAGTCGATCTCGGGCACCCATCAGGATTGCGCGCTGGCGGGCAGCGCGATCGAAATCCCCGCGGGCGCTGGTTTTTCGTGAGCGCGCGAGGTAGAGCGCATCCCGACCGTCGAGCTGATGCTCGCCGGCAGGGTAGTCGATGATGCCGTACTCCTTTTCGAAGTGCGTGTCGTATATCGGCTGCTGCAGGTGTACCGGGATGCCACCAACTGCATCGATCGTGCTGACGAAACCCTCGAAATCCACGCGCACATAGTGATGTATGGGTATGCCTAGAGTTTCTTCCAGTGTCGTCCGCATCAGGCCAATCCCATCGTGGTAGCGCGATTCGCCAATGGCGTGCGCTGCATTGATGCGACCGGTACGAATGCCATGGATGTCGATGTATAGATCGCGTGGGATGCTGAGCAGTACGGCTTCGTCGCCCTGAATACTGGCGACCATGATGCTGTCGGCCAGGTTGCCGCCTGCGTGGCCTTCTCCACCGATCCCGAGTAGCAGTATGTTGGTGCGCTCGTTGGCGCCGGATGTCGGGTCGTACGAAAGCAGAAACGTTGCAATGCCTGCGAAAGCGGCGATTGCGATGCCGAGCCAGGCGATGGCACCCAAGCTGCGAGGTTTGCTATCCGGGTGTACTGCTTCTGACATGGGGCTGCCTCGGTCACTTCATGAGAACTGGATCACATGGTGATTGTGACAGTGTTGTCGAGGCGCCTTGTAAGAGGAATGTTGTGCCCTGTGGGATGTCTGTTAGTTCGCGCCCTGCGTGTCTTGACGCAGGCTTCGGAGCAACCCCCACGTCATCAGCATGACCACGAGCAACAGCGGCAGGCTGACGGCCACAACGGCGGACTGCAGGGGGCGCAACCCGCCAATGTAGATCAGCGTGATCGGCACCATGCCGAGCGTTGCCGCCCAGAACAATCGGTTCCAGCGTGCGGGATGGGAGACGGTGGTGAGTTCGCGTGTGGTAGATGAAGCCAGCGTGTAGGAGGCGGAATCGTAGCTGGTGGCCGCGAATATGACGCAGATGGCACAGAACAGCGGCACCATCAGCTTGGCCAGCGGCAGTGAAGCGATCACCGCCACCACGGCTTCGGCGGCGCGATTGTCCGCCAGCATGTCGAGCAGCGGCACCTGTGCTGTGGCGTTCAGATGTACTGCATAGGTGCCCAGCACGACGAAGAAGACGGTGCAGCCGAGGGTGCCGTAGCCGAGGGACCCCAGCACCACCTGGGCGATGGTGCGTCCGGCGGAGATTTTGGTAATGAAGATGCCCATGAACGGGCCGAGCGCCAGCCACCATGCCCAGTAGAACACGGTCCACGACTCGACGAACCGGGCGCTGCCCGCTGGATCGGT
This sequence comes from Gammaproteobacteria bacterium, assembly GCA_030428905.1. GTDB lineage: Bacteria > Pseudomonadota > Gammaproteobacteria > Pseudomonadales > Azotimanducaceae > SYFY01. Next base: position 19,401 of record JAUIED010000012.1, read on the forward strand.
CCAGGTACTCATACGCAGGAAGTTCTGCAACATGAAACCGAACGTGGTCGTGCCGGTTTCGAGGATGTAGATCGTCGGGCCGCTGATGAGCACGAATGCCAGAAGCGCAAACGCCATCCACACGGCGGCGTTGCTGAGACGCTTGATGCCTTTCTCGAGACCCACCCACACGCTGATGCTGAACACGGCGGTGACGCCGGTGATGACGAATACCTTCAGCAGAAAGGTCTCCTGCCAGCCGAACATCTCGCCCAGGCACGAAGCGATGAGCGGTACGGCAAGGCCGATACCGGTGCTGGTGGCGCCGATCAGTCCCACCATATAGAGAAGGTCGATCACGCGGCCGAGGATGCCGTCGGCGTGACGGCCAATCACCGGCCTGCAGGCAGCGCTCAGGCGCAGCACCGGGTCTTTCCGCACGTGATAGGCATAGGCACTGGCGATGCCCGGCAGGCAGTACAGCGCCCAACCGGTGAATCCCCAGTGGAAAATCGGGTAGCTGGTGGCCCAGCGCAACGCTTCTTGTGATTCCGCCTGCACGCCGAACGGCGGAGCCGCGAAATAGTAGCCCCACTCGATGGTGCCCCAGTACAGCACGCTGGTGCCGATGCCACCGCAGAACAGCATGGCTGCCCAGCTGAAGTCCGAGAATTCCGCAGGTGCGTCTCCCAGCCGGATGCTGCCGTAGCGGGAAAACGCAAGATATAGGAGGAACACGAGCGCAAACGCGGCGAAGAGGATATACACCACCCCCAGGCGCTCGGTAACGAACTCGAATGCCGTGTTCAGCGCCTCGGCACCTGCGTTCGGGTACAGCCCCAGCGGAATGCACACGAGGTAAACGATGAGCGCAGAAGCGCAGAATATGAACCAGTCGATTTCTCGCCGGCCGCCGGTCTCAGTGGGTTGCATGGCTTCAGGTTACAGTACGCGCCTGCAAATATCGAAGTGGCCATGGGCGAGATGATCGAGACCTACGACTACATCATAGTTGGCGCCGGTTCTGCCGGCTGTGTGCTGGCGGAGCGCCTGAGTGCCGACCGTTCGTGCGACGTTCTGTTAGTGGAGGCGGGCGGCGGCAACGACAGCGTGTTCATCGACATGCCGGCCGCGCTGTCCATCCCCATGAACCGCCGTCGCTACAACTGGGGCTACGTCTCCGAGCCGGAGCCCGGTATGGATGGGCGCGTGCTGCATTGTCCGCGGGGGCGCGGGCTCGGTGGCTCCAGCGCCATCAACGGCATGGTCTACGTGCGTGGGCATGCGCGCGACTTCGATCGCTGGCATGACATGGGTGCGGCTGGTTGGCGCTGGCAGGACGTGTTGCCCTGGTTCGAACGCGCCGAGTCGCGGCTGATGCCGGCGCATGGACTGCAGAATAACCCGCTGTACGGAGCCTTCCTCGATGCGGGCCGGCAGGCCGGCTTCGATGTGCTGGGTGATCTCAACACGCCGCCTCAGGAGGGCCTGGGGCCGCTCGCCATGACCGTGCACGGCGGCAAACGGTGGAGCGCTCGGCGGGCGTATCTCGACCGGGCGATGCAGCGCCACAACCTGTGCGTACGCCGCGGGGTGCTTGCCGCATCGTTGCGCTTCGAGGGCAAGCGTGCGGCCGGTGTGGTGCTGACGAGCGGACAGCTTGTGCGAGCGCGCCGGGAAGTGCTGGTGTGTGCCGGTGCCATCGGCAGCCCTGGGCTTCTGGAGCGCTCGGGAGTCGGTGACGGCACACGCCTCGCAGCCCTTGGTATCCCGCTCGTGCATCACCTCCCCGGAGTGGGAGAAAACCTCATGGATCATCTGGAGGTTTATGTGCAACGCAGTTGCACCCAGCCGGTGTCTCTGCACAGCTGGCTGAATCTGTTCGGTAAAGCCTGGATCGGCGGCCGCTGGCTCTTGCGCCGCGACGGTCTGGGCGCAACCAATCACTTTGAAACCGGCGGCTTTGTGCGGAGTGGACCTCAGGCCCAGTGGCCGGACGTGCAGTTCCACTTCCTGCCCGCCGCCATGCACTACGACGGCTCCAGGGTGGCGGCAGAGCATGGTTTTCAGATCCATACCGGGCCCATGCTGCCTGAGAGTCGCGGTAGCGTGCACATTACTTCCCGCCAGGCAGCCGTGGCGCCGCGTATCGTATTCAATTACCTATCCGATGCGCGCGATCGCGAGGTGTTTCGTGCATCGGTCCGAATCGCCCGGCGTCTCTTTTCGCAGCCGGCGTTCGATACCTACCGGGGCGCGGAGCTGGCGCCGGGGGCGGAGGTGGCAACCGATGATGCGCTCGACGCCTGGATACGCGCCAACGCGGAGAGTGCCTACCACCCGTGCGGCACCTGCCGTATGGGCAGCGACGACGGTGCGGTGGTGGACGCCGAAGGCCGTGTGCGGGGGTTGGAGGCGCTGCGCGTCGTGGATGCCTCGATTTTCCCCTGCGTTACGAACGGCAACCTGAATGCGCCGACGATTATGGCGGCGGAGAAGATCGCCGCGCACGTTGTGGGCTGTTGAGGCGCCGCACGAAGCGGAAGATACCCAGCCACTGCTCGAAGCGGAGCGCGCCGGGCGGGTCGTCGACGTGGAAGCGATAGTCGCCTGCGAGTTTGTGGATCTGCCGTTTGCTCAGTATCCCCGCAAGACCGCTGCGCAGTGATGAGCTGGGCAATGCGTTGTCGAGCAGGCGGCGCCAGTCAACCGCTGCGTCGATCTCGATGAGCGGACGATGGCGGTAGTGCAGGTGCAGAAACACCGACTCTACTGCTGGCGGAGGGCTGAACTCCGTGCGCTGCAGATGATCGATGATTTCCAGGTGCCAGGCGGGCTTCAGCTCCAGCGAACGTATGGACTCCCGGCCGAATGGTGATCCACACAACCTCTGGGCAAACTCCCGTTGCACCACCAGCCAGGCGTCGGCAGGCGGCACGGGGGCACAGACGAGCTTGTCAATAATCGCTGCCGAGTGGGCGTAGGGGATGTTGCCGACAACCTGGTAGCGTTGATCGGGGAGCGGCATCTGCAGGAAGTCGGTTTCTAAGATGTGCACGCGGTCGAAGCCCTGCCTGCGTAGCGCCGCCGCCAGGTAGGGATCGATCTCTACTGCGACCACGTGCGAGGCGCGCGCAGACAACAGGCCGGTAAGCACGCCTCGGCCTGCACCGATCTCAACGACCATCTCATGCTGCGCTATAGCCGTCAGCCCGATCAGGCGCGCCGCGCTGCCCGGCTTCAGAAAGTGCTGAGAGAGGTCAGCCCGCCGTTGGTTGTGCCGGTGTCGGGGCCGGCGCAAGCGCCCGGCCACGACGAATCATCACTGCATAGTTCATGCGCGGAGCATATCAGAAGACACCGATCACGCGTTCCAGCGTCCACATCCCTGCAACACAGCCCATGGCCCAGGCGTAAGCGCTCACCGGTACGCGGCTGCGGGTGAGCGCACGCAGGAGCGCCATTACCACGAGTACGGCGATGATGACGACGATCTGGCCGAGCTCGATGCCGACGTTGAACAGCAGCAGCGACAGGGCGAGCTGATCCTTCGGCAGGCCGATTTCGGTGAGCACGCCGGCGAAGCCGAGACCATGCAGCAGGCCAAACAGCAGGGCCATGATCCACGGCCGCGCCCGGGTGAGCGCAGAGCGGCGTTCCTCCGGCACGACCAGCTCCCGGGCCAGAAAGAGAATCGACAGGGCGATGATCGCCTCCACCGGTGCTTGCGGCACGCTCACCAGGTCGAGCACGGAGAGCGCCAGTGTGACGCTGTGCGCCACGGTGAATGCGGTGATGGTCTTCAGGAGATCCATGCGACCGGGGATGAACAACACGAGGCCGATGACGAACAGCACATGGTCGATGCCGAACAGCAGGTGCTCGACGCCGAGCCACAAATACTCGAACGCAGGGGGGGCTGCGTTGGCGAGGTCAATCTGGGGAGACTCCGGGCGCAGCAGGTAGCTGTCGCTCGCGCCGTCCGCGTGGCGTACCTGGACCATCACGTCGGTGAGTGTTCTTGTCAGGCCGTTGATGCGGATCGTCGCCTGGCTCAAATCGCAGGCGGTCGACCATCGCTCCAGCAGGGCGTCGCCGGTGAACTCCGGCGCCTGTGTGGCGGATAGCTCGCAATCTTCCGGAAACACCGGATCGATGGGTAAACGCCGGTCCTGCAGCACCGGCTGTTTCCAGAGAATGTGCCAGGTGCCGTCGTCCTGCGCGTCGAGTTGCAGGTACGCGGGGCGCACCTCGTGGGCGACGGCGGTGCCTGCCAGCAGGGTGACGACGATGATGCGCAGAAGTGTGGTCACGGTCGCTCGATGTTGTATTGCTCGAGGAGTGCCTCATAGAAGCGCTCGTTGGCGGCTTTGCGCTTGCTCATCTGCAGGTCGGATGTCACCCGTTCACGCACCTCCTCCAGCGGCATGACCGCCTCCGGCAGGCGCCCTTCGATCTTCACCAGATGCCAGCCGTAAGCGGACCTCACCGGGCCGAGCCAGCCATCCCCTTCCAGGGCGAACAGATCTTCGGCGAACTGCCTGCCGAACAGGTCGCCCACTTCGCGCTCGGAACGCTCGGCGTAGGCGCGTTGCAGCATGAAGGGGTCGCCGGTCACAGATTCGTCGGTCAGCGCGGCTTCGGCGTCCGCCTCAGCATTCTCGCGACGGTCGACGCTGAAGTAGCGGTGGCGGAAGGAGATGCGTTCGGGGCGGGTATAGGTCGCCAGATTGCTCGCGTAGTAGTCCTGCACCGCGGCGGGCTCCGGTTGTGCGGCTGTGGCCACATCTTCGGTGAGAAAGGTCAATTTCTGCACCAGCCGGCGCCGCACGATGGTGTCGTTGGCGTCGAGGCCCATGCGCATGGCTTCGCGGTAGTACACCTCCTCGCGAACGTGCGCGTCGATGAGGCCGCGCAACTCGTCGTCGGTGGGTTCGCGGCGCATCTGCATGGCCCACTGGTCTTTCAGGCGCGTGATGTCGTTTTCGGTAATGGCGATGTCGCGATCAGCGTCCTCGCCGGGTAACAGCTCGGCGGCGACGAGCAGCACCGCGCCGACCACCAGAAACACCCACAACGGGTCTTTGAACCAGCGCACCGTCAGTTCATCTCAAAGCCGCCGGCCACCGTGAGGGCGATGCCCGTCACGTTGGCGGCGCTGGCCAGGTAAACCACGGCATCGCCCATGTCCTCGACGGACTGCGGGCGGCCCAGCGGGATGGTGCGTGCCATGAGCGCTTCGAATTCCTCACCCTTCTGCGCCTCATCGGTGGCGTTGGTTGGCAGCAGATGCTCCAGCCACATTGCTGTGCCCACCATGCCGGGGCAGATGGCGTTCACGCGAATGCCGTGCGGGGCGAGCTCGGCGGACAGCGCCTGGGTGATGCCGATGGCGGCGAATTTGGAGCCGCAGTAGGCCGTCATGTTTGGGAAGCCTTTTTTACCGGCGATGGAGGCAGTGTTGACCACACAGCCGGCGGAGGATGCCTTGAGCGCATCGAGGGCCGCACGGGTCATGAGGAAGATGCCTTTACTGTTCACCGCAAATATGCGGTCCCATTCCGCCTCGTCGAACTGCTCGATGGGGCCGGAGCCGACGATGCCGGCATTGTTCAAGAGTATGTCGAGGCCGCCGAAGCGCTCGACCGTTGCCTCAACGGCGGTGCTGCAACTGGCCGCGTCGGTGACGTCCACATGCACAGCATCCACCTCGCCGAACGCCTGCAGCGCCGTGCGGGTCTGGGCGAGTTCCGAGTCGCTGGACAGCGCGTAGGCCCAGCCTGTGCGCTCGCCGCCGATGTCCGCAAGCATCACCTTCACGCCGGCACGCAGCAGTGCCTCTGCGATACCGCGGCCGATGCCGCGGGCACCGCCGGTGATCAGCGCCGTCCGTCCTTCAAGCTGCATGCAGCCCGCCTCCCGTCGATCGAAGGCGCCATGATACGGGCGTCAGAGCAAAGTGCCAGAGCAAACGGTCGGCGTGCCGCGCCGACCGTGTATCGCTGCTGCCGGCTTCAGGCTGCGAACTTGTGCAGGTGGTAGTCGGCGTTGCCGAACTGCGCGTCGATGACCAGCAGGCGCTTGAAGAAGTGGCCGATGCGCAGCTCCTCCGTCATGCCCATGCCGCCGTGCAGCTGCACCGCACTCTCGCCCACGAAGATGCTCTGCTTGCCGATCAGGTGTTTGAGCGCGTGTACCGTGCGGGCTGCGGCGACGCCGCTTGCCGCCACTTCCATGGTGGCCCGGAAGAGCAGCGACTTGCACTGCTCGTACTCCATGAACATGTCCACCATGCGGTGCTGCAGCACCTGAAAATCGGACAGCGGATGGTCGAACTGCACCCGTTCCTGGGTGTACTCGATGGTGTCCTTGTAGAGCATTTCCATGGCACCTACGGCTTCTGCGCAGAGCGCCAGGATGCCGTCCAGTGCTACCGCCTGGAGGATGTCGTATCCCTCGTTCACCGCGCCCAGAACATTGTCCTTGCTCACGCGGGTGCCGTCGAAGGTGATCTCCGATGCGCGTAGCCCGTCCACCGTCGGAAAGTTGCGCATGCTCACGCCCTCGGCGTCGGCCGGAACCAGCAGCAGGGTGATGCCGTTGGTGTCCATCTGACCGCCGCTGGTGCGCGCAGAGACGACGAAGTGTGAGGCGGTCTCCGCGTTGGCCACCATGCACTTCACGCCGTTGAGCAGGTAGTCGTCACCGTCTGCCTGGGCCGTGGTGACCACGTCGTTGAGGTCGAAGTGCGATTGCGCTTCGGCGTAGGCCAGGGTGAGCTGCAGGCTGCCGTCCTGCACGCCGGGCAGGATGGCGGACTTCAGCGCCTCGCTGCCGCCGCGCTTCACCGCACCGCCGCCGAGTACCACGGACGGCACGAAGGGCTCGAGCACCATGCCTTTGCCGAACTGCTCCATGATGAGCATGGTGTCCACCTGGTCGCCGCCAAAGCCGCCATCGGCCTCACTGAACGGCATGCCGAACCAGCCGAGCTCCGCCATGGTCTGCCAGTGGGCACGGGAGAAGCCTCCCTTTTCCTTGATGTACTCCTGGCGCTGCTCCAGGCCGTAGTTCTCGCTGACGAAACGGGTGACGCTGTCGACGATGAGTTGCTGTTCTTCTGTCAGATCGAAATTCATTTGCCAGACCTCTTGATGCCCAGAACGTTTTTGGCGATGACATCGCGCTGCACCTCGCTGGCGCCCCCGTAGATGGTGTAGGCGCGGCTGGCGAGGTATGAAGCCATGCCTTCACGGGCAAACGACGGCCCAGCCGTCTTGCCGCCCCACGCGGCAGCAAACAGCCCGCCGGCTTCTGTGGTGAGCTTGGCAGTGCGCTGCTGGATGTCGGTGCCTTTGAGTTTGAGGATCGACGATTCCGGGCCGGGGGCGGTGCCGGCAGACGCAGCCGCGAGGCTGCGCAGCTCCGTGAACTCTGTGGCCATCAAGTCGATCTCGAGCGCGGCAATCTTTGTGCGGAAGCCGGGATCGTCCATCAGCGAGCCGTTGCCGCGGGTTACCGAGCGGGCTTTGTCTTTGAGCTTCTCCAGCGCAACGATGGAGTTGGAGATGCCGGCGATACCGGTGCGCTCGTGCTGCAGCAGGCCCTTGGCCACGGCCCAGCCTTTGTTTTCTTCACCTACGCGGTCTTCCACGGGCACCTTCACGTCGGTGATGTGCACCATGTTCACTGAGTGCGCGCCGCCTAGAGTGATAATCGGTTTCACCTCCACGCCTTCCTGATTCATGGGGAACAGCAGAAAGGTGATGCCTTCCTGTTTGCGGCCCGAGTCGTCGGTGCGCGTGAGGCAGAACATCCAATCGGCGATGTGCGCGGCCGTGGTCCAGATCTTCGTGCCATTGACGATGTAGTGTTTGCCGTCGTCGGTGAGTTCGGCCTTCGTCTTCAGGTTGGCGAGGTCGGAACCCGCGCCGGGCTCGGAGTAGCCCTGGCACCAGTTCACCTTGCGTGAACGGATATCCGGCAGAAAGCGCTCCTGCTGATCCTTGCTGCCGTACTGCATGAGCATCGGTGCGAGCATGACGGTGCCGAAGGGCATGTCCCACGGCGTGGCGCGGGTGGCGGTTTCTTTCTGCCAGATGTAATGCTGGGTCGGTGTCCAGCCGGGCCCGCCGAACGCGGTCGGCCACTTCGGCACGTCCCAACCGCCTTTCTCGCGGGCGGCTGCGAACCAGCCCATGCGCCAGGCGTTGTAGTCCTCGCCTGGTTTGTAGGCGTTGCCGTCGAGGAATTCCTGCACCTCGGCCTGGAAGGCGAGGTCTTCGGCGCTGAGATCGATGTCCATGGCATCTGCTCCATCGCAGTTATCGAGGCCCGGGAGCATAGCTGCCAGTGGAATCATTTTCTAGAACGTAATTCTAATGAGTTTGTGAAATCATAGGCCCATGACCTCGCTCAGCGAACGCCCCTCGACCACGTCACGCAAACGCTCGATTCTCGATGCGGCGCTCGCCTGCTTCAGCGAGCGGGGGGTGGAAGGCACCACCATCCAGGACATTCAGGCCGCCGCCGGTTGCAGCGTGGGCAGCCTTTACCACCACTTCGGCAGCAAGGAAGGGGTTGCGGAAGCGCTCTGGCTCGATGCCATTGCCCGTTTCAATGCCGCCATGATCAGGAAGATCGAAACCGCCGCCAGCGGCGAGGAAGCGGTGCGCGGCGTGGTCACCACGTATTGCGCCTGGACCGCCCGACATGCCCGTCTTGCGCGTTTCCTGCACTCCCGCGATATCGAATTCAGCGAAGACGCCAAGGCGCGGCAGCGGGCGCTGCATCAGGCCTACATCGGCAGGGTGTTCGAGCTCTTCGCGCCGTTCGTGCGTGCAGGCGAGGTGGCCGAGCTGCCGTTGCACGCCTACGTACCCCTCATCAGCGGCCCTATCGAGGCCTACGTGCGGCGCTGGCTGGGGGGAGATGCACCGAGCCCCACCCGGGTGCAAGAGCTGTTTGCCGACGCTGCCTGGAATGCGGTAAAAGGCCCGGCGGTACCGCATTGAGCAGCACGAAGAAATCATGCACGAGGAGGGCAGCATGCAATTCGAAACCCTGATCCTGGATGTGGCCGAAGGCGTCGCCACCATCACCATGAACCGCCCGGATTCCGGCAACTCCCTGTCGCCGCTCGGCGCGCGGGAGTTCTGCGATGCGGCGACCATGCTCGACTCCAACCCGGAGGTGCGCGCCATCGTGCTCACCGGCGCCGGCCGCATGTTCTGCGCCGGTGGCGATCTCAGCGCCATGGCAGATGCAGGCGACGATTCGCGCCGGGTGCTCATGCAGATGGCGGGTGACCTGCATATGGGCCTGTCGCGTCTGAGCCGCGGTAACGCGCCGGTCATCGCGGCGGTGAACGGCACCGCCGCCGGTGCCGGCATGAGCCTGGTAATGGCCTGCGATCTGGCGATCGCCGGCGAAAGCGTGGCCTTCACCATGGCCTACACGGCGGCAGGTCTGTCCCCGGACGGCAGCTCCACCTACTTCATGCCGCGCAAGATCGGCGATCGGCGCACCCGCGAGCTCATGCTCACCAACCGCGTGCTGAAAGCCCCGGAAGCGCTGGAGTGGGGCATCGTCAACGAGGTGGTGGAAGATGGTCAGGCGCTGGCGCGTGCCACCGTGCTGGCGAAGCAATTGGCTGCCGGGCCGACACTGGCCTACGGCGCGGTCAAGCAGCTGCTCAACGGCACCTTCGAGCAGACGCTCGAGTCGCAGATGGAGCTCGAAACCCGCGCGATTGCGGATCTGTCGCGGACCGACGACGGCCGGGAAGGTATCCGTGCGTTTCTGGCAAAACGCAAGCCGGTATTCACGGGGCGTTAGCAGGCTGCTGAAAAAGCACCCTGTTAGGGCGCCCCGCACTTAGAAGTACAACCGAAGGATGTACAACAGCGGCAGGATCTGAACGATTGCAATCGAGCGTGCCCACCAGGGGCGAAGCGGCCACGCCGTTGCCACTGCATACACGTAAAGGGCTAGGTGTCCCAGTTGGGGCAGGCCTGCCAGCGAGTAGATCAGGGTTGAGTCGGTTTCCAGCGCAAGCATCTGCAGGAAGTAGGCGTGGGACATCAGCGTCGCGAGCGCGATCAGTGCCAGCAAGGCGCGAAGCAATGCGGACGAAAGCCAGAACGGAGCCTGTTTACTGGCGCCCTTGCCGGCGACTCCGAGGTAGACAAGGAGAGGAGTGATAGCCAGAAGGTGCGTGACGATGGATATTGTTCCGATCGTAGAGAACAGACCCAGCATTTGTGCTGCGATCAGCAGCAGCGGTAACTGACCGAGTGCGATGAGCTGCCAGGGAAGGTTCGAGGGGCTGGTGGTGTGTTCCCGCTGGTTCGATTGCGCAGGCGTATCTTTGGGCATGACGATGGTGGGCGTGTCGGTGCGGTCGCTACCGGTCGAAGCTTCCAGCGGCACGGCCTGCAGGGCGGCAGCAAGCGCTGCGGCGTCCGCAAAGCGCTGCTGGGGATCTTTTGCGCAGGCCCTCAGAATAACGTTCTCCAGCGCTTCCGGAATGGCGGGATTGGAAGCGCGCGGCAGCGGCAGCGGGTCGTTGATCGATTTCACCATGGCAGCGGCGGGTGTGTTGGCGCGAAACGGCTGCTCGCCGACAAGCAGTTCGTAGAGCATCACGCCGAGCGCGTACACATCCGCGGCCGCTGTGACTTCCCGCTCCCCAAGCAGTTGTTCCGGCGCCATGTATTGCGGCGTGCCGATGCTCATGCCGGTCTGTGTCAGGCGGGTATCTGCATCCAGCAATCGGGCAATGCCAAAATCCATGAGGATTGCCTGCCCCTTGGTATTGACCATGACGTTTTCCGGCTTCAGGTCTCGATGCAGCACACCCTGACCGTGTGCTTCCTGTAGGCCCCGGGATACCTGCAAAATGAGATCGACGGCCTGCGTCAGGTCTATGCGGCCGGCCTTGTGCATCGAGTGCAGATCCTGCCCCTCAACGTACTCCATCACCATGTAATAGAGGCCATCTTCGTCGCCGAAATCGTGGACCTGCACGATGTTCGGATGGCGGAGGCCGGCGACGAGCTGAGCTTCTGCGATGAAGCGGGCGCGGAAATCTTCAGAGCCGCTGAATTCCGGGCGGATGATCTTGATGGCCCGGTAGGCGTTCAAACGCGGGTGCAGCGCCTTGTACACCTCCGCCATGCCGCCGCTGCCGAGCTTCTCTTTGACGATGTGCTGGCCGATGGTTCTGCCGGACAGGGACTGCAATCTGCTTTCCTCGACGGGTAGGTCCTGTGGGGATGATGTCAAGATCCGTTGGATTGATCCAGGTTGCGACCCCCGCGTTGCGTCATCACGACGCCGGCGACGATGATGAACAAGCCAATGATGGTCGTGGCCCGTACAGATTCCCCGAGCACCGAGCCGATAAGCAGCAGCGATAGAAAGGGCGATAAAAAGATGAGTTGCGAGATGCGCGCGACGCTGCGGGTGCGTTTGAGCGCCTGTTGCCAGAGAAGGAACGTCACGCCCATCTCCACCAGGCCCACCCATAACGCGTACGGCCAACCGCTCGCCAACGCATCTGGCCAGCCGTCTGTGAGCCACATCCACAGCATCAGTGGCGGCAGCGCGAAGGTGAAGCTCCAGGCCATCAGGCCAATCGGCGGCGCTGCGGTTCGGGTGTTGAGCAGCCAGTACACGGCCCACAGCACGGTGCTGGCCAACGCCAGACCGATACCTGAAACGCTGATGCCGGTGGTGTCTCCGTCGCGAGAGAGCAGCACCACCACGCCGAGGTAGGCGATGCCGATGCCGCAAAGGGCGCGGGTGGTGAGCCGCTGCTTGAGGATCGGCACAGCCAGCAGCGCCAGAACGATCGCCCAGGTGTAGTTCAGCGGCTGGGCGATCTGCGCTGGCAGCCGGTCGTAGGCTTCGAACAGTACCAGGTAGTAGGTGAGCGGGTTGATGGCGCCGAGTAGCGCAGCCCAGGCGAGATCGCGGCGCAACAAACGCCAGGCGCCGGTGCCGAGCGCCGCGGCCCAGAAAACTACCGCTGAGACGAGGCTTGCTAGCCACAGTAGCTGCGCGGGGCTGAAGTGTTCGAGGCTCAGCTTGAAGGCCGTGGCGACGGTGGACCAGAGCAGCACGGCGCTGAGGCCCAGCAGTGTGCTCAACCGTTCCTGCGACATGCGCGCCATTTGTACGCCGTACCTGCATCTGGCAACCTCGGTGCATGGTACGTGATGATGCGTTGAAGGCCAGGGTGGCGGCCAACCTGGCACGGTTCGAGGTGCGAGGTGTGCAGGTGGATGCGCATCATCACGCGGCCGTGGCCGTAGCGCTGGTAGACGAAGGCGGTGGTGCCGATGTGGAAGGCATCAACGTGCCGACTATGTGGTCGGGCAATGCGGCGCTACTGCTCACGCGCCGTTCTCAAGCGCTGTCGAATCATCCGGGCCAGTGGGCACTGCCAGGCGGCCGCCTGGATGCAGATGAATCGCCGGAGCAGACAGCTCTGCGCGAGATGGCCGAGGAAGTGGGCGTCGCGGTGGCCGCGGATCGGGTACTCGGCCGGCTCGATGACTTTGTCACCCGCTCCGGCTTCGTCATCACGCCCGTGGTGGTGTGGGCGGGGCGTGCCGAGCGTACCAACGCCAACCCGGGAGAGGTGGCATCGGTGCATCGCATTCCAGTGACCGAGTTTCTGCGCGACGATGCACCCATCTACGATCCCGGCGAGACGGAGGAGCGGCCGATCCTGCGCATGCCCATCGGCCGAGACAGCATCGCTGCACCTACCGCGGCGGTGTTGTATCAGTTTCGTGAGGTCTGCTTGCGGGGAGTGGGCACCCGGGTGGCGCACTTCGATCAGCCGCGCTTCGCCTGGCGGTAACCGCCAACGCTTATCTGCACGACTTCAGTGCTCGTCGATGATGCCCAACTGCGCAACCGTGTGATCCACCTCCACAGCGTCCGCTTCCTGGCTGGCTTCGTCCACAGGCGCCTCGAGGCCCACGTGATAGACGGCAAAACCCGGCATGACGAACTGGTTCAATGCCATGCCGATGATGCGACCGTCGTGTGGAGAGTGCACATCGGATTGCTCGTTGGTGATGGGGTCGGTGACCGTACCCAGAAGGTCGCCTGCACGGACTTTGCGGCCAAGCTTCACGCGGCTCGACAGGATGCCGCCTACGTCGGAGCGGAGCCACGTGGCGGTGTAGTACACCGGCTCCGGGTTGCCCCAGAGGCTGCGGCGGTTGTACATGCCGAGCGTGTCCAGGAGCGTGAAGATGCCTTTCACTGCGTGATCCACGTGATCGTCGTCCACGCGCAGCGGCTCGCCGGCTTCCAGGGTTACCGCAGGAATACCCGCGGCTACGGCGGCGTGTCGCAGGGTGCCTTCCGCGCCTTCGCTGTGCAGGATGACGGTAGAACCGAAGCCCTTGGTGAGGCTCACTACCGAGTCGTCGTTCAGGTCGGCGCGAAGCTGCGGCAGGTTGGTGCGGTGGAACGAGCCGGTGTGCAGGTCCACCAGGCCGTCGCAGTGCATGATCACCTCGCGGAAAAAGCTGAACGCCATGCGCGCAGCGGAACTGCCCTGCTGGTTGCCGGGGAAAAAGCGGTTCAGATCCCGCCGGTCAGGCAGGTAGCGTGAGTGGCGCTGAAAGCCTTGCAGGTTGACGATGGGTACCCCGATGACGGTACCCGTCAGCTTCTTCGGCTCGAGCTGGTGCATGACCTGCCGCACGGTCTCGATGCCGTTGAGCTCATCGCCGTGCACGGCGGCAGTCAGGCACAGGGTCTTGCCGGGCTGCTCGCCTGTCGCCACCAGCACAGGCGTGGGGATGGCGCTGCCGTAGAAGGTTTCTCCGGCGTACCAGGTGCGTTGCTCGAGGGTACCGGCGACGAACGGCGCGCCGAGGAATTCTCCTGGTGTAAACACCGCAGGCGTTGCCGATTCTCTGGGCGGCGCGGAGGTTTCTGCCGGTTCCTCCTCTTCCCTGGGCAGCGCCGGTTTGGCCACTGCGGCTGCAGGGCGGGTGATGGTGAACTCCACCGTGGGCATCGTCTGCGGCACGGCCTGGGCCGGTGCGGTGAACGTTCTCAGGGTAAGCTGCGGCGAGATCGCGGGTGGTGGTGGTAGAACGGCCGCCGGCTCACAGGCGCAAAGCAGCGTCGCGCTGAGAATCGCCAGGGCTGTTGTTCGGTAACCGTGCAACGTACTTCGCCGGAAGGCTCGAGGCCTGCAGATTGTAGTTCTTGCCCGGAAATCCCGGGGTTTTGCAGAGTATGGGCGTGCGCCAGATCACTTGCAATATGAGCATTGCAGCGCAACTTCATAATTTCTAAAGAATTTTGAGTTCGTTGACCGGTTGCGGGCAATTCCACACAATGCCCGCTCGATTTACCGGTGCGAGCAGACGCACATCAACCGAGAGAGGAGTACTGCGCAATGGCAATTCAGGAAGGCGACAACCTGCCCGACGCGACGCTGCATATGATGAAGGATGGCAAGCCCGCCGCGGTGACCACCGGCGAGCTGTTTGGCGGCAAGAAGGTCGTGGTTTTTGCCGTACCCGGGGCATTCACCCCCACGTGTTCTCAGGCACACCTGCCGGGATTCGTCGTGCATGCCGATGCCATCAAGGCGAAAGGCGTGGACGCCATCGTCTGTCTGTCGGTGAACGATGCGTTTGTTATGGGCGCCTGGGGCGCTGACAAGAACGCTGAAGAGCTTCTGATGGTAGGCGATGGCAATGGCGACTTCACGCGCGCCATCGGCCTCGAAATGGATGGCTCCGGCTTCGGGCTCGGCACGCGTTCACAGCGCTACGCCATGATCGTCGATGATGGCGTGGTGACCAAGCTCGCGGTGGAAGCCCCCGGTGCTTTCGAAGTGAGCAAGGCCGAAGCGATTCTCGAAGCGCTCTAACAGGGTGCTGAAAAAGTACTTCCTGTACTTTTTCAGCGAGCGCGGGGGTGCTCAGGCGCTCTTCTGCTCTGCGTCGATCAGACGGATCAGACATTCCTGGGCCGCGGTGGCAACGAGGTTGCCAGCGCGGTCGAAGAACTGACCCTTCACGTAACCCCGCGAGCCGCCTGCGTGCGGTGAGCTTTTAGCGAACAGCAACCACTCGTCTGCCCGCACGGGCCTGTGGTACCACAGCGCGTGGTCCAGGCTCGCGCCGTAAATCTGCTCACGGATGCGGCGTCCGCCATGCGGCAGCATGGAGGTGCTCATGAAGTCGAGATCTGACATGTAAGCGAGCAGTGCCTGATGCAGGCCTGGTGTATCCGGCAGCGGCTCCACGGCCTTAAGCCAGGTGTGCTTGAACGGCGGGTGCGGATCCTCGTTTGCCATCAGCAGGTTTTCCACCTGGCGCGAATCGATGGCCTCGAAACGAAACATGTAGCGCTCTACCTCCGGGCGCTCGCGGGCGATCTCCCGATACAGGTCCAGATCGCTGCGCAGGCACTCGGGCGGCAGCACGTTCGGCATGGGGGCGGCGTGCGCCAGACTCGATTCCTGGCGATGCCAGCTGCTCGACAGGTTGAAGATGGCGCGCCCGTGTTGAATGGCCACGACTCGCCTGGTGGAGAACGAGCGACCGTCGCGGATACGGTCAACCTCATACAGAATCGGTGTCTTCCAGTCGCCGGCGCGCAGGAAGTAGGCGTGGATGGAGTGCAGGTTGTGCTCGGGCTGCACGGTGCGCGTGGCGGCGGCGATGGCCTGGGCCAGCACCTGCCCGCCGAAGACGTGCTCGGTGGGGTGGTTCTGGCCGCGGTAGAGATTCTCTTCGATGCGTTCTACATCGAGGAGCTCGAGGATGTCTTTGAGTACCTGATTCATGCGCGCATTCTAGACACCGGCATGGGCCGCCGCTATGTTGGCGTCGTTCGCAACGCTTGAGCAACAGACCATGCGCATCGTCAGGGTGTACACCGGCGACGACGGCGAAAGCCATTTTGAGGATATCGATGTGCCGCTCGAGGACTTCGGTGCGTCTGGCCGCATGTCAGAGCTGTGGCGCGGCAAAGGCGTCATCTTTCGTGAGGTGTCCGGCGATTATGCGCTCGACTATCACACCGCCCCTCGGCGTCAGCTCGTGGTCAATCTGACTGGCTCGGTCGATGTGGAGGTTGGCGATGGCACGGTTCGCAGGGTCGGCCCCGGCGACATTCTGCTGGCCGAAGACACCAGCGGCCGCGGCCATATTTCCCGTGCGGTGGATGGCGCGCCCCGCACCTGTTTGTTCATTCCGCTCGAGGAGAATCACCATGACGTTTGAGGTCCACCAGTTTCCCTGCCTCAGCGACAACTACGGCTACCTGGTGCACGACGCGGCAACTGGTGCTACCGCTTCTATCGATACCCCGGAGGCGGATGCCATCAACGCGGCGCTTGAGGCCAGGGGCTGGCGTCTGACGCACATTCTCAACACACATCATCATTTCGATCACGCGGGCGGCAATGAAGCGCTCAAGGCCCGCTGGGGCTGCACCATCATCGGTGCGGCCAACGATGCGCAGCGCATCCCAGGCATCGACCAGCGGGTTGCCGATGGTGATGTCGTGCAGGTGGGCAATTTGCAGGCACGGGTGCTTGAGGTGCCCGGCCATACCAGTGGGCACATCGCCTACTACTTCGCGGAGCAAGGTGCTGCGTTCGTGGGCGACACCCTTTTTGCGCTGGGCTGCGGACGGCTGTTCGAGGGCTCGCCGCAGCAGATGTGGACCAGCCTGCAGGCACTGATGCGCCTGCCGGACGAAACGCTCGTTTATTGTGCACACGAATACACGCAGTCCAACGCGGCATTTGCACTCAGCGTTGAGCCGCGCAATGACGCGCTTGTGGCGCGGGCGGCGGAGATCGAGGCGCTGCGAGCACAGGGCCGACCGACGGTACCCTCGACGCTGGCTCTCGAGAAGGCAACCAACCCGTTCCTGCGTCCGGACAGCCTTGAGATCCAGCGCAACACCCGCCTAGAAGGTGCGCCGCTGGTGGATGTGTTTGCCGAGACCCGGCGCCTGAAGGACCATTTCTGAGCGGCTATAGTGACCCGTCACATTAATTCGTCGAACTATGACGCGTGCCACGGCGTCACTGGCTAGGCGCGTCTCGCAGGGCATGGTGGTGCCATGTCCAAGAGGCGCAACAACGCCAGGGGCGCCGTGGCACGCGCCCTCCGGGTGGCCCAAAATCGCCAATAGCTGTGTTGCACCCCTTGGAAAGGTCCCGACCTGTCCGGCGGAATGCGCCTTGCTATTGACGATTTTGGGCTCATCATAGAGCAACGAATTAATGCGACGGGTCACTAGCGAGGGGCGTGCCGGGCTCCTCAGCGCGTTCGCGGCATACGGCTTCTGGGGCGTGGCGCCCGTGTACTTTTTCTGGGTGGACTTCGCCTCGCCGCCGGAAGTGCTGGCCTACCGCATCGTCTTTTCCGTGCTGCTCCTGGTGCCGGGAGTGCTGCTGCTGAGTCACGGTGAGGAGCTGCGGGGGTTGAGCGGCAGGCAATTCCTCCTGCTCGCTGCCAGCGCCACATTGCTTTGTATCAATTGGCTTGTTTTCGTGTGGGCGCTGTTCAACGAGCGCATGGTGGAGGCCAGCCTCGGCTACTACATCAATCCACTGATGACGGTGTTTCTGGGTGTGGTTTTTCTGGCGGAGCGTCCTCGTAGAGGGCAGTGGTTCGCGATTGCCGTGGCCGCAGCTGGCATCGTCTATGAGGTGATCGCACTCGGCACGTTGCCACTGGCCGGGCTGACGCTGGCGGTCACATTCGCGCTCTATGGTCTGGTACGCCGGACCGTGGGTGTCTCGTCGTTCGTTGGCCTCTCCGTAGAGACGTTGCTGATGTTGCCATTGGCTGGCGGCTACCTGTTCTGGCTGACCTTTGGTGCACCTGCGGTCCAGCGTGAGGTGGAAGCGGTTGCTCTGCTTGCACTTGGCGGGGTGGTTACCATCTTCCCGCTGCTGTGCTTTGCCTACGCGGCGATGCGTGTGCCATTCACGGTGCTTGGCTTCGTACAGTACCTGGCGCCGAGCATGACGTTGCTGCTGGCGGTGCTGGTTTACGATCAGGGGGTACCGGATGAGCGCTGGGTGACGTTTACGTTCATCTGGCTGGCGATTGCCATCTTCTCGGGTGAAGGGTTGTATCATGGTGTTCGCAACCGACAGCGGAAGGTACATGCAGCAGGCTGACGACTTTCAGGCGGAGAGCGCCGCACTCCACGAGATTCTGCGGCAGCTGAGTGATGCAGATTTCGAGCGCGTCACCGCTTTCAAAGGCTGGACCATCAGCGATGTGCTGGCGCACCTGAGTTTGTGGAACCATGCCGCAGTGTGGTCGCTGACAGAGCCCAAGACCCTGCGCGACATGTTTGCCGGCACCGCTGAAGTCATTCGTCGCGATGGCAGCATGCGGCGTTTCGAGGCGGACTGGCACGATGGCGCGCGCGGTGCAGCGCTGTGTGCGCGTTGGTGGGACTCCTGCGGGCTTGTACGCGAAGCGTTTGCGGCGGCAGACCCGGCACAGCGGGTTCCGTGGGCGGGGCCCGACATGAGCGCCCGTTCCTCTGTAAGCGCACGCCTCATGGAAACCTGGGCGCATGGGCAGGAGGTGTACGACGAGCTTGGTGTCGTGCGGCAGAATACAGACCGCATCCGCAACATCGTCGTGCTGGGTGTGAACACGTACGGCTGGACGTATGCCAACCGTCGCGCCGAGGCACCGCAACCGAAACCCTACGTGGAGCTGACCGCACCCTCTGGCGCACGTTGGGCGTTCAATGAACCATCATCGGATGACTATGTGCGCGGATCGGCCGAAGCTTTCTGCCAGGTGGTCACACAAGTGCGTAACGTTGCGGATACCGATCTCGAAGTGAACGGCGTCAACGCGTGCGACTGGATGAGTAAGGCGCAGTGCTTTGCCGGGCCGCCCAATGATCCGCCGCCGCCGGGTAGCCGGGTCACCCGCTCAGATTAGCGCTTGCGCGGTGAGCGCGTTGCGCAGGTTGTTATTGGCTGCGGCAAGTCGATCGGACAGCTTGCGCGCCAGGCCCATCATGACGATGTAGCCTAAGTCCTTGTGCTCCCGGAACACCCGCTCGAGCGACGCCGCCTGCCATTGCAGCGCATGCACGTCGTCCCGCGCGCGGACGCTGGCGGACCGTCTCCTCTCGCCGAGCAGCGCACGCTCGCCAATGAGCTCGCCAGCGCCGATGACGGCGATGACCTCCATGTTCTCTTCCCGTCCCACCTGCGAGACCAGCACCTCCGTGCGGCCGGCGAGGATGAACAACACCGCATCGCTCTCGCCGGATTGCTGTAGCACCCAGTCGCCGCGGCTGAACGCACGCACTTTGGCTTCGGCCATCAGCAGCTCGATCTGCTCGTCGCTGAGGCCGCGAAAAAACTCGGAATTCTGGATTGCGGGGTGCACGTTCAGGCTCCCTCGGCAGGATGGAACAGCAAGTAACTACCCTTAGAACTGCGCGCCGCCGGCGATTTCATCCGCACGCTGCATGGCTTGCTGCAGGGATTTGAGAGAGCGCAGGAATGGGTTGTACTTATCGTACGGCGGCGGCAGATCGGCAATTGCCTGCTGCGCCAGTGTCCGGTTCTCGTAGATACCGAGTATGAGGATGTAGAACAATCGGTCGCCGCTGGCTACGCGGGCCGCCGAAAGGCCGCGCAACTTGTGTTCAGCTGCGTATTCCTCCAGAAACTCTTTGCTCGACACGGCCATGAGCTGTGCAACCCAGAAGCTGCCGGGAAGCTCGAGAAGTGACATGGGACGGTCGGGTACGTACGCCAGCCGCTGGTAGTCGGGCCGTGTGTCGGCATCGCTGGACTGCACCGGATCGTAGTCTGGCGCGGGCGCGGGTACCGGCTCGCGTGCGGCCGGTGACGGTTCTCTTACCGCGGCCAGTTGCTCCTCGGCCGGTGCCGCGTAAGCTTCTGCTACCTCTTCCGCTACCGGCGCTACTATGTCTGCTGTTTCTGCTTCGATGGGCGGGCTCGAAACCGGTACTGGTTCAGAAAGTGGTTCGGGCTCATAGCGCGCTGCTTCTTCTGCCTGACGAGCCTCTGCTGCCAGGCGAGCTTCTTCTGCCAGACGAGCTTCTTCTGCCAGACGAGCTTCTTCAGCCGCGAAAACTTCGCGTTCGTACGCTGCGTCGGCGGACGCTTCGTTTGCGGTTTCGTTTGCCGCTTCGTTTGCAGTATCGATCGAGCCCGCGACCGCCTGCCCCTGTCGCTTGCACGACCAGCGGCCGTCTTCCGCAGATCGCTCGCAGAACCAGTCGCCGTTCTGGGTGGATTCCGCAGCGTGTACGGCCAGCGGCAGGGTGGAGAGGGTCAGCGCTGTAACGAGCGCTATGATTCGTTGTCTACGGAAACCGGGGGCGGGGGCAGTCATGGCCGGCTACTTTGCACTGTGGCCGTACGGGTGTCAAAGGCCGTAGAAGTTGATTTGCTTGTCAAACTGGTGTCCTTCCGGCGCCGTTGCAGGGGTGCAGCGGATTGGTCATGATGCGGTCACCTTGCAGGCCCAGACTGACAGTTGCGTCGGTCCATATGACGCGGCTGACGGGTATCTGCGTGGCTCTGTCTAACGAACGTAGGATGGCGGAGGAACGGTGATATGACGGCGACGCTCGATGCATTTGCCAGGGCGCCGAAGATCTTGCGGCTCAATCTGGCCGGGCGACCCTTGGAGTGGGTAACCTGGCAGGAGGCAGTTTGCCTGTATGCCCGCGACATCGTGCAGTGGACCCTCGGTGCGCCGGTGCTGCGTATCCGTGGTGGTCACAGTCGCCTGGACGGTTCACCCTCTGCGGTGGACATTCACGCCATCATCGCCTGTCAGGGCCGGGTGGTGGAGCCTGCTCGAAATATCCCGCCGCTCACCAACCAGGCGTTGTTCGTGCGCGACGGCAATACCTGCCTGTATTGCGGCCATCACCATCGGGATGGGGAGCTCACCCGCGATCATGTGGTGCCTACCAGCCGCGGCGGCTGTGATGATTGGGACAATGTGGTGGCTGCCTGCCGGCGCTGCAACCACCAGAAGGGTAACAGGCTGCTTGAGGAGTGTGGCTTCGAGCTGCTGGCGCTACCCTACACGCCGAACCTGTCGGAGTACCTGGCGCTGACCAATACCGGCCGCATCCTCGGCGATCAGATGGACTTCCTGAAGAAGACCTTCAGCGCCAATAGTCGCCTGCGGCACTAGTGACCCGTCACTAGTTCTTTAGAGAGCCATCTCCTCGCCGCGCACCCACATGGCGTGAAAGCCGATGTTGAATCGGCGCGGCATGCGCACGGTGGCGACGGGCCCCTTGCTGATATCCCGCGCATCGAAAATCAGACAGCGAGATACCCAATCGTTGCCATCGTGTACGTAGGTCACCAGGTATCCGTCGTCTTCCCTCATGTCGGCGGTAGCGCCCCGGCGCGGCGCGAAGTGGGTCTCGCTGCCCGAGCAGCGCGCACCGTAGTCGTAACGCTGCAAGCTGCCGTCGCTGGTGTCGTACTTGATCAGCGCATCAAACGTCTGGCAACGGCCGGTGATGCTGCCGTCGTCTGCCGGCAACGGCAGATATTGCAGGTAGCCGTAGCGGCTCGGGCGGCCGAGGAAGAGCCGGTTGATGGTGGGAAATTCGGTATTCAGATCGTCGAGCTGCCGTTCGCGCGTCTTGCCGGTTGCGAGGTCGAAGCGCCACTGGTGCAGCACATGCACGCGGCGGCGCACGGCAAGCTGAGAGGTGAGCGGTGCTTCGCTCTTGTCTCGGCGACCGCCCGGGTTGGGCTGGCGGCAGCCGACCATCACCACCTCGTTGCCTTCCTCCCAGGCGTTGACCACGTGCAGCAGGTAGCACGGCTCGGCTTCGAACCAGCGCACATCCCCGCCCCGGCGCGGCAGGATGCCGAACCGCGCTGGCACATCCGGGTGGAAACGCACCACGCGGCGGTTGTGCTGCCGCAGGATATCGTCGTCCTGAAAGTACGGCAGATCGTGCAGGATGGCGTAGTTGGTGGTCACACCCATGTCGTGCGGGGCGCGCGGGCCGGGCAGGTCGATGGGTTGGTCGAGCACCAGGTTGCCATCCGCGTCGGCAAGGCCGTAGCGCATGTAGGGTGCGGTGTCCTGATAGTGAAAGAACAGCAGTTCGCCCGTGTTTGGATCGACTTTGCTGTGCGCGGACAGGTTGTGGTCCAGCCGGCCGTCGAAGTTTTCCGCGCCCAGGGTCGCCAGGGTCCGTGGATCGATGCGGTAGGGCGTACCTGCCAGATACCATAGCGCCAGAAGGCGTCCGGCATAGAAGATGATGTCGGTGTTGGCGCTGTCCTTGATGGGAGAGTGCGGCAGGTCGGGGCGGAACGGCCCGGCCAGCCCCGGCCAGATGTTGTGCCCGGCCGCCATTTCCTCCTGGAGCTCGAAGGTCTGCACCCAGCGCGAGTTGTAGGACGCCTTGCCGTCTTTGAATGTGATGGCGTTGAGCATGCCGTCGCCGTCGTAGTAGTGGTAGCGGGTGGCGGGTTTGAACCGTTGGCTGGGCCCATTGACCACGTACATGCCATACAGGTCCTCTGGAATGTTGCCCTGCTCCACCACCAGATCCGCTGCTTGCATCTCAGACGACACTGGTGCGAACAATCCGTGCAGGTAGGGATGGTCGACTTCCCAGATCCACTCCGGTGCGCCTGGCGGCGGCTTGCCGCCGGGCGAGAACGGCTCGACGTTGCGGAACGTGAGTGGCAGAGACTCAGCCAACTGTTCTGGTGTTTGCATCTTTTACCTGGTGGTCCGCTGCGTGGGTTCAACCCGACTGTATCATTTCCCGGCACCCGGGCGATGCGCGGCGCGCGGCCGCTCAGCGGAATCCTTTCACCGCGTCATAGCCGTACATCCAGTCGAGTTTCTGCATCGCCATCTCCGGCAGAAAACGGCTGGAGAAGGCGAGCTTCAGGTTGCGGGTGAGCGTGCGAGGGCTTTGCAGATTGTGGGCGATGCTCCGCTGCTCGTAGGCGTGCAGGCGTCTGGCCCGCGCGCCGCGGTAGGTCTCGTATTCCGCAAGCGCGGTGGGCAGATGGTCGTCGTAGTTGTCGAGCATACGTGCCAGCACCCAGGCATCTTCCATGGCGGCTGCGAGGCCCAGACCGCTGATGGGCAGAGAGGCGTGCGCTGCCGCACCGAATACCGCCTCCGTGCCGCGAAACCAGTGGGCGGCCGGTGCGTAGAGGGCGAGCGTTGTGCTCACCTCCGGTTGTGCCGTGTCGATGATCTGCGCGTGCCATGGTTCTTCCTCCGCCGCGAGGAGTTCGATGCTCTGGCCTTCTCGTGTGGGAAGACAGGTGGCGTAGGAAGACGTTGCCAGCCAGCGGGTAAGAAATCGCTGGTTGCGGTCTCGGTCATCCCTTTGGGTGCGGTACACCCTGCGTTGCCAGGGTGTTGTCTGCGCTGCGTTCGTGCGCCTGTTACTGAGCTGCAGATCGGCCGTTACCCGTTCCGAAGATGCGTGCACGCCCCGCGTGGCGGCAGCATCGAGAAGCAGTGCCGCCAGCGGCTCCTCTTCTACGACTGCGTGGGCAAAGCCGTAGCGATCGCGGGCGAACTGCTGCAGGGGGCGCTGGCTGAGCAGGTAACCGGAGCTTGCGGAGCGGTGCAGATCGGCGAGCGGGAAGTAAGCGATGTCCTCTACCGCTTCGCGCAACCCCAGGGCCTGCAACAGGCGCCAGCCGTTGGCCGGGAGTTCGTGCGCGGCAGTCGCCTCTGCCGGTTGCCAGCCGACGAGGGTGACCTCGTCGGCTACCTGGGCGATGCAGGCGGCGGCAAATGCGGCCGCCGCGCCATCGCCGTGCACGACAACCTTCAGATGCGTTTCCAGCGGGTACCCTCTCGGGTGTCTTCCAGCTCGATACCCTGTGCTGCAAGCTCGTCTCGGATAGCGTCGGCGCGGGCGAAGTCGCGGTTCTTTCGGGCCGCATTGCGTTCGTCGATGAGCGCATCGATGGCGTTATCGCCCAATCCTTCGCCGACGCCCTTGAAGTGCGTCTCCGGGTCGACGTTGAGGATACCCAGCAGCCAGCCGCCGGCCAGCAACTCGCCGCGCAGGCGCTGCCGCTCTGCCGCGTCGCTGCTGCGGTTCATGGCGGAAGCGATGGCGTGCAGTGCGGCCAGAGCTTCCGGCGTGTTGAGGTCGTCTGCCAGCGCTGTAACGACAGATGCGGGGTAGTGCTCCGCATGGGCGAAGTCCTGTGCAGTGTCCTGGCCTGGCACTTCGCGCAGGGCCTGATACAGACGATCGAGGGATGCCTTCGCCTGGGTCAACAGATCCGGCGACCACGTCAGCGCTGAGCGGTACTGACCGGAGAGCAGTGCGTAGCGCAGCGCCTCGCCGGAGTGCTGCTTGCGCAGGCTCACCAGCGTCTCGATGTTGCCGAGCGACTTCGACATCTTCTCCTGGCCGAGGGTGAGCATGCCGTTGTGCAGCCAGTAGCGGGCAAATGTGTCGTGCTCGAGCGCGCAGCGGCTTTGCGCGGATTCGTTCTCGTGATGAGGAAAAACCAGGTCGGATCCGCCGCCATGGATATCTATCACCTCGCCGAGGTGCTGGTAGCTCATCGCCGAGCACTCGATGTGCCAGCCCGGCCGGCCGCGGCCCCAGGGGCTGTCCCAGCCCGGCAGGTCGGCGTCTGAGGGCTTCCAGAGCACGAAGTCTTTCGCGTCGCGCTTGTAAGGCGCCACTTCCACCCGCGCGCCGTCGATCATGTCCTCAAGGCTGCGCCGCGACAGGGCGCCGTAGGCCGGGTCGGTGCTGACGCTGAAGAGCACATGCCCGTCGGCCTCGTAGGCGTGGCCCTTGTCGATGAGCTTTTCGATCAGGTCGATGATCGCTTCGATGTGGTGCGTGGCGCGCGGCACGATATCGGGCGGCAACACCCACAGTGCCGCCACATCTTCTTCGTAGCTCGCCGCATATCGATCGGCAATGGTCTGGATCGGCTCGCCGAGTTCCCGCGCTGCGGCATTGATCTTGTCGTCGATGTCGGTGATGTTGCTCGCATACACCAGCGTCTTGAACTGCGTGCGCAGCAGTCGTGCCAGCACGTCGAAAACGACGGCGGGGCGGCCGTTGCCGATGTGCACGTAGTTGTAGACCGTCGGCCCGCAGACATACATGGTCACGCGGTTCGGGTCTTGCGGTTCGAAAGGTTCTTTCTGGCCGGTGGCGGTGTTGTGCAGGTAGATGGTGGTGTTCATATCGATCCTGTGGGATGTGCTGTTTGCCCGGCGGGCGTGCGCGGCTTCAGTGCGTGTGCGTGCAGCAGCAACAGCCTGGCAGAAGCGGATGGGATCTGAACGTAGCCATGGCGCGATTATACCGGATCGACGACAACCTGGTCATCTTCGACCCGCAGGTAAAAGCAGGTCGGCCGGTTGGTGTGGCAGGCTGGCCCGGTCTGCCGAACGGTGAGCAACAGCGCATCTCCGTCGCAGTCGAACCGCAGGCTCACCAACGCCTGCAGGTGCCCGGACGATTCGCCTTTGCGCCAGTAGGTCTTGCGGCTGCGGGAGTAATACGTGGCGTACCCGTCTGCCAGGGTGCGCTCGATGGCGGTGCGGTCCATCCACCCGAGCATGAGCACCGCACCGCTGTCGGCGTCCTGAGCGATGCCGGCGACCAGACCCTGGTCGTTGTAAGGCAGGGCATCGAGCACGGCTTCGAGCGAGGCGCGGTGTCCGGCTGCGGCGGCTTCGAGGTCCTTAAGCAGCGCCATAGCGCGATTCCAGATGGGCGAAAACGGCCCGCAGCCCCATGGCCTCGCCGCCCTCGGGCCGGCCGGGCCGGGCGCGGGTGTTGAAAGCCATGATGTCGAAGTGCACCCAGTCTTCGACGTTCACGAACTTCTTGAGAAACAGTGCAGCAGTGATGGCGCCCGCGTAAGGCGACGAGGGGGAATTCACCGCGTCGGCCACCTGGGACTTCAGCATGTAGTCGTAAGCGTCGTGCAGCGGCATCCGCCAGACGGCATCGTCCTGCGTCACCCCGCCGCGATAGATGGCCTGTGCGGTGTCGTCGTTCGTGGCGAACATGGCACCGATCTCCGTGCCCACCGCGCTGCGCGCGCTGCCGGTCAGGGTTGCGAAGTCGACGATCAGGTCCGGGCTTTCCTCGCAGGCAAGCGCCAGGGCGTCGCACAACACCAGGCGCCCTTCCGCATCGGTGTTGTCGATCTCCACAGTAGTACCGTGATAGGTCTCGATGACATCGCCGGGGCGGTAGGCATTGCCGGAAACCGCGTTCTCCACGGCGGGGATCAACAGGCGCAGACGAACCGGCAGCGCACGCGCCATGACGAGCTGTGCGAGCCCGAGCGCCGTGGCGGCGCCGCCCATATCCTTTTTCATGAGGCGCATGTTGGATGCAGGCTTGAGGTCCAGCCCGCCGCTGTCGAAACACACGCCTTTGCCTACGAGTGTCACCTTCGGGTGCGCTGCATCGCCCCAGGTCATGTCCAGAAGTCGCGGTGCGTCTATAGATGCCCGGCCGACGGCGTGGATGGTGCGATGACCGGCCTCGAGCAGAGCATCGCCCGTACACACGCTGACTTCGGCGCCAAAACGCCGGCCCACCTCGCGAAACACGGTTTCCATCTGGCTGGGCAGCATGTGCCCGGCAGGTGCATTGATCAGGTCGCGACCCAGGTTTACGGCGTCGACAAGCTGATTCACGCGTTGGGCCGTGGCTTCGTCCAGCAGCAGTGTGGCGGGCTGACGATCCGCCGGCCTGAACCGTGTGTAGCGATAGGCGCCCAGGCCCCAACCGGCCAGTGCAAGCTCTTCGAGCGGTGTGTCCAGCCGGTATGTGGCTGCCGGGAGGAGCATGGCCAGATGACCGATTGCCGACAGGTTCTGTTGGCCGTCCCAGGCGGCGATCACCCGCGACGGCTGCCCTTCATCGTTGGGCAGCCAGGCGAATTGTGCCGGCTTGGCCTCGAAGCCCTGGCTGTCCAGCCAGGCCAGAGCCGACGCCGATTGTTCAGCGCGCCACGCTTTGAGCGCTTGTGCAGTTACCAGCTCGATCGGCGTGGCGGGCTGTGTTTGATCTGTGCTGTAGGTGGTCATGGGGTTCCTGTGTCAGGTGGCGCGGCGCATACGGTGCCAGAGCACGGTGCCGCCGGCCACCGCCAACGGTACGACCACGAAATTGACGATGGGGATTGCGAGCAACGGGGTGACGCAGAGCCCGAAACCGAGCGCAGCACCGCGGTTCTGACGCAGCAGTTCCAGCGTTGCGGAGAAATCTTCCTGGCGGTTTTCCGCCGGCAGATCGGCGAACTGCACGGCCAGCATCCAGGCGCCGAACAGCAGCCACAGCAGCGGACTTGCGACGTTGAGCACGGGTATGAACGTTGCGAGCAGCACGCCAATGAGTCGCGGCAATTGATAGCGAAGCTTGCGCAGTTCTCGACGCAGGGCTGCCAGCGCTTCCAGGTGCAACGGTCTGGTTGCGGCGGGGTTTGCCGGTGCGCGGTCGAGATGCGGCTCGAGCGCGGCGGATAGATTGCCGTGAAACGGGCTCGACAGAATGATCGCCACGAAACCGAACAGCCACGTGCCCACGAGCACCGCAATGAGATAGAGCAGGGGCACCAGAATAGTGCTCAGGAAATCGAGCCACGACGGCAGGCTTGCAACCAGCCATTCGCCCAGCTGATCGGCATAGGCAAAGGCGGCCCACAAGCCGATGGCGACAATGGCGGCGCTGACCAACGCCGGCAGCCAGATATAGGCGCCGAGCTGGGAGGTGCGCACCAGGCCGGCGCCGTCGACAAAAGCCCGCACGCCATCGGTGACGGTCAAGCGACGACCTCGTTCACGGCGTCGACCAGCACGCTCACCATCTGGTTGATCTGCGCTTCGTCGATGATGAACGGCGGCCCCATGCAGACAATGTCACGCACGGCGCCGGTGCCGCCGCCGTAGAAAAACACGCCCTTCTCCAGCGCCTTGGCGACGACGCGGCTGGTGACGTTGTCCTCCTCGGGAAATGGTTCGAGAGACTCGAGGTCGCGGACGATCTCGATCGCCTGGAGCAGGCCGCGGCCGCGGCTTTCGGCCACGTGAGGATGGTCTGCGAACGCTTCGTGCAAGCTGCGACTGAGTTTTTCGCCCAGACTCCCGGCGCGTTCTACCAGCTTTTCCTCGATCATGATGTCGAGCACTTCAGAGGCGGCGGCACAGGCAGCAGGGTGGGCGCCGAAGGTGTTGAACATCACCGGATAGCTTGCTTCTTCCAGCGCCTGGCCGATGGCTTCTGTGGCGTACACGCCGCCGATGGGCGCGTAACCGCCGGCGAGCCCTTTGCCTGAAACGAGAATGTCCGGCTCGATATCCCAGTGCTGATGCGCGAATGGCGCGCCCGTGCGTCCAAACCCGGTCATCACCTCATCGTGGATCAACACGATGCCGAGCTCATCGCACAGCGCGCGCACCGCTGGCCAGTAGTCATCTGGCGGCACCAGGGCGCCGCCGGAGGAGCCAGTGATGGGCTCGGCGAGCAATGCGGCGACGGTGTCCGGGTCTTCCCGCTCCAGCGTGGTTCGCAGGGCCTCGACGTAGTAGGCGCCGGTATCCGCGTGATACGGGCCCAGCGGGCAACGCAGCGGGTACGGTGTCTCGGTGTTCGGATAAGGATGGATGGCCTTTTCCAGACCCCGCCGACGCTTCGGATGGCCTCCGGCGGCGGTGTTGGCGACTGTAGTGCCGTGGTACGACACGTTACGTGTGATGATCTTCGTGCGGTTCTTCTCGCCGCGCGCCGCCTGATACTGCAGGGCGATTTTCATGGCCGCCTCGTTGGCCTCGGAGCCGCCGGAAGTAATGTGCACGCGTGTCAGTGACGCGGGCAGCCAGGCGTCCAGGGATTTGACCAGTGCCGCCCGCGACGGCGTCAGCCACGGTGGAACGACGTACGAATATTCGAGCGTTGCCTCGTACACCGCTTCGGCGACCCGCTTACGGCCGTGGCCGATGTTGGCAACGATGGCGCCGCCTGCAGCGTCCAGCACTTTTGCGCCCTGGCGGGTGTACAGGTACACGCCTTCGGCGCGGGTTACTTCGATGTTGCCGCCTTTGATGAATGGCCAGGCTCGATCGGTCATGGATGCTCCTCTGATTCCACCCTGAACGGTGCCCCTCTTTCGTACCCGGCGCGCCGGGCAAATAGCGCTGCGAGTATATCCTCCCCGACCGCGGCTTCCTGGGCGCTGCGAATGGCCTGACCCTGTGTGGCAACGGCTGCAGGTATCTCGCCCGCACGTGCCTGGGCGGCTGCCAGGGTGTCGAGATATTGCCACCCCGCCGTGGTGATTGCGATGTCGTGAATCAACCCGACGGCCGCCCTGCCGCTCGCGACGTCGGCGGTGGGATCGGTTGCCAGCCACCAGGCGAGCTGCCGTCGTGCCTGCGTCGAGCCACGCTGCAGGGCCCGCTGCGCGAGGCTGTAGGCGCCGGCGTGGTCGCCTGCGTCGTGTCGTTTCTGAGCAAGCCGGTAGAGGGCGGCGGGATAGTGATTGTCCGCGGCCCGTTGCAGCCAGCGCTGTACATCTGTGCCGCTGCTCAGCTCCGCCAGCGCCAGCTGTGCCGGTGCGTATCCCTGTCTCGCGCTGCGACGCAGAAGCGCCTGCCTGCGGGCATCATCCGGCGCTGGTTCGGTGAAGCGGCTGTAGCTATCGGCCAGAAGGTATTGCGCATACCGGTCGCCCCGAGTGGCGATGTCTTCCAGCCAGGCCACCAGTTGGCCGCTTACCTTGGTGCCTTTGTCGCCGTACAGGGGGCCTGCGTAGGTGTGCCCCGATGGCAATTCGAGCAGACCGTTGGCGATCACGTTGCCGGTCCAAAGCCCGGTGAAAGTGAAGCCTTCGATGGTCTTGCGCGTGCCGGGACCCTGCGGCTGGTTCAGCTCCCACGAGCCGTCGTGGTAGGTGCCATCCGGATAGTACTGGCGCCCGCTGCCGCTGCGTTTTCCGGCGCGCCACTCGCCTTCGTAGCTGCTGCCGTCCGGCTCGTCGAGCCTGCCCTCGCCGTCGAACAGGCCGCCGCGCCAGGTTCCCTCGTAGCGCAAACCGGCGCCGTTGTCCCATGCCTGGTAGCCCTCGCGCCCGCCATCGGCAGGTGGCCCGTCAACTTCGCCGATCGTCGGTACGGACACGCTGGGGGTGCCCAGTTGCGGGGTGGCCGCATCCGGGAAGTCCCTGATGGGCGGGCCGTCCTGTGTTGCGCATGCCTGAATACACAACGTCGTGATCAGCACCGCGTGGCGAACTTGGTGATACAGTTTGCGTTCCCGTTAGAAGCGTCGTTCGAGGAGGCAGTTGGCCATGGTGCAGGGTGTGAATCAAGAAAACGTCAGTGCCTGGCTGGCAGCCAATATCGACGGTGTCAGCGCACCGTTCGAGTTCACCCTGATAGCCGGAGGCCACTCCAATCTGACCTTCCTGGCGAAGGACAGCGCAGGCCGGGCGCTGGTGCTACGGCGGCCGCCGCTCGGGCACGTGCTGGAAAGCGCCCATGATATGGGGCGGGAGCACCGCATCATCTCAGCCCTGGGTGTAACCGATCTGCCGGTAGCGCCGGCGTTGGCGATGTGTGCGGACGCTAGCGTAAACGAGGCGCCCTTTTACGTGATGGAGTATGTGGAAGGGCCAGTGCTGCACGACCGGGCATCGGCCGAGGTGCTCACCGATGCCGCCAAGAAGGCGATCGGCTTTGATGTGATCGATGTGCTCGCACGTCTGCATGCGGTGGACGCCGATGCGGTGGGTCTCGGCGACCTTGGGCGTAAGGAAGCGTACCTGGCGCGCCAGCTCAAGCGCTGGAACAAGCAGTGGGCGGCCACGAAAACCCACGAAATC
This sequence comes from Gammaproteobacteria bacterium, assembly GCA_030428905.1. Lineage (GTDB taxonomy): Bacteria > Pseudomonadota > Gammaproteobacteria > Pseudomonadales > Azotimanducaceae > SYFY01. The sequence continues at coordinate 50,299 of JAUIED010000012.1, forward strand.
CCTGCAATGGAAACGGTCAGCGCGCTGCTTGAGGAGCGCATGCCGGAGCAGATCGGCTCCGCGATCGTGCATGGTGACTATCGCCTCGGCAACATGATCGTTGGCGAAGACCGACTGCGGGCGGTGCTGGATTGGGAGTTGTGCACGCTTGGCGACCCGCTGGCGGACGTGGGCTACCTGTTGAACTCATGGATTCTGCCTGGTGATCCGCTGGCGGATGAGGCAGACGTGCCGACGGCCACCGGTGGTTTTCCATCCCGTGAGGCGCTCAGCGCCCGCTACGCCGAAGCCACAGGGCGGGATCTGGACGGTATCAACTACTACCGTGCGTTTTCCCACTGGCGGCTGGCAGCCATCGGTCAGGGGGTCTACAAGCGCTATCTCGTCGGCGCCATGGGCGAAGACCGGGATCTCGATCTCGAACAATACAAGATGAGCGTGCATACGCGCGCGGAGGCAGCCCTGGCGCTTCTCGAAGGGTAGGCAGGATTCGGGCTGGCTGGTGGTTAGCAGGCTGCTGAAAAAGCAGCCTGGTATCCCGGCCAGGGACGGACGGGCCGCGAACCAAGCACGTAAGTGCTTGATTCGGCGTGAGCGGGCGACAGCCCGCGGTCGCTGAAAAAGTACAGGAAGT
>JAUIED010000188.1 GCA_030428905.1 Gammaproteobacteria bacterium
GGACCTGTTCGCCAGCGAGCCGCGACCCATACTCGGCCCGGAGGTGAGCCAGCCGGAATTGCGTGAGGAGGTGATTGCGCAGATCTTCCAGCGACTGTCGGATATGCCGCAGCTGCTGGAGGTGCTGGCAACATCTACGGAGCGCGGCGTGATCCGTTCGCTGGTGCAGATGGATCCACCGGACCACACCAAATATCGCGCGCTCACGCAGCCTTGGTTTAAGCCGACCAATATCAAGCGTCTGGAAGTCCGGCTGGCCGCGATCATCGCTGACATACTCGATGACATGATGGGGGATGGCGGCGAGCGCCGGCTGGACTTCGTTCAGGACGTCGCTGTGTGGCCGCCGCTAAAACTCATTACCGAGCTGCTCGGCGTGCCCCAGAAAGACGAGTGGCGCATTCTCAAGCTCACTAACGAGCTCTTCGCGGGCGATGATCCGGAGATGAAGCGTGCGGGCGATGATCCGCTGTCGATTTTCGACACCATCAAGGACCTGTATCGCTACTTCACGCAGATGACTGAGCAGCGACGCCGCGCGCCGACAGAAGATCTCGCTTCCTACATCGCCAACGGCCGGATCGACGGCGAGTATCTCCCCTATAAAGAGCTGATTTCCTACTACATTATCGTCGCTACCGCGGGACACGAGACCACGCGTACCGGCATCTCGGGCGGTCTGCACGCGTTGCTCACGCATCCGGAGCAGATGGCGTTGCTCCGGGCCGGCATCGACGACGAGGAAACACTGAAGCTCGCGGTGGAAGAGATGATCCGCTGGTCCACGCCCGTGGCGCAGTTCTCACGCACTGCCATGCGCGACACCGAGGTTGGCGGGCAACGGATCTCGAAGGGGGAAACCCTGGGGCTGTTTTACGCGTCCGCCAACTTCGACGAAGCGGTATTTGCCGATCCGTTCGAGTTTCGTATCGACCGCAAGCCCAATCGGCACCTGGCGTTCGGCACTGGCCCGCACCAATGCCTCGGCCTGATACTGGCGCGCATGGAGATGCGCATCTTCTTCCAGCAGCTCATACCGCGCATCGCGTCTATGGCGCTCGATGGTGCGCCGCAGCGAGTGCAGGCCAGCTTCGTACACGGCTTTAAACACCTGCCGATCCGATTTCGTCTGCAAACGGCTGGTTGACACCAGTGCCCAACCGCAGGCCTGCGGGTGGTCAATTGGGGGTGCGAGGCGGCATCATCTGATTGCTGTGATCTGGATGTGCTGAGTGGACACGCTGCACGACCCGACATCGATGGTGCCTTCCTCAGAGGATATCGCCGACGCCTGCAGGGCCGACCTGCAGAATGTGCTGCGCTATGCAGCCGTGCTGCTTGGTGTCGGCATGGCGGTGGAGGTGGTGTCGCACCTGGTGGTATTTACGCCGGATTTTGTGCCGCTGCCGGTTCTCGCCCTGGTGATGATGGCGGCCTATGTAGTCCGCCATCGTGACATGCCATCAGATCGGCCCGGCGTGTGGGCTGTGGTGATGGCCGTGGCGGTGCTGCTTGGCATACTGCAGCATATGCACGCCGGCCTGTATCTCTCCCGCGCGTTCGTCGTGACCATGGCGGTGCTCGTGTGCGCCTCGCTGATCATGCCGGTTGTGCCTGCTCTGCTGACGGTTGGCGCCAGTTGGGGGTTGCTGGTGCTCGACTTTCATCTGCTCGGCCTGGCCGTTTCGACCAGCGTGCCGATCTCACTCCTGGTGCTGATTGTCGCGGCGCTGCTCTACGCATCGCGAAGGCGGGCTATCGTTGAAGGTAAGCGTGCCTCCATGCTCGAGCGTCGGTTGGCAGAGCGGGAGGCGGAGGTGGAGCATCGAAAGCGGCAGCTGGAGTTTGTGGAAACCCTGGGAGGCGGCTTGTCCCACAATCTTGCCAACCGGCTGCAGGTTCTGGCCATGGCGGCAGACAGCGCTTTTCACTCGGCGGCAGTTGGTCCTCCCAGCGACGCGATTCAGCGGGAGGCACACATGGCGGCCGAACGGGCGCGCAGTCTGGTGCGCAAGCTGCAGGTGTATACAGGCATGCAGAGCACGCCGCGTGAGATCGTGGATGTAGAGACATTTTGTGAGGCTCTGGCCTCGCGGTTACCTGCCGGTGTGGTGGTTACCTGCACCGCGACGGGGCAGTTGTCGCTCGACCGCACCATGATTTCTGATGCGTTGCTCGAGCTGGTGCGCAATGCCATCGCCGCTACCGCGTTGCCGTCGCAAGTGGTTCTCGAGGTCAGCGACGAGCCGGGCTACGCCGCCTTCGATGTGTGTGACTCCGGTACGGGATTTGATGCGAGCATTCTGCATCGTGCCATGGACCCGTTCGCTACCTCTGATCCGGTGACGCGGGAAGGTCTGGGACTGTCCTTCGCACAAGGCGCGGCGGTGCAGCACGGTGGTGATGTTGCCGTGGTGCGGTCGGAGCCGACCGGGGCGACCGTGCGTATGCGCCTGCCGCGCCTGGATCCGACGCTGCCTGGGCGCGCCTAACCTGCAGCCTTGTCGCGGTCACCGGGCGCGCGCACCATGAAGGCAGGCTTGCCCGCGGCGACCTTGGCCCAGCTCTTGCCCGTGATGTCCGTGTTCATGAGCATGAGCACTTCTTCGGCGACCTCTTCTGGCGCCATGAACGCAGCATTGGCGGTGCGCTGCGCGTCGGGAATGATGTTGGTGTCGATGCCGCCAGGGCACAGCGCGTTGATGCGCAGGCCACGCCGCTGCAGGGTGCCTGCCAGGCTGCGTACCAGCCCGACTACCGCATGCTTGCTCATGGCGTAGAGCGGGTCTACCTCGTAGGGGGTGATGCCCGCCAGCGAGGCCGTTACGACGATGGCGCCTCCAGGCTGCATGAGCGGCAGCAGGGCGCGCAAACCCAGCACCACGCCGTCGACATTGACCCCCATCATGCGGCGGTAGCCTGCCAGCGTGGCGGTTTCGAGCTGGTATGCATCCAGCGGCGCGCTGGGTGGGGCAACCTGCACGCCGGCGTTCAGGTGCACGTGCGTGGGGGTGCCGGCGGCGCGTACCTCTGCGCAGACGTGTTCCCAGCTCTCCTCGCTTGCAACGTCGCACCGGAAAAAGTGCGCGCCGGTGGCCTGGGCCAGTGCCTGGCCGGCTTGCGCGTCGACGTCGAGCATCAACACGCGGTCACCGCGCGCACGTGCAAGCTGCGTGGTGGCGGCACCGATGCCGGAGGCAGCGCCGGTGATCACCCATAGGTTGTCTGTGGTGCTCATGCAGTGGTCCTGTCAGGGAGTGAAGACGACTTTGATCGCGGTATCTGCGCTGTCCTGGGTGGCATACGCAGTGGCGGCATCATCCAAGCCAAAAATGTGACTTATCAATGGCTTGCGATCTATTTTTCCATCAGTTATCAGGTCAAGTGCGGCCACGAACTCGTCCGGCTCCCAGGCCCAGGAGCCGAGCAGGCGCACACCCTTGCGGACGATGGTGTTGGCATCGAGCTGCAGCGGACGCTCGAACACCGCGACCACGACGATGCGGCCGTTGTTGCGGATCATGGTGAGGGCCTGTTCCAGCACGGTAGTGCCTTTGAAGCTGGCTGGCGCGCCCACGCAATCGAAGATCACATCCACACCACCCTGGCTGCCGGCGATGAGCGGCGCGTCGGCTTTGGCGTGCGGTGCGATGGTGCTCACCACGTCGGTATTGCGGGCATTGATCACCGCGTCGGCACCGAGCTGGCTCGCCAGCGCCAGGCGTTTGTCTGACAGGTCCACCACGGTGACATGGGCGTTGCTCGTGGCACGCAGGCACTGCAGCACGCCGAGACCGATGATGCCGGCGCCCATGATGAGCACCGATTCGTGGTTGCGTACATCTGCCAGGTTGGCGGCATGCAATGAGGTCGCCAGAGGTTCCGTAGTGGCGGCCTCTTCGTGGCTGACATGGTCGGGCAGGCGCAGGAGAAGCGGCGCGAATGCGGGTGAGAACTTCACGTACTCGGCATTGGCGCCGATGCCGACGGTGGTGACGCGGTCTCCGACGCTGAAGCCTTCGAGGCTGCCGTTGATCTCCGCGATTTCGGCGCTGAACTCGTGGCCGAGGACGATGCCGCCCTCCACGGCCAGACCCAGATCGGGGAACAATCCCTCTCTGTAGGTGTGCAGATCGGAGCCGCAGATACCGCAGGCCTTCACCCGCAGCAGCGCTTCACCCGGCGCCAGCTCAGGGGTGGGCACCTCACCGGTTCCCACATCTCTAACGCCCCGCATGATGGCTGCTTTCATTCCCGCGTCCCCTCAGATGAGTATGTTCTCCCGACGATACAACCGTACGGCCAGCCATGTCAGCAGCGCTGCCAGCACGCAGGTGCAGATGACCGATACCGTCACCTCCAGGGTGGTGATCGGCTCGGCGGTAATCAGATTGCGGATCAGCGCGGACTGCGAATAGCTCGGTATGGTCATGAGCGGCAGGCTCGCCTCCACACCGGACATCTGCACCAGCATCACCGGCAGGGTGGGCACCATGATGAGGATGGACAGGTAGGTTTGCGCTTCCTTGTAGCTCTTGGCGAACGAAGCAGCCACCGTGAGCAGCGCGGCGGCGAACCAGATGAGGGGCAACATGACCGCCAGCATGGCGAGAATGGTGCCGCCATCCACGTCCAGCGACATGCCGATACGCTCCAGCGGAATGAACGGCACCGCGAGATAGAACGACACCAGAAAGACCACGAGGCTGGCCGCGGCGAACACCGAGGTGGCGGCGATCTTGCCGATGACCAGCTGGCCGCGGGTCACCGGTTGGGTGAGCAACGGCTCCAGCGAGCCGTGCTCGCGCTCGCCGGCGGTGCTGTCGATGGCGAGATAAAAGCCGCCCATGAACGCTACCACGAGAATCAGATAGGGCAGGGTGGTGAGCACCATCATGGCCCGCTCGGCGGGAGAAGCGACATCAACGTCGCGCACGATGATCGGGCTCGCCAGCATCGGGTCCACGCCGCGAAGCTGCAGCCGCATGAGTGCGACCGTGCGACCGTAGGTGCTGAGCACCGCGTCCAGAGAGCGGGCGCGGCGGCGTGCCGAGCCGAGCTCTGATGAATCGTAGATCAGTGCCAGCGAGTTCGGTTCGCCCGCCGCAAAACGTTCCGCGAAGTTCGGCGGGATGACCAGCAGCAGATCCTCAGTGCCGGAGGTGACGAGCGCGCGCGGGTCATCGCCCTCGGCGACGTCGATCATCTTGATCTCGGTGTTCTGCGACTCCAGGTAGCTGACGAGCCCCGGAGCGTGTTCTGCGCCGATGAGGCTGAAGTCGATGACTTCATCGGATGCGCCGAGCGCCCGGTTGAGAAAGAACGTCATCAACGCCGCAAAAGCCAGCGGCCCGAGCAGGGCGAGTGAGAAGCTGGCAATGATCGTGCGCTTGTCGCGGACGTTGTCCAGGCACTCCTTTTTCAGCACCGTCCAGATAATGCTCACGCGTTGTCCTCGAGGCCGGACATTGATATGAATGCGTCTTCCAGATTGTCGCGCCCGGATGCGGCGCGCAGCGCATCGAGCGTGCCTTCAAAGCGCACCTCTCCGCCACCGATGATCACCACGTCGTCGCAGAGGTTCTCCACCTCCTGCATGATGTGGCTGGAAAACAGCACGCAGCAGCCGCTGTCCCGCAGGCCGACAATGATCTCGCGCAGCCCCCGCGTGGCCATCACGTCGAGCCCGTTCGTCGGCTCGTCGAGGATGACGTGCTTCGGGTCGTGGACCAGCGCGCGGGCCAGCGCCACTTTCACCTTCTGCCCCTGGGAGAAGCCGGTGGCGCGACGGTCGGCGAAGCTCGTCATATCGAGCTGGTCGATCAACGTGTCGATGCGCGCTTCCAGTTGGGCATTGGCGATGCCCTGAAGCTGCCCGTAGTAACGCACATTTTCACGTGCCGTGAGCCGCGTATAGATACCGGAACCATGGGGCATCACGCCGATGCGGCGCCGAACCGCCATAGGATCAGCGGTAACATCGTAACCATCGACGCGCGCCAGGCCGCTGTCCGGGCGCAGAACGGTTGCCAGCATGCGCAGTGTCGTCGACTTGCCGGCGCCGTTCGGTCCGAGCAGTGCGGTGACCCGCCGGTCCTGCGCGCGAAACGACACCTCCCTCACCGCCTGCACCTCGCCGAAGCGTTTGTTGATGCCTTGCACTTCGATCATGGGGTGGGCCCGAGAACGTCGATGAAGAACGGGAAAGGTGTGAGTGTTTCCAGGCACGCAGCATCCAGCGCCGACAGGTCGCCATCTGCAACGAACTGCGCGGCGAGCTTCGTTACGCAACCCCTGCCGATCACGCCGTGTCCCTGACCGGGTGCGACGAGGTGTCGGCTGTTGCTGAGCCCGGGCAGAATCTTTTCACCCCACGCCGGAGGCGTGATGGGGTCGAACTCGCCGGAGAGCACGAGGGTCGGCACGTCGCTGTGCACTGGTGTGCGCAGGTCGTCGTCCATGACACCCGCCGGCCAGTGGTTGCAGTAAGCGTTGATGCCTTCGGCCAGGGCGGCGGTGAGATAGGTGCGGTCCAGCGCCTCCATCGTTGCGGCGTCAATGTTGGCGAACGGCTGGTCTTCGGTGCACATGACGCTGTTGTGCATGCCGGACGCCAGGCTGTCACCGAGACGCTGCAGCGTCAGCAGCGCCTGTGCGGCGACGGGCGCAAAATCTTTTTCCTGCGCCGCTCGGCGGATCAGCAGCGGCACGGTGGCGGCGCTTTCCGGCGCATAGAGCAGGAAGCGAACGAGGCTGGCAAAGTGTTCGTAGGTCACCTCGTAGTCTGCCGGTGCGGCGGTGATGGGATGGGCGAAACGCACCGACACACGTTCCTGGGTGTCGAAATAAGCCCGCACCGCGGCGAGCTGCGCGCGGACGTCGCCCAGAGCACCGGAACATTCGGGTTGCTCGGCGCAGCGATCGATCAATGTGTTCAGTGCATTGTCGCTGTGCCGTACCACCGGTGCCACCAGCGGCTCATCCGGCGGAACGACCCCGTCCAGGATGACGGCGCGCACCCGGTCTGGGTAGCGGCGCAGATAGTGCTGCGCGACCCGCGTTCCGTAGGACACGCCGTAAATCGTCAGGCGCTCGTAGCCCAGGGCAACGCGGAGGGCCTCCAGATCCTGCACTGCCACACTGGTGGTATAGAAGCGGGTATCAGCGTCGAGGCTCGTCAGGCAGTCGTCCACCGCCTTGTCGATGAACGCCTCGTCTATCGCCTCCGGGCCGTCCGCCATGAGTTGCGGGCAGGCGAGCCGGTTGGAGCGGCCGGTGCCGCGCTGGTCCATGGCCAGCACGTCCCGCTCGGTGCCCAATGCCGCAAACGCCTGCCAGAGATCGGCCAGCAGCTCGATGGACGAGCCGCCGGGACCGCCATTGATGACCACCAGCGCATCGTTCACCTGTTGCGCTGCCGGAGCCTTTGCCCGGGCCACGGTGAGTTCGATGGGCTGGCTGCGCGTATCTTTCGGGTTCTCCGGCCGCGTCAGCGTGGCGCAGTCGGCATACCGCCTGACGGCACCGCCGGAGCCTTCGATCACGCAGTGTTGAAAACCGCTGAAGGTGTCGGCGTGGCCGGTGGCGCATGACAGCGCCGCGGTCAGCACCGCTGCTGCTGGAAAGAGGTGCCTGGCGCAGAGCACTAGATGAGGCGGCCGATACAGTATTGGTTGAGGTTGAGCAGCGCCTCACGGGCTTCGCTCGGCGGCAGCGCGGCCGCCGCATCGCCGGCGCGCTCAGCCTGCGCTAGCGCGGCGTCGCGGGTGTAC
>JAUIED010000013.1 GCA_030428905.1 Gammaproteobacteria bacterium
GCGGCGGCCCTGTGCACAGGCCACGGCACCTTCGTGTTGGACGGAATCGAGCGTATGCGCGAGCGCCCTGTGGGTGATCTCGTGGATGCGCTTGTACCGCTTGGCGCGCACATCAGCTACCTCAGAAACACCGGATTCCCGCCAATCCGCATCCAGGCCAATGGGCTCACGGGTGGCGAAACCCGCATCCGCGGCGACGTCTCAAGCCAGTTTCTCACCTCGCTGCTCATGGCCGCACCGCTGGCGCGGTCGCCCGTACGCGTGCACCTGACAACCGAGCTCACGTCGAAGCCGTACATCGACATCACGCTGTCGCTGATGGCCCGGTTCGGTGTGGAGGTGCAGCACAGCGATTACGATGATTTCCGCATCGAGCCCACGCCCTACTCATCACCCGGACGCTTCCTCGTGGAGGGCGATGCATCTTCGGCCTCCTATTTTCTTGCCGCCGGTGCGATCCGCGGCGGCGGTATCACCGTGCGCGGCATCGGCGCGCAAAGCGTGCAGGGCGACGTACGTTTCGTGGAGGTGCTCAAACAGATGGGCGCACACGTAAGCGTGCTGGACAGCTCCATCAGCGTGGGGCCTGCACCGCTGCGCGGAATCGATGTGGATTTGAACCACATTCCGGACGCGGCGATGACCGTCGCCGTGCTGGCATTGTTTGCCGAGGGCACCACCACAATTCGCAATATCGCCAACTGGCGCGTAAAGGAGACTGACCGCCTCAGTGCCATGGCGACCGAGTTGCGCAAGCTCGGAGCGGTGGTCGAAGAAGGCGCAGACAGCCTGAGCGTAACGCCCCCCGAGCAACTGCAAAGCGCCGAGATCGATACCTACGGCGATCACCGCATGGCCATGTGCTTTTCACTGGCCGCTCTTGGCGGTGTGCCGGTGACGATTCGCGATCCAGCCTGCGTGGGCAAGACCTTTCCGGATTACTTTGAGGTGTTTGCGCGCCTGGCCGCGTGAGACTCCTGCTGGACGAACCGGGCGAAGCGGCTGATGCCTTCCGAGATGTCTGCAGGTGACAACAAGCTCGACGACAATCGTATGGCCTGCTCGCCGCCCGTCCCAGTGTAGAAGTGCCGCATGGGCGACCACAAAACGCCGTGGTCCCTGGCGCAGCGATCGAGCGTTGCTTCATCCGCGGCGAACGGCACCTTCACCACCGTGAAAAAGCCGCCATCCGGTGTGTTCCAGGTAACCCCATGTTCTGCCGCCCTGTGCGAAGGAAAGGCGCCCTCGAGCGCGCTTTGCAGCGCGTCGAGATTGTCGCTGTAGCGCTGCACATTGTGCTCGTTGCGGGCTTTGAGGTTGCAACCACACTCCAGCAGCATGCCGCCGATCATCGCCTGGGCTACCGGGGGCGTGTTGACGGTGATCATGCTCTTCACCGCGGCAAGTGCATCCGCCAGGGAACGGCCGCCCTCGGTCTTCTGGCCGGCCACTACATAACCCACACGCGCACCCGGAAAACCGCTCTTGGCAAAGGAGCCGATGTAGATCACCCGGCCATCGGCGTCGAGAGACTTCATGGTTGGTTCAGGTGCGTTGGGTCGACGTGCGAACAAACCATACGGGTTGTCTTCCATGACAAACAGTCCAAAGCGCGCGGCGAATGCCAGAACTTCCCGTCGTTGGGCGGCCGTCAGACTGACACCTGCGGGGTTCGAATAGCTCGGCACCAGGTAACAGAGCACCGGCTTCAGACCGCGTGCACGCGCCTGGTGGTACGCAGTTTCCACCGCTTGCACCGTCAGCCCGCCCGGCTCCTCCGCCACAGGAACGATAGGTACGCCAAGCAGTTTGGCAGCGCCAACGATGCCCACGTACGCTGGTTCCGGCACGAGAAGCGCATCCTCAGGGCCTGCACACATAGCGCGCAGAGTGATGAACATGGCCTCCTGTGCACCGACGGTGACCACAATATCTTCCTCTGCCGCAACAATGCCTTCATCGAGGCGCAGATGCTCGGCGATGAGAGGCTGAATGATGCCGCTGGTGTTACCGTACTGCAGAAGCAGACGCGCGGCCTGCGCATTGTCGAGCTGCAGCTCTTCGCACAGATACTGCACGTAACGCTCGGTGTATCGCGTGAGCAGCGTCGTATCGAAGGCGTCTTCCAACGGCCGGCCAGGTGCGAAGGAGATGGCATCCGGGTAGCGGATGCAGATCTCGTTGAGAAAGGTCATGGAGGTAAGCGCCGGGTCGTGCAGCGCGTCATGCAACCTTAACTCGTTCACCGCTGCGGCCAGAGTACGGGACAGAACTCCGGGTCAGCGTAGTCCGGCGCGCCCTGGGGGGCGCGTTTAACAAGCGTGTCGTGGTTGTAGGTGCGCAGGTTTCCATTCGCATCGTAGCTCGCCTGCCAGCGGTTGTCTCCGGGCTGCAGATGCAGAGAAATGGCGCGCCGCGGGGTCTCGGAAAGGTTGGCGCCACTGCCGTGGTAGAGCATGCAGTGATGGAAACTCATGTGGCCTTTGGGAATGTCGAGCACCATCTTGCGCACTTCGCAGCCGTTATGCTGCGCATTGCACTCGAGCAACGCTTCGAGCTCAGCCGCGTCACGGTCAGCGAAGTGCCGGTGCACACTGTCATCGTGGGGCAGCTCCTGCCACCGATGGCTGCCGTCCACGGCTACCAGCGTACCGTTGACCGCGTGACAATCGTGAAAGGGTATGAAGGCCGTGAGCATCTCCGTTGAGGTGCATGTTACCCAGTAATGCTTGTCGAAATGCCAGGGCACGATGTTGCTCGGCTCGTCCGCCACCGCCGGCTTGTAGATCAGCGTGCTTTGAAACATGCGAATGACTGCGGCACCTGCAAGCCGAGCCGCCACCGCGCCGATGAGCGGCTTGCTGAGCACGCGGCCGATGTCGGCGCTTTCGTAGGCGATGTAGTCGTTGTGCCGCTGCACGTCACCGTGTGCTTGCCGCCAGTAGGCGAGCGTTTGCGGATGGTGCGGCAGCGCCCGATCCGGCCCGCTGGCGTAATACCGCTCACTTGCGGCTGTCAGCAGGTCTACCTCTGCATCGGTCAGCAGCTTCTCGCTCACATACCAGCCGTGCTCACGGTAGAACGCCACATCCGCATCGCTCGGCAGGAGCGCTGTTTCTTCCGCGCTGAGCATCACCGCCGTGTTACTGCTCTTTTTCCCGGTCGACGGCCAGCACGCCGCCTTTGGCCCAGTTTTCGTGAGAGGTTTCGTCGAAGAAGATCTGCACCGCTTCCGGCGGCAGGCCGTAACACTCGATGAAAGCATCGGTGATCTGCCGCGCCAGCTGCCGCTTCATTTCCACGCTTCGCGGCGACTGTTGAATGGTCACTATGGGCATTGGTGCGTTTCCTAAAACAGGCTTTTCGATTCCAGCTCTCTGAACAGGCTCTTGACGCTGTCGCGAGAAAATCCCTGTTGGCCCTCGCGGCGCTCGATGAACTCGAACATCACCCCGGAGTTGGGGCAGCGCGCGCTGAACCGTTGGGTGAGCTCAGGACCGGCGATCAGCGAGGTGTTGAACTCCAATCCCCGCGCTTCGAGATCCGCACATACCGCTTCGCAATCTTCGACCGCGAGCGCGATGTGCTGAGGACCCGGGCCGAACTCGCGGACGAAGCGCGACACCTGCGATGCTTCCTCCGTACCCTGCAGGAGTACGAACTTCACCGGCCCGGCAACAAGGACCGCGGAGATCATGCCGCTGGCCGAGCCGCGGGCGTCGATTCGCTCTGCTACCGAAAATCCCATCCTCTCGTACGAGGCAATGGCTTCTTCCAGGTCGTGCACGGCGATGGCCACGTGGTCGATGCTCTTGACGCTGTCTGCAAGCAGGCTGTTCATGGTGGGGTGGGGCAACGAATCGGCGGGGATGCTACCCGTTCCGCCGACAGGCGGGCAACCGTGCAAGATGCTCAGCGTCCACCGAGGGTATCTGCTTTGAGCGTCACCCGGCGCTTCTCCGCCGATCGAAGGAGCGCCGCGCGCACCTGCTCCGGAAGGTCTTCATGCAGTTCGCCAATCTCCAGAAGCTGTTTGAGGTGAGGCAGCAACAGTGGCAGCAGGCGGCTGCCGAGCGTTGCCATGACTACCCCGGCATGCACGCCGCTCCAGCGCTCGGCGAGTGCAGCGCGACGGGTGCTTGCCGCGACCACCTCGCCACCGTTGCGCAGGTACTCCGCCTCTGCCAACAGGAGGAGCGCCGCTTCCTCGGAGAGCGTGTCGCCGTTCCAGGAGGACAACCGCTCGGCAACCACAGCCCGCAACAGGCCGGCTTTGTCGCCGAAGTAGTGGTAGATCATCCGCTTGTTCACGCCGGCACGCTCAGCAATACGGTCCACCCCGGCACCGTAATAGCCCTGTCGGGCGAAGATTTCGGCGGCGGCGTCAATGAGTCGCTGCTGGCTGTCGGACGGCTGATCCATCCGCGGATGGTAACCGTATAGTTACAAGAGCGCCAGACCTAAGTAACCATCTAGTTAGTTACTCATAACCCTCTGATATAGCGCCAATCATTAGCCTAGTAACTGATCGGTTACTCAAAACAACGCTTCACGCCCCTGCTCCAGATCCAACAGATATGCCTTGGTCGGCAGGCCGCCGCCAAAACCAGTGAGCTTACCGGAGGCACCGATCACCCGATGGCAAGGCACGATGATCGGGATGGGATTACTGCCGTTGGCGGCACCGACGGCACGCATGGCTTTCGGCCGATCAATGGCCTCGGCAATGTCTTTATAGCTGCAGGTCTCTCCATACGGAATGTCGCGCAGCGCCTGCCAGACCTGCCGCTGAAAGTCCGTACCCACCAGATCCAACGGCACGTCGAAGGCCCGCCGGTCGCCGCGAAAGTACTCATCGAGCTGAACTGCTGCCGCGTCGAACGCATCCGCATCGTGGCGCCAGTCAGCCGCTGCCCGCCTGGCCTTGCCGCCTTCCGGAAAGCCGATGATCTGCAGCAGATCGGCGGCTCCGGCCAGCATCAGTGAGCCTATGGGGGTATCCAGGTATCTGTAGCGCATCAGGGGTCTCCGTTTTGCGATGCCCACCAGATGAGCATCAGGGCGTAGGCGCGCCAGGGGCGCCACGCAAGCGAGCGCTGCTCAGCTTGCCGGGGAGTGGCGTTGAGTACTTTCTTCACAACCCAATCTTCCGGCAAAAACGCATCGGGATGCTTTACCACGCGCATGGCGATGTAGCCCGCCGTCCACGGGCCGATGCCCCGCAGAGCGAAAAGCGCCTGCGTCAGCGCTTCGTGGTCCTGAAACTCGTCGAGCACCAGGCGCCCGTCGAGCACCGCTTGCGCCAGCGCCCGCACGGCTGCGCCTCGGGCGCCAGGCATGCCAATCTCCGCCACGTCGGCGTCCGCCAGCGCCTGCGGGCTGGGAAAGGCGCCACCGCCATAGCGACCAACCATCTCCACTGCCAGCCGGCGTGCCCGCTCAACGCTGACCTGCTGCCCCAACACCGCACGCACGGCGGTCTCGAAGCCGTCCCAGGCGCCCGGCACACGGATGCCGGGGCAGCGCGCCGCCCACGCCCCCAGGCAGCCATCCGCCTGCAGGTGTTCCTGAATCACCGCACCGTCCGCATCCAGGTCGAACACCCTGCGCACACGCGGCACCAGGCTGCTGGCAGGCTCTGCAGTGTCGGCCGGCATCGACAGGTGCAATGCATCGCCCGCGAGGCTGGCGTTCAGCCAACCGACGCCACCGTTCTGCAGCCGTACCGCGCGCCGGTAGGTTCCAGCGTCCACTTCCTCGACACCCGGCAGCGCGCGCTTGGCGAGAAACGTCGTCACCCAATCCACGTTGTAAGGCGGTCGAATAGGCAGCGTCAGCGCCACCACGGGGTCAACGACGACGGTACGGCCTCGTATGACACTGGGCGGCGCTTTGAATACACGGCGGAACTCGTCATTGAACCGCCGCACGCTGCCGAACCCCGCATGCGCCGCAACGTCCGTGAGCTTGAGGGTGGAGCCGTCCATGAGCCGGCGGGCAAGCTGCAGGCGCTGCATGCGCGCAAGGCTCAGGGGCGTAGTGTCCAGGTGCTGGCGAAACAGCCGAGCGAGCTGTCGGCCGCTGATGCCGAGTGCGGCGGCCAGTGCCTCGGTGCCGTGCTCGTTCAAAAAGCCCGCATCGATCAGGCGCAACGCCCGCACCACGGTTTCGCTGCCCACGCTCCACTCTGGCAGACGTCGCGCGGTTTCCGGCTTGCAGCGCCTGCATGGCCGGTAGCCGGCATCCTGCGCCGCTGCTGCCGTAACAAAAAAACGGACATTCTCCACAGCCGGTGATCGCACCGGGCAGATCGGGCGGCAGAAGATGCCTGTGGTCAGTACGCCGACGAAAAAACGGCCATCGAAGCGAGGGTCCCGCGCCTTGTAGGCGCGCTCGCAGACCTCGGGCGGCGGCAGCGGTTGTGTTTCCATATCGGTAATGTACGCCACCCACCCAACGGTGTGCTGGCCGGATTCGGACACATATCGGAAAATGCCGGCGTGAACATCGACCTGACACAACCCGCACGACTGGAAAGCGTGGACATCGCCAAGCCCTGGGGCCGGGAGATCTGGTTCACCGGCATGGAGGCGCGTGGCGAAAGCCTCGCCGTAACGCCAACGGGCGAACGCCTGCCGTTGTCCGCCTACCTTGCTGCCGACCCATCGGCCACCTGCGCAAACCAGGCCGTGCTGCTGCTAAAAATCCTTGACCCCAAACCTGAGGAGGTGCTGGGCGACCTCTACTTCGAGGTGCACGAAGAAAAGCGCGAGGTATACATCGTCACCGCCATCCACGGCGCATCCGGAGGCGCCATCCGCTTCGGCATGGACCAGGACAGGCGCCGGCAGTTCGCCTCCGACACAGCGTTCCGCGCCGCCTACCTGGACGCCGTGCGCGCATACGAATCCGTGCGGCGACGCATCGATGAGCGGGGCGAGGATCTGCACGCCGACGAGGAAGCCCTGCGCCGGGACATGAACAGCTTTACCCACCTGCGCGCGCTCGAGGTGGGCGAGGTGATCTGCGTGCCCACCTGGACGCCACACTCGCTGCAACACGGCGTGCGCGTGGTGGAGTTTCAGACGCAAACCTACGAACGCCTGATCGTCTCCTTTGCACAACAGGTGCAGACCCAGAACCACTGGGACAGCGAACGCGCCATCGCCCGCATGCACCTGGACCCACCGGCAGCGCCGCAGTTCGAGGCTGTGCTGCCCGGCATCGAGCGCATTGCCCGTTTCGAAGACTTCAACGTGTGGCGGGCATCATCCAAGGCAGGCGCGTTCACCCTGCCGCCACATGTTCCCTATGCGGTGTGCATGGCCGTGGGCGGCAGCGCCCGGGTTGGCCCGCTGACCCTCGCCGGCGAGCAGGCCTGTTTCGTGCCGCGGGCGGCCCTTTCCGGGCTGCACTGCCGCGCCGAGGCAGGCGCACAGTGTCTGGTAGCGGCGCCGGAATTATGAGCAGCCGCGTCGCCCGACGCGCCAGCTGGATTCTGGGTGGCGCCGCGTTTTTCACCGTATATGTGGCTCTGCTGGTTTATCCAGCCGCACGTATCGCACATCTGCTGCTTCCCGATGTACACCTCACCACACCCCTGGCCATGGTGTTCTGCGCGCCGATCCTGATACGTATCTGGGTAGAACTCGCACCCTCCCGGTTCACCCGTGCCTGCTCGCGTTACAGCCTGACCTTTCTCGGTATCTGCTTCATGGCATGGACGCCGGTCATCGTTTTCGAGGTGGTCAACGCTATCGTGCCCCTGCCTACAGCCTCCGCAGGTCGCACACTACTGGTGCTCGTATGCGCCACCGCGCTGTACGCCTGTTGGAACGCGCTGCATATCCGCATACGATCCGTGGAAATACTCACGGGCTTGGCACGCAGCCCGACGACAATCGCACAGGTCAGCGACCTGCACATCGGCTCCCTGCACCCGCGGCAACTGCGCCGCGTGGTGCGCCGGCTACAGGCGGCCTCGCCCGACTACGTGGTGCTCACCGGCGACATCGTCGATTTCAAGGAGATTCCGGTTGCGGATCTGGCACCGCTCGCCTCCCTCGACATGCCGGTGCTGTTCATTATCGGCAACCACGAACGCTACGTGGATGTGGACGACATCTGCGCGCGTCTCGAAAACCTCGGCGTGGAGGTGCTGCGTAACGCAAGCGCGGTGCACGGCGACATCCAGTTCGTCGGCATCGATGACGCCGAGAGCAAGGCGCAAGTAGCAAAGCGCTTGCCGGAACTAGCCGCTTTGCCCGAAAAGCTCCGCATCCTGCTCTACCACCGCCCCGACGGCGCCGAAGACGCCGCCGCCTGGGGCGCGCATCTGATGCTGTGCGGTCACACCCACAACGGCCAGATCGTGCCCTTCAATCTGCTCGTGCGCCGTTACTTTCCGCGCATCCTGGGTCTTCATCACATCGGCACCATGCAGTTGTACGTGAGCCCTGGCACCGGTGTGTGGGGTCCCGTTCTGCGCCTGGGCAGCAGCAGTGAAATCACCTTACTGGAGGTCCGTTGATGTTGCTGTGGTAGTGTTGAGCGCAAGCAACGACGGACCCGCCATGAGCACCACAGAATACGAAAAGGAGCTGATCATCGAGCAGATCGAGATCGGCCCCATGCAGAACTTCACCTACCTCCTCGGCAGCCGCGAGACCCGCGAAGTGGCCATCATCGACCCGGCCTGGGACATCGATTCCCTGCTCGCCCACATCGATGAGCGTGGCTACAAACTCACTGCCGCACTGGTCACCCACTACCACCCTGATCACTGCGGCGGTTCTTTCGGCGGCCATGACATCGAGGGCGTGGCAGAGCTGATCGGGAAGCGCGGCGTGAAGGTCTACGCACACGAAGACGAAGCAGACGGCGTGAAGAAAGTCACCGGCCTGTCCGACTCTGACCTGGTGCGCGTGCGCTCCGGCGACAAGCTCGACATCGGTGACGTGCCGGTAGAGTTCCTGCACACCCCAGGTCACACGCCGGGATCGCAGTGCTTCCGCGTGAAACGTACATTGGTGTCCGGCGACACGTTGTTCATTACCGGCTGTGGCCGCGTAGACCTGCCCGGCTCGGACTCCGAGGCCATGTACCACTCCATTCGGAAGCTGGCCGAGCTGCCGGACGACACCCTGCTGCTGCCCGGCCACAACTACTCCCACGTGCCCAACCTCACCATGGGTGAGACCAAGCAGATCAACACCTACATGCGTGTGAACGATCTCGATACGTGGAAGATGTTCATGGGGGGATGACAGTGAAAACAGGTAACTTCACGGGCTTTCAGCTCGACATCCGTGAGCCTGGCATCGCCTGGTTCGAGTTCAATTCGCCGGAGCGCCTGAATGGTATGACCACGGCGATCAAGCGCGACCTCATTGAGGCGGTCACCCAGGCGCAGATGAACAACGACGTGCGTGTGCTTGTGTTTACCGGCCAGGGGCGAGCGTTCTGCGCCGGCGACGATCTGAAAGCCTACAAGGGCGCAAAGCTCGACGGCGAGCCTCTGGTGCCGGCCATACCGCCTGGCCACGACAACGCGCTCGGCACCTACAACGGGCTGCGCACCATCTCACAAGCGCTCAATACCGCTGTGCGCAACGTCGACAAGATCACCATCGCTGCGATCAACGGCGTGGCCATTCAAACCGGCTTTTCCCTGGCGCTTTCCTGCGACTTTCGTCTGATGGCCGATACGGCGCGAATAGGCAGCGCCACCCTGCGTTTTGGGCTTCTGCCCGACGAAGGCGGCCAGTACCTGCTGGTGCAGCAGATGGGTGTGTCGCGGGCGCTGGAGTTTCTGCTGAAGAAGAAGATCGTCGGCGCCGAGGAAGCGCTGGCGCTCAACCTCGTCAACGAAGTGGTGCCCGCCGCGGAGCTCGCCGCACGTGCGCAGGCGTTCGCCGCCGAGCTTGCCGACGGGCCGCAGGTGTCCATGCGCCTGTTGAAGCGCACGGTATACAACGCCGCCGAGCTGAGCTGGGCGCAGGCGCTCGACGACATCGCCGCAAAAACGGCCATATCCGACCACCACCCCGATGCACGCGAGGGCGTGAGCGCGTTTCACGAGAAACGCGATGCACGCTTCAACGCCTGGCTGGAGCGATCCTCATGAGTGCGGTCACCTACGAAGTCGACGGCCGCACGGCTGTCATTACCATCAATCGGCCGGACAAGATGAACGCGCTGAACGAGGCGGTCATCGTCGAACTGCAGGCCGCTTATGAGCGCTTCGAAGACAGTGATGAGCGCGTCGCTGTCATCCACGCCGCCGGTGAGCGGGCCTTTTCCGTGGGCGCGGACATCAAAGACCCGCCTACGGAGATGTGGCAGGGTGTGCCGAGCGTCGGCGCATACCTCAGCAAGCCCGTCATTGCCGCAGTGCACGGCTGGTGCATCGGCGGCGCCTACTGCATCGTGCAGATGTGCGACCTGGTGGTGGCGTCGGAAACCACGGTGTTCAAGTACCCGGAGGCGCAACTGGGTTTTACCGGCGGCCTCATCGCCAGCGCCGCTGCGCGTATCCCGCACAAAGTCGCCATGGAGTTCATGCTGCTCGGCGAAGACATGCCGGCGCAGCGCGCCTATGAGGTCGGCATGGTCAACCGCGTGGTGCCGGCCGGCACGGAGCTGGAGGCAAGCCTCGCCATGGCGCGGATACTGGAGCGCTCAGCACCGCTGGTGACCAGCACGCTGAAAGAGTTCGTGCTCGCCACGCTCAACTGCAGCCCAGCCGAAGCCGGCGCGATCAGCAGGAACACCCTACTGACGGTGCGCAACAGCAAAGACGGAGCGGAAGGCCGTCGGGCGTTCGCTGAGAAGCGAACACCCGACTTTCAGGGCAGGTAACCCGAAATCAGGGAAGAAGGTGGGAGACCGCGTCGCGTTCTTCCGCCAGCTCTGCTTCTGTAGCGGCCATCTTTTCCCGGCTGAAATCGTTGATGTCCAGACCCTGGACAATCTGCCAGTCGCCACCGCTGCAGGTCACCGGGAAAGAGTAGATGAGCCCTTCAGCAATGCCGTAGCTCCCATCCGAGTACACACCCATGCTCAAGCGCGCATTGCTGCCCAACGCCCAATCGCGCATGTGGTCGATGGCGGCGTTGGCGGCGGATGCTGCACTCGACGCGCCTCGCGCCTCGATGATGGCGGCACCGCGTTGCTGCACGGTGGGGATGAAGGTGTCGGCGTACCAGCCACCGTCCACCAGATCCAGCGCCGCCTTACCGTCGACCGTGGCGTGGTGCAGGTCCGGGTACTGGGTGGCCGAGTGGTTGCCCCAGATGCACAGCCCAGACACGTCAGTGGAGTGCTTGCCGGTCTTTTCCGCAAGCTGCGCCATGGCGCGGTTGTGGTCCAGCCGTGTCATGGCGGTGAAGTTGCGCGGATCGAGGTCCGGCGCGTTGCGCTGGGCGATCAGGCAGTTGGTGTTTGCCGGGTTACCCACCACGAGCACCTTCACATCCCGCGCCGCGTTGTCGTTCAGCGCCTTGCCCTGCACGGAGAAAATCGCCGCGTTGGCTTCCAGCAGGTCCTTACGCTCCATGCCCTTGCTGCGCGGCCGCGAGCCGACCAGCAGCGCGTAGTTCGTATCTTTGAAGGCCACGTTCGGATCGTCCGTCTGCACCATGCCCGCCAGCAGCGGAAAGGCACAGTCGTCGAGCTCCATGGCCACACCCTTGAGGGCGTCGAGCGCCGGGGTGATCTCCAGGAGCTGCAGAATAACGGGTTGGTCCTTGCCGAGGAGCTCGCCGCTCGCAATGCGGAACAGCAGCGCGTAGCCGATCTGGCCGGCGGCGCCCGTGACGGTTACCCGAACTGGTTGCTTCATACTTCCCTCACCTGAGCTGATTTATGCGGCGCGCATTTTAGGCGCATCGGTCGCTGCCTGTCAGTAACGCAGCTCCCGGAACCATTGTTCCGATGCCATCAAATCCACCACATCGGCAAGCCACGGCACGGTGCGTTCGGGCAGATCCTGAGGCTGCACCCAGCGCATGGCATCGAACATCTCCGGCTGCGGCGCCGGCTCGCCGGCCCAGGCGCAGGCGCCGAATACGAAGTTGACACCCTGATGGCGGCCGCTGCGGTAGGGCAGAACCGCCAGGGGCTGCAGATCTTGCGGTTGCACACCGGTTTCTTCGGCACATTCACGCGCGGCCGCTTCGGCCACGCCCTCGCCCGCCTCCAGATGACCACCCGGCGGCCCCCACCAGCCGTCCATGAAGCCGGTACCGGCGCGGCGGAACAGGCACATCTGCCCCGCCGCATCCTGCAACAATACATGCACCACACAAGGAAACGCCGCCCGGCTGCTCATCGTTTGGATATGCTCCGCCCATGGATGCCGACATGATACAGCCCGCTGAGACGCCTCTGGCGCACCGCGTCGAGGAGGCGTCATTGAACGCCTGGCCAGCTCTGCAGCAACATCTGTTCGACGGCTGGCTCCTGCGCTTCAATCGCGGCTTCACCAAACGCGCCAACAGCGTCGTGCCGCTGCACCCCTCGACGCTGCCCCTGGTCGAGAAAGTGCGTTACTGCGAGGCCGAGTACGCCAGGGCGCGCTTGCGGACGGTGTTTCGCCTGACAACGCTTGCCGACCACGCTGAACTGGACGCGCTTCTGGAAGCCCGCAGCTATCAACGCCTGGAACAAGCCCAGGTGCTGTGCAGGCCGCTCGGGGGTGCCGGCTGTGCACCGCGCGTGGCATTCGTCGCTAAACAGGCCTGGCTTACCGCTTACGCAGCACTCACCGGCATGCCGCAAACCGCTGCGCGGCTGCATGAGCTGGTACTGAGCAACATCAGCCAGCCTTGTGCCTTTGCCCTGATCCTGCACGACGACAAACCAGCCGCCTGCGGCCTCGCCGTGTTAGAGCACGAACTCGTGGGTCTGTTCGATGTCATCATCGAGCCGACGCTGCGCGGCCGCGGCCTCGGTCGCCAGGTCGTGGAAGATCTGCTGGCCTGGGGTAGCGCCCGCGGGGCTCGACATGCCTACCTGCAGGTCGTCACAGACAACTCACCGGCAAGCGCGCTCTATGCGTCGTTAGGGTTCACCGGGCTCTACACCTACTGGTACCGGGCGTCTACTTGATTCGCTGCGTCATTTTTGAGATGTTTCGCTTCCGCGCGGTCGTAGAAACCGCCCCCTGACAGCAGAAAACCATAATAATAACAGGGGGTTGCGATTTCACCGGCACGGTCCCGAAGGGCCATTGCATGGATGGGCCCGCGCCCCGGCCTGGTTAGGCCAGTTAACTGATTGAACTGAAAGGCAAGGCAAGACGCCTTCCGACCGTTGAGGAGACACCCACGCTTACCGCGACGCGGCAGGCGGGTGTTTTTCGCGCCCGAAAAAGTGCAAGCCGCACATCGGGTGCTTCGCAGTACAACGCAGACGAAGAGCACGAAGCAGATATGGCACAGAATAAAAGACACGGCCTGCCGGCCGCCAAAGGTCTCTACGATCCAGCCAACGAGCACGACAGCTGCGGCGTCGGTTTCGTTTGCCATATCAAGGGCGTGGCCAGCAATCAGATCCTGCGCGATGCGGAGCACATGAACCGCTGCATGAATCATCGTGGTGGGGTGGGCTACGAAAAGAACACCGGCGATGGCGCTGGCGTGCTCACCGCCCTGCCGCACGGCTTTCTCAGACGCGTCGCGCGGGCCGAATTCGAAGCCGACCTGCCGGAGCCCGGCAGCTATGGCGTGGGCAACATCTTCCTGCCCAACGGCGCTGTGGAACGACACCGCTGCGAGACCATCATCGAAGAAGAGATCGCCGCCGCGGGACAAACCCTGATCGGCTGGCGCGACCTGCCGGTGGATCCAGACGGTGCAGACATCGGCAAGGCCGCACGTGCAGCCATGCCTTACATCCGCCAGCTTTTCATCGCCGCCAACGGCATCACGGGCGATGCGCTCGAGCGCAAGCTCTACCTCATTCGCAAGAGTTCGACCCATCGTATACGCGGTGATGAGGCGCTCACCGAGTCCTCTCTGTACTTTGCCTGCTCTCTATCGAGCAAGGTCATCGTGTACAAGGGCATGCTGACCCCCCACCAGGTATTCCATTTCTTCCCGGACCTGCAGGCGGACGACTACGAGACCCACCTGGCCATGGTGCACTCGCGTTTCAGCACCAACACCTTCCCGTCGTGGGACCGCGCGCAGCCGAACCGTTTCATGAGCCACAACGGCGAGATCAACACGCTGCTCGGCAACGTCAACTCCATGAACTCCCGCGAAGGTGGTATCACCAACAGCGTCTTCGGCGACGATCTGGGCAAGCTCTTCCCGGTAGTACAACCGCACGGCTCCGACTCCAACAGCTTCGATAACGTGCTCGAGTTTCTGCTCATGAACGGCCGCAAGCTGCAGGAAGCGGTGATGATGATGATCCCTGAGGCCTGGCAGCAGCACGCGACCATGCCTGAGGACAAGAAGGCGTTTTATGAGTACCACTCGTGCCTGATGGAACCCTGGGACGGCCCCGCTTCCATCGCTTTCACCGATGGCGACTACATCGGCGCGGTACTCGACCGTAACGGTCTGCGCCCGAGCCGCTACTACATTACCAGCGACGACCGCTGCATCATGGCCTCAGAGGTGGGCGTGCTGCCGGTAGATCCGGCCATCGTCATCGAGAAAGGCCGCCTGCAGCCTGGCCGCATGTTCCTCATCGACTTCGAGCAGGGGCGCATGATCCCTGACGAGGAGCTCAAGCACGACTTCGCCACACGCCGCCCCTACGGCGAGTGGCTGGCCAACCAGCGTCTGGACCTTGCCGAGATTCCCATCGTCGTGGGCGAAGGGCTCGAGCGCGATACGCTGACGCGGCGCATGCAGGTATTCGGTTACACCGTGGAGTCGCTGCAATTCATGCTGCTGCCCATGGTCAAGGAGCTGCGCGACCCGCTCGGCTCGATGGGCAACGACGCGGCACTGGCGGTGATGAGCGAAAAGCCGCGCATGCTCTACGACTACTTCAAGCAACGTTTCGCACAGGTCACCAACCCCGCCATCGACTCCATCCGCGAGGAGGTAATCATGGCGCTGGAGTGCTACATCGGCCCGGAAGGCAACCTGCTCGAAACCACCGAGCAGCACGCGCACCGTCTGCGCATTCCGCACCCGATACTCTCCAATGCCGAGCTCGCCACGCTCAAGCACATGGACTACCGCGGCTGGCGCTCGAAGACGATCGACATCACCTACGAAGCTGGCGGCGGCAAACAAGGCCTGGAGCAGGCCCTCGACCGCATCAGCAATGAGGCAAGCGCTGCAATAAAAGAGGGCTATAGCCTGCTGGTGCTCTCCGACAGGGCGGTGAACGCGCAGCGCATACCCATCAGCGCCCTGCTGGCGGTTGGCACCGTGCACCACCACCTGGTTGCCGAGCACACCCGAACACAGATCGGCCTGGTACTGGAAACCGGCGAAGCGCGGGAAGTGCACCATCACTGTTTGCTCGTGGGCTACGGCGCCGATGCCATCAACCCCTACCTGGCCTTTGAAGCCCTGTGGGATGCGCGACGCAACGGTTACCTGGACGATGCCGAGCACATCGAAAGCGACGAGGATGTGCTCGTTGCCTACCGTAAAGCGGTAGCGAAAGGCATCATGAAAGTGATGGCCAAGATGGGCATCTCCACTTTGCAGTCATACAAAGGCGCGCAGATCTTCGAGATCGTCGGCCTGGCTGACGACGTGGTCAGCCGCGCCTTCGTAGGCACGGCCAGCCGCGTGCAGGGTGCGGGCCTCGAAGTGCTGGCAGAGGAAATGCAACGCCGCCACGCGCGGGGATTCCCCAGCCGCGATGATCGCAACATCGCCGTGCTGCCGAACCCGGGCGACTTCCACTGGCGTCGTCATGGCGACACACACATGTGGGATCCGGAGGCCATCGGCAGCCTGCAGAACGCCGTGCGCCAGAACAGCGAAGAGGCGTACTGGCAGTTTTCGCGGCATGTGAACGAGACCACTACACGACACGCCATGCTGCGCGGTCTGCTGGACTTCAAGCCCGGCGCCAACGGCGGCCCCATCGACATCGACGAGGTAGAGCCTGTCGCCGACATCGTGCGGCGGTTTGCTACGGGTGCGATGAGCTTCGGCAGCATCAGCGCCGAGGCCCACGAGTCGTTGGCTGTGGCCATGAACCGTATCGGCGGTAAATCCAATACCGGCGAAGGCGGCGAAGATCCAAAGCGTTTCATCCCGCTCGACAACGGCGACTCCAAGCGCTCTGCCATCAAGCAGGTGGCCAGCGGACGTTTCGGCGTGACCATCAACTACCTGACCAATGCCGATGAGCTGCAGATCAAGATCATCCAGGGCGCCAAGCCCGGCGAGGGTGGCGAGCTGCCTGGCGGCAAGGTAGACGATTACATCGCCTGGTTGCGGCATTCCACGCCAGGCGTCGGCCTGATCAGCCCGCCGCCGCACCATGACATCTACTCCATCGAGGACATGGCGCAGCTCATCCACGACCTGAAAAATGCCAACCCTCGCGCACGCATCAGCGTAAAGCTGGGCGCGGAGATCGGCGTGGGCACCGTCGCGGCTGGGGTCACCAAGGCGCGCGCAGATCATCTGGTGATCGCCGGCGACACCGGCGGCACCGGCGCCTCACCGCTCACATCCATCAAGCACGCAGGCGTTCCCTGGGAGCTCGGCATCGCTGAAACGCATCAGACGCTGGTGATGAACAACCTGCGTTCACGCGTGGTGCTGCAGACCGACGGCCAGCTCAAGACCGGCCGTGATGTTGCCATCGCGGCTCTTCTCGGCGCGGAGGAGTTCGGTTTTGCGACCGCACCGCTCATCGCCATGGGCTGCATCATGATGCGCAAGTGCCACCTGAACACGTGTCCGGTAGGCATCGCAACCCAGGACCCGGAGCTGCGCAAAAAGTTCGCAGGCGCGCCGGAACACGTGATCAACTACTTCTTCATGGTGGCCAAAGAGCTACGCATGATCATGGCCGAGCTCGGCTTCCGCACCATCAACGACATGGTCGGCCGCGTGGATGCACTGGTCACGGACAAGGCTGTGGACCACTGGAAGGCACGTGGGCTGGATCTCAGTGCGATCCTTACCCCGGCAGCGGAACCCGAGGAGTTTCTGGGTTCCTACGCTGTCCACAGCCAGGATCACGAGCTTGAGGATGCACTCGACAACGAGCTGATGAAGCTCGCGCAGCCCGCCATCGACGGCAAGGGCCGGGTGGAGAAGACGCTGAATATCGTCAACACCAACCGCGTGGTTGGCGGCATGCTCTCCAACAAGATCATCCGTGAAGTCGGTCCGGAGATGCTTCCCGACGACACCATCCACTTCAAGTTCAACGGCAGTGCTGGACAGAGCTTCGGTGCATGGCTTGCAAAAGGCGTAACGCTGGAAGTCGAGGGTGACGCCAACGACTACGTGGGCAAAGGTCTCTCTGGCGGACGCGTCATCATCTACCCACCGAAGATCAGCCCGTTCAAGGCCGAGGAGAACATCCTCATCGGCAACGTCGTGCTCTACGGCGCCACCAGCGGCGACTGCTACTTCCGCGGTATGGCGGCAGAGCGCTTCTGCGTGCGCAACAGCGGCGCGCACGCAGTGGTCGAAGGCGTTGGCGATCACGGCTGTGAGTACATGACCGGTGGCCGTGTCGTCATTCTCGGCCCCACCGGACGCAACTTCGCTGCCGGCATGAGCGGCGGCGTCGCCTATATCTGGGACCCACAGGATCGCTTGGCAGAGCGCTGCAACATGGAGATGGTCGCTCTCGAACGCCTGGAGGCAGAGGAAGACCTGGCCGAGGTGCAGCACATGATTGAGCAGCACCGGAAATTTACGGGGTCCGACGTGGCAGCACGGCTGCTCGACAACTGGAACCAGGAAGTCGGCCACTTCGTGAAGGTGATGCCCACCGACTACAAGCGCGTGCTGGAGCAGCGCAAGAACGCGGTCAGCGCCGGCTGACATTCGAACGAACACAGACTCGCAGAGACTATGGGAAAGCCAACAGGATTCATGGAGTTCGCCCGCAACGCGGCACCCTACCGCGATGCCGAGGCCAGGCTTCTGGACTACGAAGAGATCTACACGGAGCACGATGTGTCGCGGCTCACGACGCAGGGTGCACGCTGCATGGACTGCGGGGTACCGTTCTGCCAGTCGAACGAAGGCTGTCCCATTCACAACCTAATTCCGGAGTGGAACGACCTCGTGTACCGCGGTCACTGGCGCGATGCGCTCGACCGTCTGCACAAGACCAACAACTTTCCGGAGTTTACCGGGCGTGTGTGCCCGGCGCCGTGCGAAGGCGCCTGCGTGCTCGGCATTACCGACCCGGCGGTGACCATCAAGAACATCGAGATGGCCATCATCGACCGCGGCTTCGCCGAAGGTTGGGTGGTGCCGGAGCCCCCGGATGCGCGCACCGGCAAATCCGTTGCGGTCATCGGCTCCGGCCCTGCGGGCCTGGCCGCCGCGCAACAGCTCAATCGCGCCGGACACACCGTGGACGTCTACGAACGCGCCGACCGCATCGGCGGGCTACTGATGTACGGCATTCCCAACATGAAGCTGGAGAAGACCGGCGTTGTGGAACGACGGGTAAAGTTGATGGAAGCAGAAGGCATTCGCTTTCATGCTTCCTGCAACATCGGCGACGGATCGAACGGCAGTGTCGATGTGCGTGAGCTGCGTGCGAGCCACGACGCGGTGCTTTTCGCTACCGGCGCCACCCTGCCGCGCGATCTGCCTATCCCGGGACGCGCGCTCAACGGCGTGCATTTTGCGATGGAGTTTCTCACCGCCAACACCAAGAGTTACCTCGACAGTGAGCACGCGGACGGCAACTACATTTCCGCCAAGGACAAGCGTGTCATCGTCATCGGCGGCGGCGACACCGGCACCGATTGCATCGGCACCTCGCTGCGCCACGGTTGCAAAACCCTGGTGAATTTCGAGCTGTTTCCAAAGCCGCCAGCAGATCGAGCCGGCAACAACCCGTGGCCCACCTGGCCGAAGATTTTCCGCGTGGACTATGGCCACGAAGAAGCGGCCAAGCGTTTCGGCGACGATCCACGCATCTACTCGATCTCCTCGGTGGACTTCATCGATGATGGCCAGGGCAACGTGTGCGGCATCAACACGGTGGAAGTGGAGATGCGCAACGGCAAGTTTGAAAATGTTCCTGGCAGCGAAAAGCGCTGGGATGCAGATCTCGTACTGCTGGCTATGGGCTTTCTGGGCCCCGAGCACGGTGCGTCGGATCCCCTCGGTATCGAGTACGATGAGCGCTCCAACTACAAGGCGGAGTACGGCAAGTACGCGACCAGCGTGGAGGGGGTGTTTGCGGCTGGTGATTGCAGGCGCGGACAGTCTCTCGTGGTGCGGGCGATCAATGAAGGTCGAGAGGCAGCGCGCGAAGTAGACAGCTGGTTGATGGGTTCAAGCCAGCTGCCCTGAAACCCGGTTGCGTATGCGGCGGCCTCAGCCGCCGGCCGCTTCCTGCACGAGTTTCAACTGTCGTATCCACGGCTCAAGATTGCCAATCTCTTTCGGTAAGTTCGCCGCGGCAGCGCGTGCTTCTTCAACCGTTGCATACAAACCATAGGTGATCACGTAGAGCGTTTTGTCACCTCGGCGCAGCGAGTACCAGGCAAAGTCCGACGGCTTGCGTTGCTTATCCACGAAGGCCCGCACCCGTTCCTCACTGCTCACCGAGACGAGCTGCAGGGTGTAATAGTCGGCAGGCTGTGCCCTGAGCCATGACGCATCACGTAGCTCGCCTGCGGCGGGCAGAGACGCCGGCGCTGATTCCACGACTGCGGGTGCAGCAACGATCTGCTCCTCTTCCACCGGCAACTCCACAGACGCCGGCGGCGGATCAAGCGGACCGCTGTTCCGGGCGTCTGCCGCCGTTTCCCGCAGCGCTACCGACTCCGATTCGTCGATCGCAGGCGTAGCTTCGATACGTTCCATCTGCTCCGCTTCAGCTTCAACGTCCGCGTCCGCGTCTGCGTCTGCGTCTGCGTCTGCGTCAGACGGGCCGGGTTCCGCGGTGGGCGGAGGTTCTACACCAGGCAGCGGAATTTCCGTTACCTCGGCAACCAGATCACGCGCCTTTTCTCGCCGGGCATCTGTGTCGCTGAACACGAGGTAGGCAACCCCTACCAGAGCAATCAGCAGAACAACCAGCAGACGGTGGGCCATCGGGAAACGCCGCCCTTCGCGGGCTTCGCCGGACTCGAGCCGTGCTACGAGTTCACCAGCAATGCGATTGATCTCACCCGGCAAGCCACTGGATACCCTGCCGAGCCTGGCGAGCTGATCCGAGGAAAACGGCAGCTTGTCGCGGTACTGTGCCTCTTCGAAACGCCAGGTGAGATAGGCCTGAGTGTCTTCCGTTGAAAATCCGGAGAGCCGTGACTCGTGCCACTCCACTTCCAGGCGACCGGCACTCTTGGCCACCATGGCGACGATGCTCGGTTCGCCGAAGAGCAGCAGACGCACAGGGCAGGACTTGGCGAGTTTCAGCAGCTCTTCGAGCGCCTGAAACGACAGCCTGTGCGCGTCATCCACCATGACCAGGCAGAATCGACCCTGGCGGTCCTGTCCGATTACATAAGTGAGTATGTTCCCGGCGACGTTCTGCGGGTTGCTGTCCTGGGGTGCCGGCGCACCGAAGCCCTGAACAATGGCCGAAAGCACGTCGGGGGCAGAGTTGATCATCAGGCCGTTGATGCGCGCGGCGCGCACCCTGGGTTCGAGGGTCTTGGACAGCTGCCGATAGAGCATCGTTTTGCCGACACCCTGCGGGCCGGTCACCAACATCACATCGCGCGACCATTGCGTGAGATGACGCAGCTGGTCCAGGCGCACCTTGCGGTCTGCGCCTTCGAAAAAAGCGTCGCCCGTATCCGTGAACGGATTGTGAGTGAGCCCGAGAAATCCGTGTTCGCCTTCAGCCATCCGCAGGATTGTCCGTTTTCAACGTTGCTTCGAGGCAGGCGGCGTCTATATCGCCGGTGAGGAATGCATCCCCAATGGCCCGCGCCAGAACGAAGCGCACTGTACCATCCAGCACTTTCTTGTCCATCCGAAACGCCGCAAGAAGCGACGCCGGTTTGACGCGCTCCGGGCGCGCAAATGGCAGCTGCAGCGCCTGCACGGCAGCAAGGATGCGGTGTGCCTCACCTTGTTCGAGCAGTCCCTGCCGCCAGGACAGATCCGCCGCCATCACCATACCGATAGCTACCGCTTCACCGTGCAGCAGCTCGCCATAGCCCATTTCATGCTCGATGGCGTGCCCGAACGTGTGCCCGAAATTGAGAATCGCGCGCCTTCCGGTCTCCCGCTCATCCTCTGCCACGACCTGTGCCTTGAGCTCGCAGGAACGCTGGATGACCCGAGCCAGGGCATCGCTTTCCCTGCACAGCAGCGCGCTGGCGTTAGAAACGATCTCCTCAAAGAACGGCGCATCGGCAATCACGCCGTACTTCAACACCTCCGCCAACCCGGCGCGCAGTTCGCGGTCCGGCAACGTGGCAAGCGTGCTGACATCCGCCAGCACCGCACGCGGTTGGTAAAACGCGCCGATCATGTTCTTCCCGGCGCGGTGGTTGATGGCGGTCTTGCCGCCTACAGATGAGTCCACCTGCGCCAGCAGTGTGGTCGGCACCTGCACGAAGTTGACACCGCGTTGGTAGGTTGCCGCCGCGAATCCAGCCATATCTCCGACCACCCCGCCACCCAGCGCCACCACCGTGGTACTGCGGTGATGGCCGTGATCAGCGAGAAAGTCGAGCACACGCTCGAAGCTCGCGAAGTTCTTGTGTGCTTCGCCGTCCGGCAGCTCCAGCACGTCGACCTGTTTGTTGCCAAACGCGCGCACCAGCAACTCTGTGTAGAGCGGCCCAACCGTGTCGTTGGTAATGATGGCAACCTGTGAGCCAGGCACCAGTGAAGCCACCAGCCGTTCATCGTGCAGCAGCCCCTCACCAATGTAGATCGGGTAGCTGCGCGCACCAAGCTCGACGGCTACTTCCATCATCGCACCAGCCCATCCTCGCGCAGCTGCCATTCGATCTTGCGGGCAAGAAGTTTCGGGCTCTGGCGATCCGTGACGAAACGGTAGTCGCGCACCTCGGCATAAAGCGGTGCCCGCTCCTGCATGAGCCGGCCCAGCGTTTCTCGCACGTTGCCTTTTTGCAGCAGAGGTCGACGTTTGTCTTTACGGGTGCGCTCCACGAGGCGGTCGAGCGGGCTGTCCAGATGCAGCACGACGCCGCGCGTCGACAGCGCCTGACGGTTGGCTGCGCGAATCACCGCGCCGCCGCCGGTGGCGATGACAACGTTCTGGCGCTGGGTGAGGTCATCGATAACCTGCTCTTCCCGGTCACGGAAGCCGGTTTCGCCTTCCACATCAAAGATCCAGCTGGTGTCCGCACCGGCGCGGGTTTCGATTTCATGATCGCTGTCGTAGAAATCCATGTGCAACGCTTCTGCGAGCAGCCGCCCTACCGTGGTCTTACCCACGGCCATAAGACCGACGAGATATAAGTTTGGGGTCATCACTAGCGGCGCTGTCGAGCGCCGCTAGTGTACTTGCCTACCGATCCGTCAGCGAGTCAGCAATGATCCTCGGCGTGATGAAAATCAGCAGCTCCTGCTTATCGTCACGTTCGAGTGTGCGCTTGAAAAGCTGACCGATGTACGGCAGATCACCCAGGAACGGCGTCTTGGTCACCGACACGTTCTTGTCGGTGGTGAAGATACCGCCGAGTACGACGGTCTGCCCGTTGTCTACCAGTACCTCGGTTTCCACTTCGTTGGTGTTGATCGATGGCACGCCTTCGAACACTACCCCCACCGTGTCCTGCTTCACGTTCAGCGCCATAATGATGCGGTCGTCTGGCGTGATCTGCGGCGTGACCTCCAGGGCCAGCACTGCATCTTTGAACGAAACGCTGGTGGCACCGCTGGACGTTGCCTCCTGATACGGAATCTCTACACCCGACTCGATCAGCGCAGTGGACTTGTCTGCTGTGATCACCTTCGGCCGGGAGACGATTTCTGCGTGGCCATCGCTGGCGAGCGCCGAGAGCTCCAGATCCAGCAGCCAGTCGCGCTTGGTCAGGCCGATCGCAAAACTCGTCGCGTCGGAACCCGCCACGCCGAGGTCCACCAGGTAGGCACCCGGGAAGGTAATCGCAGCGTCACTCTGCGTCTGGCCGCTGAGCCGGTCGTTGCGGATGGTTTGCACCTCGGTGAGCGTTTCCACCGTGCCGCCAAAACGCACCGCGTTGCTGCCATTTTCGAGGTAGCCGCCACCGCCCCAGGCGATACCGATCTCTTCGGAGAAGTTGGCCGTGGCAGTAACGATGCGGGCTTCGATCAGCACCTGACGCACCGGGATATCGAGCTGCGCGATGATGCGGCGGAATTCCTCCAGCCGGTCTGAGGTGTCGGTGATGATGATCGAGTTGGTGCGCTCATCGACGATCACGCTGCCGCGCGGCGAAAGTATGGAATTGCTGCTGCCTTCGCTCGATGTCTCGAAGAGCCCGAAGAGCTCCGTAGCGCTTGCGTAGCGCACCTGCACGAACTCCGTGCGCAGCGGTGCAAGCTCGGAGATCTGCTTCTGGTTTTCGAGCTCAAGCTTTTCCCGTGCCGCGATTTCCGCAGCCGGCGCCACCAGCAGCACGTTACCTACCTGCCGCTGATCCAGACCCTTGGTCTTCAGAATGAGCTCCAGAGCCTGGTCCCACGGCACGTTTTTCAAACGCAGCGTGATGCGGCCAGAAACCGTATCGCTTGCCACCAGGTTCAGGTCCGTAAAGTCAGCGATGAGCTGCAGTACGGAGCGCACCTCGATGTCCTGGAAGTTCAACGACAGCTTTTCGCCGCTGTACTTGAAGATATCGTCACGGCGTTCTACCTCTTCCTCGGTGAGTGGCGTAACGTCCACCGACAGCTTGTCGTCCGCCTGATAGGAGAGGTAGTCATAGTTGCCGGATGCGGCGACGCTCACTAGCACGTGATCGCCTTCCTGGATAGCGTCGACGATCTGCACAGGGGTCGCGAAATCCGTTACGTCCAGACGCCGCTGCAGGTTGGCCGGCAGCGTCGTGTTGCGGATCTCTACCTTGATCTTGCCGCCGTCGCTCACCACGCTCACGGGTGCTTTCGGGTTGCTGAGCTGGAGCACCACGCGGCCTTCGCCTTGCGCGCCACGGCGGAAGTCGATGTTCTCGATGCGCGAGCTGCTGCCTGCACGTTCCGCCCGCGTTGCAGAGTCCACCGCAGACTCTGCGATGCTCGGCGCAGGCATGCCACTGGTCGCATCGGCACCCACCAGCAGATACAGCGTGTTGCCGCGCACATCGGTCTCGTAACCGACCAGCTGCGTGAGGTTGACGATGGCACGTGTACGATCCGGCGTCGAAATGACCGACACCTTGCGCGCGTTCCCAACGCCGAGATTGTGGTGCTTCTCCACCAGGCCGCTGGTGACACCAGGCATATCCAGCACAATGCGTGCGGGCTGCTCAATGGTGTAGCCCGTGGGCGCTGGAGGTGCCCCGTCGAACGACATGCGGATTTCCGTGCGGTCACCGGGCAGCGACGAAAACTCGATCGCCGTAAGCCGTGTATCTGCCCAACCGACCGAGGCCGCGACAGCGAGCACCGCGCCTAACCAACACCGCGCCCAGCGGCTGCTCAATTTGCCAGTCGTCATCATGCGTCATCTCCTCCCAAGGCTACGGTGCGCGCTCTCTCCACCCAGCCTCCCGTACCATCCGGCACGATTTCCACCAGTTGAACGTCCAGGTCACTGATCATCTGGATTTTCCCGTGATCGGTGCCGATGTAGTCACCTATACGAACGCGGTGCACACCGCCTTCCGGATCCTGAATCAATGCGTACTGCGCCGCGTTCTGCGACAGCGTGCCAACCATCGTGAGTTGGCCGATCGGAAACTGCTCGAGGTACTGCCGCACGCGATCGAAGTTGGGTTTTACCTGCACCCCGTCTGGCCGCCGCTCCAGGGCAGTGACCTTCACCGGCGGTTCAAACGGCTGCCGCTTGGTGCTCGCCTGATAGGCGAAGGGCTCAACCTGCTCGAATGGCGGTAGTGGTGCAATGGGGCTGGCCGGCCGGCTCTCCACCTCTGCCATGAACTGCTCGATGTCGCTGAAGTTCTGACTGCCGCCGCAGCCTGCAACCGCCAGTGCACAAGCGACTACGCCGCCCGCTTTCATGAGTACGCGCTTCATCTAAGCGTCCTCCAGATAGCGATAGGTCTTGGCTACGATCGTCATGCGCAGATTGTCGGGGCCGGCGACCGGCTCGATCTCGAAATTGTGCAGCGTGACGATCCGCGGCAGGTTGGCCACTGAGCTGACGAACGAGCCGATCTTGTGATAGCTGCCTTCCACGACGATTTCGATGGGCAGCTCCACGTAGAACTCGGTGTTCACCTCAGGCTTCAGGGTGATGCTTTCAATGTTCAGCTCATTGTCGATGGCGGTGCGCGTGATGTCTTCCAGCAGGCCGGGAACCTCGGTATCGCTCGGCAGCTGCCGCAACAGGGCGCCGAACGTTTCTTCCATCTCCTTTTTCTGTTGCAGATACGCTTCGAGATTGGCGGACTTTTCCGCCTTGTCGGTGAAGTCGTTCCGCAGCGTCTGCTCCTGGCCTTGCGCCACCTGCAGCTGAGCACGTTTGTCAGACAGGTACAGGCTGTAGCCGACCACCAGGATCAGCACCAGCACGATGATCATGACGAGCCACTTAAGCGCAGCAGGCCACGAGCCGATGTTGTTGAAGTCGAGGTCCGATAGCTCGACGCTCTTCAGCTGTTCGAGGCTGTCCTGTAGCGCCATGTCAGCCCTCCTCTTCCGGATCTGCCATGGGGTTGACCTGGCGGAACGTCAGGTCGAACACGGAGGCGCCCGGGCCGTACACCCGATTCTCCGCATCTTCTTTGATGCTCTTCAGGTTCGGATCAGCAAACCAATCGCTGGCATCGACATTGCGCATGAGTGCCGAGATGCGATTGTTCGACTCGGCCACGCCTTCCAGCGCCAATGCTCCGTCCTTCATCTCGAGCTTGGAGTAGTGCACTCCCTGAGCGAGTGTCTGCACCAGCTCATCGAACACCCGGACGATGATGGGGCGATTACCCTGCAGCTCCTGGATCACCCGCATCCGCTCCAGAAGATCTTCCCGATCCTTCTGCAGCGTGGAAATCTCTTTGATCCGCTCGTCCAAAACGGCGATGCGGCTTTCGTAGAATGCGTTTCTGGCGTTCTGCCCGCTGATGGACTGATCCAGGTACTGCCCCGCCGCGAGAACGATCACCACGGCGAGAATCACGACCCCCGCCAGATTGACGAGGAATTCCTTCTGTTTACGTTCGCGTTCCCACTCGCGCCATGGCAGGAGGTTAATGTTGGCCATCAGGTAAAGCTCCTCATCGCCAGTCCGCAGGCAATCATCAGCGCTGGGGCATCATTCGCCAGGGCATCAGCATCCACCTTGCTGGTGAGCGCCATGTCCATGAACGGGTTCGCCATGATCGTCGGCGTGCCCAGCTTGCTCTCGATCAGATCGGCCAGGCCGTCGATGGAAGACGTACCACCAGCCAGGACGATGTAGTCCACGTCGTCATACTGGCTGGATGAGAAGAAGAACTGCAGCGAACGGGTTACCTGCTGCAGCACCGCTTCCTTGAATGGCTCCAACACTTCTTCGAGGTAGTCGTCGGGCAGGCCGCCCTGCTTCTTGGCCAGTCCAGCCTCTTCATAGGACAGGCTGTAGCGCCGCTGAATCTCTTCGGTGAGCTGCTTACCGCCGAACAACTGCTCGCGCGTGTAGATGGCTTTGTCGTCTGCGAGCACCGACAGCGTGGTCATGGTGGCGCCGATGTCGATGATGGCCACCACCAGATCATCCGGGTTGCTGCCAAGCTGCGGCTTCACGAGATCGAAGGCGCGCTTCATGGCGTGCGCCTCGATGTCCACCACCGCAGGCTTCAAGCCGCCGATGTCGAGTACCGCCTCGCGCAGCTCCACGTTTTCCTTCCGGCAGGCGGCCAACAACACCTCTACCTGATCCGGATTGCGCTCGGACAACCCCTGCACCTCGAAGTCGATGGCTACTTCGTCCAGCGGATAGGGGATGTACTGATCGGCTTCGACTGTGATCTGATTTTCCATCTCGTCGTCGTTGAGCGCCGCGTCCATCTCGATCGTCTTGGTAATGACCGCAGAGCCGGCCACCGCAACAGCGGCCTGCCGAGACGTAGCCTTGACCCGAGATACAAGCCGCTTGACAGCTTCACCCACGCCTTCTACATCGTTGATGTTTTTTTCGACCACGGCATTTGGCGGAAGCGGCTCGACGCCGTAAGCTTCCACGCGAAATCGATCGCCGGACTTGGATAGCTCGAGCAGCTTCACGGAAGTGGAGCTGATATCCAGGCCCAACAGAACGTTGGTCTTCTTTTTGAACCAGGCCACGTTAGAATTCCTTAATGGCGCGGGCACTTACGTCCGTTTCATGCGGCACGACATTAAATACCACTCCGCAAGTGAGGGCAACGAAGCATCGAGTGAAAAACGTAAAACGAGTGAGCGCACGGGCGCCAAAATAGAAAAGCATGTTGACGTATAGCAACCATCCACCTCCCTCACGACATGACAGCAAGTAAAACTCGCCGCTCCCTCGGGGCCATTATCTGGCTGGGCTGTGCCGCCGTATGTGGTGCAGTGCTCACTCTCGCAGGCGTTTTCCTGTACCTGGATCCCCTAACGCCGCAAGCCGAGACCTACCGCAATGTGCAATTGGAAACCCCGTTGCGCATCTACACCCGCGACGGTGACTTGCTGGCGGAGTTCGGCGAGCGGCGCCTGATTCCAGTGACCCTAGATCAGGTACCTCAAGCGTTTATTGACGCGTTACTTGACACAGAAGACAAGCGATTTTACGAACACAGCGGCATCGACTTCATATCGCTCACCAACGACACCCTGGGGCTCGTCCGCAGCCTGCTGGTCGAGGGCTCGCTGGGCCCCGGCGCCAGCACCATCACCATGCAGCTCGCGCGCAATGTCTCGTTCGGGCTGGAGCGCACATTCATCCGCAAGTTCAAGGAGATGCTGCTGGCGCTGAAGATCGAGCGCGAGCTGAGCAAGGACGAGATCCTGGAGCTCTACATCAACATCGTGCCGTTTGGAAAGCGCGCTTACGGTGCCGAAGCCGCTGCGCGCACCTACTACGGCAAGCCATTGATGGAACTCGATCTTGCGCAACTCGCCATGCTCGCAGGTATCCCACAGGCACCGAGTTCCGGCAACCCCATCAACGGCCCCGAGCGCGCACAGCGGCGGAGAAACGTCGTTCTGTCCAGGATGTACGAGCAAGGCAGCATCTCTCATGCTGCCTTCCGGGAAGCCACCGAAGCACCGATCACCGCGCGCATCTACGAGCGCGCTGTTGAAACTCCAGCGCCGCATGCCGCGGAATGGGTGCGCCGGCAGTTGATCTACACCTACCCGGATCTCTACACAGGCGGCTACGAAGTCAGCACCACCATCGACTCCAAGCTTCAGGACGCCGCCACCAACGCAGTGCGGCGGGGCCTGCAGGATTTCGACGTGCGCCACGGCTATCGCGGCGCCGAGGCGCAACTGGAACTTCCGATGGAGGCGCTGGAAGACGGCGACAACGCCAAAGACATCGTTGCTGCAGCCGTGGATGCGTTGCGCGGTTACCAACCTGCCGGAGATCTCGAGGCTGCGGTGGTGCTGCATGTGGGGGAAGACGAAGCCAGGCTCGTGATCGGCGACGGCAGCTTCGTAACCCTCAACCTCGACAGCGTCAAATGGGCCCGCCCGTTTCTGGACATCGACCGGCGGGGACCGGAACCCACCAGCATCGCTGCCGTGCTGCAGGTGGGCGACGTAGTGAGGATCGCGCCAAACGGAGAAGCCACCGAAGAAGGCGAAGTCTCCTGGCGGCTATCGCAGGCACCTGACATCGAGGGCGCGCTGGTAAGCGTGGAGCCGGACACGGGCCGGGTGCTTGCGCTGGTTGGCAGCTACGACTTTTACCGTAATCAGTTCAACCACGTGCTGCAGGCAGCCCGCCAGCCGGGCTCAGGATTCAAACCGTTCGTCTACGCCGCAGCACTCGCTAACGGCGTCACGCCAGCCAGCGTGTACATGGACGCACCGCTCGTGTTCAACGATGAAAACCTGGAAACCGAATACCGGCCGGACAACAACGACAACCGCTACAACGGCCCGACGCGGTTGCGCGAAGCGCTGTACCGCTCCATCAACCTGGTAAGCATGCGAGTGTTGCTGGATGTTGAAGCCGGGCCGGTAATCAACTACGTAACCAATTTCGGCTTCGACCCGAGCACATTCCCGCGCAACACGCAGCTCGCCATTGGCGGCGGCACCATGGCGGTGACACCAATGGAGATGGTCACCGCCTACTCGGTGTTCGCCAACGGCGGGTTCCTGATCACACCCCACGTCATCGAGACGGTACGCGACCGCGACGGTGTAAAGCTGTACGAATCCACCCGGCCGGTGGTATGCAGGGAGTGCGAACTCGTGGCGCCCGAGGAACTCCCAGCGGACGAAGGGCTCACCCCGCAGGGCGACACCGACCTGGTGGCAGACCAACAGGACATTGCAGACCTGAGTGATGAACACACTCCAGAAGAGGCAGCGCCAGAGACACCGGCGCCAGCGCCGCGCGTTATCGACGCCCGTATCGCCTATCTGATGGACAACATGCTCAAAGACGTCATCAAACGAGGCACCGGACGCAAGGCATTGGCTCTCAAGCGCGGCGACCTCGCCGGCAAAACCGGCACCACCAACGATGCCGCGGATACCTGGTTCAACGGGTACGGTGCCGATGTAGCCACCACAGTCTGGGTGGGCTTCAGCAACTACGAGCCCCTCGGGCGGCGCGAGTTCGGCAGCACGACGCCACTGCCCATCTGGATCGACTATATGCAGCAGGCGTTAAAGGGGCGGCCTGAGCGCAACTTTCCGCAACCCGACGGCATCGTCACCCTCAAGGTGAATGCCGAAACCGGCGAAGCGGTGTTGCCCGGCGATCCACAGGGGATTTTCGAATACTTCCTTTCTGAGCACGCACCGCACCCACCAAGCGCCAACCAGCAGCTTCGCCCGCGCGACGAGGTGAAAGCTGTGGACCTGTTTTGACGGCGCAGCGACACACAGCCGAACAGGTACGAGCCTGGCACGAGGACGGCGCGGTACTGCTACCCGGCTTTCTCAACGCGGAGGAAGTGGCACCAGCCGTGCGCGACTTCGAGACGCTCTACCCTGATTGCGTTACTGGCGCCGACAACCCGATCCAACTCACTGCCGACGGCAACGTGGGGGCGTTCAACCCCGACCAGTTCAGCCACTTCGACGACCTGCCTTTCGCCTGCTCCGCTGCTCTGAACATGATCGCGCTGCATCCCGCCGTCATGGCGCTCGCCCGCGATGCTCTGGGCACCCACGACGTGCGCCTGTATCAGGCACACACCTGGGCAAAGGTAACCGGTCGAACAGACTACGAGCAGAGCTTCCATTGCGACTTCAAGAACCACACGCTTACGGTGCCGGCAGACGTCGCTGAGCTGCGCACGATCAACATGATGATCTACTTCACGGACGTCACGGACAGCCACGGCGCCATCCACTACGTCACGCAAAGCGACAGCGACGCGGTGACCGGCGCAGACCGAACGATGTTTCCGAGTGACCTACAGCAACGAGCCCTCAAACAGAGGGAGCGTTCAGGTGCGGCGCCGGCCGGTTCGATCTTTGCCTACGGCATCGATGTGTACCACCGCGGCACCAACCTCACCGCCCCCGGGGGCCGCAGGTTCACCCTGACCGCCAGCTACAAAGCCGCCGGCAACGACCAGATTGGCTGGTCCGCGTGGCCGTATTCTTTCTTCAAGCCATGGCACCTGATCATCGAGCATGCGACACCAGAGCAGCTCACGTGCCTCGGCATCCCCGCCCCAGGCGATCCATTCTGGACGAAGCGCACTCTGCGTCGGGCGCAGGAGCGCTGGCCGAACTGGGATCTCGCGCCCTACGCCGCCGCGCTGCCATAACGCGCTTCGATTGCGCTAGCGAATCACCTTCACCATATCCCCCGCACGCGGCTCGCCGTAGGGGTGCTTGCCGTTGATCACCCGCAGCATTTCCTCCCCGTGCTTCGGGATGGGCGCACCCTGGGCAAGCTTGGCAAAGGTATCGCCCGGCCGTGCTTCCACCACCTCCAGGCGGCGGGTGTTGGCGGTGCGCAGATCCGTCGCCGTCATCGCCCGAAAGGACGTAACGATGGCAACGAACGCTTCGTCGAACTTCTTGACGTCGCCATTCTGGCCGACCTCACCCTTGAACAGGTAAGCGCTGTCGTCTTTGAACACCACCGCCAGCAGGCGCTTTTGCGTCGTGCCCTTGCCCGCCACCTTCACCTCGCCGATGAAGGCCGGGTACTGCCCGATCATGATGCTCTCGCCGTTCTCCACATCGTCACGCTTCAGCGTGTTCTTGACGTAGTCCTCTGGGGTCTGGTCTTTCCCAGGCGCCTGCTGGCGCTGCATGGTCACGTAGGCATCCTGCGCCGCGGGTGCCTTGCCCATGACCTCGGTGCGGCTGTTGCCCACCTCCCAGGTGTTCGGAAACGTCACCACTACACGGTGTGAGCTGTGATAATACGTGCTGTCCTTGACCACCCCCGAAGCCGCATCCTCGCCGAACACCATGCCGTCCAGCATGGCCATGAAGTCACGCTCAGGTGCGCGCACCTCAACGAGCCCCGGCTGGTTGGTGAGCTTGCTGAACTCATGAATACGCTTCTGATGCTCCGGGTGGCTGCGGAAGATCCCGTGATACTGGCTCGGCTGACCGACCACGTTGCGCTGGTAGAGCTCGTGATCGCGGAGCTGCTGGATAGCTGAAGACGCCGATTGCGGATCATAGCCGGCCTTCGCCAGCCACTCCGCCGAAAACGCGTCGGCCTCGAGCTCCTCCTTGCGGCCATAGTCCGCGCTGGCAGCGGCGGACAGCGTGTTGGCCAAATCGAGCATGGACATGCTGTTGGTACCAATCACGCCGAGCCAACCGAGAACCTGCGTCATCACATGGCGGCGTTTCTTGCTGGCGATGTGTTGGCCCACTACATGGCCGATTTCGTGGCCGATCACCGACGCAAGCTCATCCTCGCTGGTGAAATAGGCCATCAGGCCGCGGGTCAGGAACACATAGCCATCGCCTGTGGTGAAGGCATTGACCATGGTGTCATCGAGAAGCACGAAGGTGTAGTTGCGGCCTTTGTGCGGCGTGACCGCCAACACCCGCTCGCCCACCTCCGTAACGTAGGCTTGCCAATCCGCATCATCGTAGATGCCGCCACTTTCCAGCAGCTCGTTGTAGGTCTTCGAACCTTGCGAGGCCGCGAGCACCGCCGCCGAGCCCCACAGAAGCACACTACCGAAAACGATCTTCCATCCGCTGCGCATGAGATACCTCGCACGACGACAGGCCGCAGGCCATTGATGGGCGTCTAAGCTACCGCAAGCGGCAGCCCGTTCGAAACCTTGGACAGAATTTCGGCGCTGAGGTTCGGCTCAGTCTGCTTCGGTCTTCGCCGCACCCGCACGATTGCCGAAACGGCGGCGGAAGCGTTCGACGCGACCTGCAGTATCCATCATCTTCTGTTTGCCCGTGTAGAACGGGTGACAGGCGGAGCACACTTCAATCTGAATGTCGCCACCGAGCGTGGAGCGCGTCTCAATGACGTTGCCGCAACTGCAGGTGGCCTTGATGTCGTTGTAGGCTGGGTGAATGTCGGCTTTCATTGAAACTTGACGCGCTGGAAAATGGGCGGCGAATTTTATCAGATGCACGCTTGAGCGCAATCACCTTGGAAAAGCAACAAACGCAGGAGAAGCTCCCCGGCTTGGACGCCGGGGCAGAAGCGCAGCCAACCGCGCCGCAGGGCTCCGGCAGGCCGCGAGTCGCACGCATCTGCCTGCCGGTGCCGCTGTATCGAGCATTCGACTATTCCGTACCAGGAGCCGAGTCGTTGCCGGAAGCCGAGCTGGAGGCCGCACCTGTGGTCGGAGGGCGGGTGGCGGTGCGTTTCGCACATCGACCGATGATCGGCATCTGCACAGCACTCGACCCGGCAGATGCCTTCGCCGATCCAAGCCCCATCGAACACGCCATCGACACCGTTCCACTGCTCGACGCACACCATCTGGCGCTTGCCGCATGGCTGGCGGATTACTACCACTACCCGCTGGGCGAGGTTCTGGCAGCAATGATTCCCGCCGAAGCCCGCAAAGGCAGCGCCGCGGAAATCGCACTCGAGACTGCTTGGCGCATTCGCCCGGACCAGGCGGCCATGGTTCAGCGCGCCATCCGCGAGGAAGGGGCTGCCTCTCTGGGGCTCGGGCGCGCCAAAGCGCAGTTCGCGCTACTGCAAACACTCAATGAGAACGGTCCGCTGTCCCGAGCCGCCATCGCGGAACTCGGTTACTCGGCGGCGGTTCTCAAGGCGTTGGCTGCCACCGAATGGGTGGAGACGCTGTCCTGGCGGCCGAAGCCTGTGCCGCCGCCCCCGGAGCCTGCGCTGCTGCTTACCAGCGAGCAGGCCACCGCCGTTGCCGCCATCCAGTCGGGCCTCGGACAATTCGGCGCCTTCCTCCTCGACGGCGTCACCGGCAGCGGCAAAACCGAGGTATATCTACGCGCACTGCACAGCGCGCTGGCGGACGGAGGCCAGGCGCTGATTCTGGTGCCGGAAATCGGCCTCACCCCGCAAACCGTGCGCCGTGTGCAGGCCCGCTTCACTGACGTGGTCGCCCTGCACTCCGCCATGAACGACGCCGAGCGATGGCAGGCCTGGCTGAAGTGTGCCCAGGGCGACGCCCGTATCCTGATCGGCACCCGCTCTGCCTGCTTCGCCTCGTTTTCCGACCTGCGCATGATCATCGTCGACGAAGAGCACGACCCGTCCTTCAAGCAGCAGGACGGCCTGCGCTACTCAGCCCGGGATTTCGCTGTGGTGCGCGCCCGACAGGAAGGCATACCGGTGGTGCTCGGAAGCGCGACACCGTCCCTGGAGAGCCTGCACAACGCGGCTCTGGGTCGATACACCACCCTCACCCTGCGCGAGCGCCCCGGTGCGGCCGAGCTGCCAACACTCCGCCTGCTGGACATTCGCGGTCATACGCTCGAGGAAGGCATCAGCCCGCAGCTGTTTCATGTGATGCGCCGGCACCTCGCCGACGGCGGACAGGTGCTCACCTTCATCAACCGGCGCGGCTTCGCGCCGACCCTCATGTGTCCGCAGTGCGGGTGGATCGCAGACTGCCGGGACTGCGATGCACGCATGACCCTGCACGCGCGCCCCGAGCACCTGCGCTGCCACCACTGCGGCGCGCGCCGGCCACCTGCCAGGCATTGCGAAGGCTGCGGGCACGATGAACTCGTGCCCGTGGGCCAGGGCACCCAACGCGCGGAACAGGGTCTGGCGGAGTTTTTTCCTGACACGCCTGTGCTGCGCATCGACCGCGACGTGACCCGCAGCCAACGGCAACTGGCCGCGCAGCTCGATGCGGTGCTGGAAGGCGGGCCGATGATCCTCGTGGGCACGCAGATGCTCGCCAAAGGCCACCACTTCCCAAATGTCACCCTGGTGGCCGTATTGGGTGCCGACGGCGGATTTTTCTCCGCGGACTTTCGCGCGCCGGAACGCATGGCGCAGACCATCATGCAGGTTGCCGGGCGCGCGGGACGCGCTGAACGCGCCGGCGAGGTGTGGATACAGACCTACCAGCCGGAGCATCCGTTGCTGCAACGGCTGGTGAAAAGCGGCTATGGGGAGTTCGCCCAGTCGGAGCTCAACGCTCGCGCCGCCGCGGAGATGCCGCCCACACGACCCATGGCGCTGATTCGCGCAGACGCCACACACCCCGAAGAAGGCATGGCCTTCCTGCAATCGCTGAAACCGCGCCTGGCTGGGGTGGAGGCTTACGGTCCCGCACCCGCGCCCATCCAACGCATCAGCAACCGATTCCGCCACCAGCTCATGGTGCTTGCCGACGACCGCCGAACCTTGCGCCGGGCATTGCTCGGTGTGCGCGATCAGAGCGCTCCACGCAACGTGCGCTGGTCTATCGACGTCGACCCCTACGACGCGTTCTGACCATCCAAGGAATGCCAACCGAGCCCCAGACAGCGGATCGCAGAGGTATACTCTCGCGCCCCGTTTGACCCAGCCGACGTCGATGCCAAAGGACTACCGCAAGTCGAGCCGCCCGAAGCGCCGCACCCAGAACAAACAACCCAGTGTGTTTCTGCACGGTCCGAGCTTCGTGATCGGCATTGTCGTGGGCGCCATTGTGGTCATCGTCGGCGCCTACGCACCGGAGTTTCTGCAGGACCAACCGGCACAGGTTGCCGGCACCCCTGCCCAACCGGAACAACGCAAACTGGAGTTCGAGTTTCCGAAAATCCTGGCGGAGAGCGAAGTAGTAACCAACCCTGAACCCTACGAAGCAGACCTGCCTGAAGAAGGCAGCGAGGTCGCATCAGAATTCCTCATTCAGGCCGCTTCGTTTCGTGATGCGGACGAAGCAGAAACCCTACGCGCACAGCTTCTGCTGCAGGACATGCCCGTATCGATGACCCGGGTAGCACTCAAGGATGGCAACTGGTACCGCGTGACCGTGGGCCCGTACGAATCACAAACCCAGGCGGCGCGGGCGCTGACCAAGCTGCGCGAGCAGAACCTGCGCGCCATCATGCTGAAGAAGGAGGGGCGTTGAAAAAGCCCACACGCGCCCCCACCATCCCTTGTTCGAGCAGTCAACGGACCCCTAGATGACGGAGATGCACGGTACCACCGTAGTGGTGGTACGCGACGGATCGGGCGTGGCCATGGGCAGCGACGGACAAGTGACCATGGGC
The DNA here is from genome assembly GCA_030428905.1 of Gammaproteobacteria bacterium. Taxonomy (GTDB): domain Bacteria; phylum Pseudomonadota; class Gammaproteobacteria; order Pseudomonadales; family Azotimanducaceae; genus SYFY01. Next base: position 36,057 of record JAUIED010000013.1, read on the forward strand.
AACACCGTCATGAAGGGCAACGCGCGTAAAGTGCGGCGCCTGTACGGCGATCGAGTGCTCGCAGGATTCGCCGGCGGCACGGCGGATGCGTTCACCTTGTTTGAACGGTTCGAAGCGGCGCTGGAAAAATACTCCGGCCAGCTCACCCGCGCAGCGGTGGAGCTGGCCAAAGAGTGGCGCTCGGATCGCGCACTTCGTCGGCTGGAAGCGTTGCTGATCGTTGCGGATGAACAGGTTTCCCTGATGATCAGCGGCACGGGCGACGTGATCGAGCCGGAATCCCGCGTGCTCGCCATCGGCTCCGGCGGCCCCTTTGCCCAGGCGGCCGCCCGCGCGCTGGCAGAAAACACGGACCTGTCACCCAGGGACATCGTCGTCAAAGCGCTGACAATCGCCGGCGACATCTGCATCTACACCAACCAGCAACACACCATCGAGACCCTGGATACCCCGTGAACACCACCATGACGCCACGCGAAATCGTCAGCGAGCTCGACCACCACATCGTCGGCCAGGACGACGCCAAGCGCGCAGTCGCCATTGCCCTGCGCAACCGCTGGCGGCGCATGCAGCTCGACGAGGCGCTGGCGGAAGAGATAACGCCCAAGAACATCCTCATGATCGGCCCTACCGGTGTCGGCAAAACCGAGATCGCACGCCGCCTGGCAAAGCTCGCCGGTGCGCCTTTCATCAAGGTGGAGGCAACGAAATTCACAGAGGTGGGTTACGTCGGCCGCGATGTGGAATCCATCGTGCGCGATCTGGCGGACGTTGCCGTGAACCTGTTGCGCGAGCAGGAGATGGACAAAGTCGCCCACCGCGCCGCCGACGCCGCAGAGGAACGGGTGCTGGATGCGCTGATACCTGCACCGCGACCTGTAGGCTTCGGCACCGAAGAGTCGCCGCCACAGGATTCTGAAACGCGTCAGCTGTTCCGCAAGCGTCTACGCCAGGGCGAACTGGACGACAAGGAGATCGAGCTGGAGCTCGCGGCTCCGAAGATCGGTGTGGAGATCATGGCACCGCCGGGCATGGAGGAAATGACCCAGCAGCTTTCCAGCATGTTTTCCAACATCTCCGGCGATCGCAAACAGAAAACCAAGCTCAAGATCAGCGACGCCCTGCGCAAACTGAAAGAAGAAGAAGCTGCCAAGCTGATCAACGAAGACGAGATACGCACCAAAGCCGTGCTCGCTGTAGAGCAGACCGGTATTGTCTTCCTCGACGAGCTCGACAAGGTTGCCAAACGCTCGGAAGGCGTGGGCGCCGATGTGTCACGGGAAGGTGTGCAGCGTGACCTGCTGCCGCTCATCGAGGGCTGCACGGTCTCCACCAAGTACGGCATGATCCGCACAGATCATGTGCTGTTCATCGCCTCAGGCGCCTTCCACCTGGCAAAGCCTTCAGATCTGATCCCCGAACTGCAGGGCAGGCTACCCATCCGCGTGGAGCTCAAGGCGCTGACGCCGGCTGATTTCAAACGTATTCTCGTGGAACCGAACGCATCGCTCACCGAACAGTATCAGGCGCTGCTGGGCACGGAAGGCGTGTCGGTGTCGTTTACCGACGATGGCCTCGAGCGCATCGCTGAGCTTGCCTGGCAGGTCAACGAGAACACAGAAAACATCGGCGCTCGGCGCCTGCACACGCTCATGGAGCGCTTGCTGGAGGGTGTTTCGTATGACGCGGACACCCACCGAGAAGTGCTCGTGGATGCCGCATTCGTCGACAGCCAACTATCTAGCCTGGCCACAGACCAGGATCTTTCGCGCTATATCCTCTGATGCAGCCGCCCAAAGAAATTCGCTATGAGCGCGGCCGCAAGGTGCTGTGCGTGGCCTTCGAGGGTGCCACTTACGAGTTGCCGGCAGAGCTCTTGCGCGTGTATTCGCCCTCCGCTGAGGTGCGCGGCCACTCGCATGACGAGCGCAAGCTGCAGACCGGCAAGAAATACGTAGGCATCAGCAGCATCGAGGCAGTAGGCAACTACGCAATACGCATTGCCTTCGATGACGGCCACGACAGCGGCATCTACGCCTGGGAATACCTGGCGGAGCTCGGGCGCACGCAGCCGGGTCTGTGGCAGGCCTATCTCGCCGAGCTCAAGGAAGCCAACGCCTCACGCCTGCCAACCATTCCCGTAGGCCAGTGGACGCCAAAGTCGTAAACTGCCCCCATGACTGACAACACCGTGAGCTTCGGCCGCCGTAACGTGGCGCCCGACGAGAAGACCCGCCTGGTGCAGGGCGTGTTCGACCGCGTCGCTGCACGTTACGACGTGATGAACGACATCATGTCCTTCGGCACCCACCGTCTGTTCAAGCGCATGCTGGTGGAGCGCACCGGGCTGAGGGAAGGACAGTATGTGCTCGATCTTGCCGGCGGTACCGGCGATATGGCCGCACTCCTGGCGCCCGTCGTCGGTGAGCATGGCCTCGTAGCGCTCACCGACCTGAACGGCGACATGATGCAGGTGGGTCGCGATCGCCTGCTCGACGATGGCGTTGCCTGCGTGCAGTTTTGCCGCGCGCCGGCTGAGCGCCTGCCCTTCGCGAGTGACAGCTTTCATTGCGCGGTAATCTCCTTCGGATTACGCAACTTCACCAGCAAGGAAACCGCTTTCGCAGAGCTTGCGCGGGTGCTCAAACCCGGCGGACGGTTGCTCGTGCTGGAATTTGCCAAGCCGGACGACGCAACCCTCGGCTCCCTGTACAAGGGTTTTCAGGCGCTGTGGCCGGGCATCGGTAAAGCGCTCGTAGGAGACGCCGAACCGTACCGCTACCTGGTGGAGTCCATCGAAAAGCATCCAAAGCAGAAGGCCTTGGCACTCATGATGCGCGATGCGGGGTTCATCGACGTCGCCTACCACGACCTGCTCGGCGGCGTTGCCGCCATCCACGAAGGGGTGAGCCCATGAGCGCACTGGAAGACGCCATCGGCCGCGTTGCCACCAATATCGCCGAAGCCGGCCTGTCCCTCGACCGCAACATCCATGTACATCTCGAGGCGCTGGAAGGCCGTATTCTGCAGCTTGAGAGTATCGCTCCCGAGCTGACGTTCTACGTCACTGTGAAGGACGGCGCACTGAACGTCTCAGGACGTTCGAACGCGCCAGCCCATGTGCTGGTCACCGGTCGCGGCCCGGAGGTGATTGCCTGGCTCGCCAATCCCGGCCGCACAGGCAGCGTCACCGTGGAGGGCGATGCGTCGGTACTGATGGGCTTCGCCGCCGTCATCCAGAAATTCGACCCGGAACTGACGCAGCCACTTTCGAACCTGCTCACCTCGGATGCCGGGCAGGCAGCTCTGGGAACCGCCGAGCTCGCAGTGTCGGCGCTGCGCAGCGCCGCCGAGGGCGTAGGTGCGGCGCTGGAGCAAACCGCAGCGAGCCGTTTCGTAACAAAGGAAGACACGACCGCGCTGCTGGACGTGCTGGACGATTTACGTCTGCGCATCGACCGGCTCGCCGCGCGGGTACAACAGCACGAACAGCCGCCGGAATAGTCGTGTCGAACCGGGCGTGGCAGATCGCGCGCGTGGCCGCCCGCCACCGCCTCGACACTTTGCTCAACCGCGATCTTCTGGACAGCCTGGGCGTGCCGGCCTGGCAACGTCTGTTGCTTGCCATCAATCCTCTGCGCCTGATCCCCACAGGTAACCGCTCCGATGGAGAACGTCTGCGTAGTGCGCTCACCGAGCTCGGCCCGGTGTACATCAAGCTTGGACAGCTGCTGTCTACCCGCCCCGACGTAGTACCGGCCGACATCGCCAGCGAACTCGCGGCTCTACAGGACACGGTTCCTCCGATCCCTACAGCTACCGCCGTACGCATCATCGAGACTGAGCTCGGCCAGCCCATGCAGTCGCTGTTCGATGCGTTCGAAGACAAACCCCTGGCTGCTGCCAGCATCGCCCAGGTACACGCCGCAAGGCTTACAGATGGCGCCGATGTGGTGGTGAAAGTCGTTCGACCGGGCCTTCGTGACGCCATCGAAGCCGACATGCAATTGTTTCGCCGGCTGGCTGCTCATTTACGACGTCGATACCCCGCCGCCAACCGTCTGCGGCTTGACGAAGTACTGGACGACTACCAGCGCACCATCCACGCCGAGCTCGATATGCTCGCCGAAGCCGCAAACACCACGCAGCTACGCGGCAATTTCGCGGGCTCTGAGCTGCTGTACGTCCCGCGCGTGTACCAACACCTGTGCCGCGGCCAGGTCCTCGTGATGGAACGCATCTACGGCGTGCCCGTATCACACGTCGAGGAACTCAATGCGCGTCATGTGAATCTGGCGCTGCTGGCGGAGCGTGGCGTGCAGACATTTTTCACGCAGGTCTTCGAGCACAACTTTTTCCACGCCGACATGCACCCAGGCAACGTCTTCGTGGACGTTCGTGAACCGGAAAACCCGCGTTACATCGCGCTCGACTGCGCCATCATGGGCAGCCTCACCGAACGCGACCAGGAATACCTGGCCCGCAACCTGCTCGCATTCTTCAAGCGCGACTATGCCGAGGTGGCGCGTCTGCACGTGGCATCTGGATGGGTTCCTGCCGGCACCGATGAGCCCGCCTTCGAGGCGGTCATTCGTGAGGTATGCGAGCCGATCTTCGCCAAGCCACTGGCAGAGATTTCCTTCGGCAACTTCCTCATGACGCTGTTCCAGACAGCCGAGCGGTTTCAGATGGAGGTGCAGCCGCAACTCGTGTTGCTGCAGAAGACGCTGCTGTACATTGAAGGGCTCGGCCGCGCCCTGTACCCGCAGCTCGACCTCTGGAACACCGCCCAACCGTTCATGGAGCGTTGGCTGGTGCAGCGGCTGGGCCCGGCAGCCCAGGTCCAGCGCGTTGCAGAAAATCTGCCGGATGTGATCAGGAGCATCAATGGCCTGCCGGCGGAGCTCGCGCGTTTGCGGGGCACCCAGGCACGGCTGACGCAGTCTGTGGCCGCGTTGCAGAACCAGGCGGACCGCCCCCCGGCACGCTGGTTCCATCTCCTGCTGGCAGGCCTTACCGGCGCTTTGATCGCCGCTGCTTTGCTGGGTTGAAGCCCTGCTGGCGCCTGGTTCTGCCGCTGTCGCCGATCTGACATACTCAGCACCCTCCCGGAAGGACAACGCCCATGGACGTCATCGCCGAGCTCACCGCCGTACTCGAAGACCGCCGAGACGCGGACCCCGAGTCATCGTACGTGGCATCGCTGTACGGCAAAGGGTTGAACAAGATCCTTGAGAAGGTAGGCGAGGAGGCGACGGAGTTCATCATCGCAGCGAAAGACCACACCCCTGGCAGGCCGGAACTGGTCTCTGAGGCGGCAGACCTGTGGTTCCACACCCTGGTCGCCCTCGTACATCTCGGCGTACCTCCCGGCGAAGTGCTCAAGACGCTGGCAGATCGCTTCGGTGTGAGCGGCCACACGGAGAAAGCTTCCAGAAACGGTTGAACTAGCTGTTCGCGCTACAATAGCGCCATTGAATCAAGGAGTAGTGCCATGGGTTTTCCTGGAATGTGGGAACTGCTGGTCGTGCTTGCCATCGTGCTGGTGATCTTCGGGCCCAAGCGGCTGAAGACCATCGGTTCCGACATCGGCAACGCCATCAAGGGGTTCCGCAAGGCCGTGAGCGATGAGGACAAGTCTCCCCCGCCCGTCGATCCCGACGTGATCGAAGGCAAGGTAGGCGACAATCAACAGAGCAAGCAGAAACACGACACGAATGTTTGACTTTCTGGGCGGGGGCGAGCTCCTTCTCATCGCCCTGATCGGGCTGCTCGTGATCGGCCCGGACAAGCTGCCGGAGACACTGCGCACCATCGGTCTCTGGCTCGGTCGGCTGCGCCGTTCGTTCACCAGCGTAAAAAACGAGATCGAAAAAGAGATCGGTATGGATGAGGTGCGCAGGCAGCTGCACAACGAAGCCATCATGGCCGAGATGAAGCGCATCGAGGACGATGTGAAAAATACCGTGAACGACGCCGCCCGGTCAGCACAGAACGAGCAGCCGCCGGCCGAAGCCAGCAATGGAAAAGAATGACAAAGCCCTGGCCCACGACCAGGCAGTAGACACCAACGAGCAACCGTTCCTCGATCACATCATCGAGCTGCGCTCACGAATCCTCAAGAGCATCGGCCTGCTGGCGTTGTTCTTCTTTCCAATCTTCTTCTTCGCGGAAGAAATCTATGCCTTCGTGGCCGCACCGATCATGGCCTACCAACCCGACGGTAAGATGATCGCTACCGGCGTCGCCTCGCCGTTCTTTACGCCGCTCATGCTCTCCATGTATGTGGCGCTGTACGCTGCCATGCCTTTCATACTCCACCAGATCTGGGCATTCATCGCGCCGGGTCTGTATCTGCACGAGAAAAAGTTCGCCATTCCGCTGCTGGTGAGCAGCATCCTGCTGTTCTATACCGGCAGCGCATTCGCCTATTACGCGGTGTTTCCGCTCGTATTTCAGTTCTTCGCGGAATTCAACGTGATGAACGCGGTGTGGATGACGGACATCTCCGCCTACCTCGACTTCGTGATCCGCCTGTTCTTCGCCTTCGGCATCGCTTTCGAGGTGCCCATCGCCACATTGCTGTTGATCTGGTCGGGGATCACCACCGCGGATAGCCTCGCGAGCAAACGCCCGTACATCGTGGTCGGCTGCTTTGCGCTCGGCATGCTGCTCACCCCGCCAGACGTCATTTCGCAGATTCTGCTCGCGGTGCCCATGTGGCTGTTGTTCGAGCTCGGCGTCTGGCTCGCTCGGGTTACAGAACGCCACAGCAACGAACCCGATCCGTCCGGGTAAGCCTCGATGGAACTGAACGTACTGCTCGCTCTAGTGCTCGCGCTCACGTTTTTCGTGCTGGTGAGCTGGAGCTGGAAGTCCGCTCCTGCCACGCCGCACTTCTGGATCTGGTCCTGGGGATTTCTCATCGTCGCCGGCATGCTGCTGGCGCTCGAACCTACGTTTCTGCGCCTGGAACTGGCACGTTTGCTGACCGGCGTGTTTCCGGGCCTGCAGTTGGCGGGAGCATACCTTTACGCCGGGCAGCGCGTGCCGGCGTGGGTGTTCATTATCACCGTCATCATCGCGCTGGTGCGCAGCATCGTCGCGGTGATGGGCTACCACGATATCAGCCACCTGGTCGTGCTGCCCACGGAGCTCGTTGTACTCGCCATCGCAGCGCGCATCGTGCTGGACCGCCAGCCGGGCAGCCGCGACACCATCGACTGGGCATTGTGTTTCGCTATGTTGGCGCTATGCGGCGTGCAGACCATGGATGCACTGTACGATCTCGGCCGCATCGACGGCTCCGTGCTATGGGCACCGTGGCTCGTGTGCGGCGGCATCGCCGGCACCCTGCAGATCGGCATCGTCAGCGAACGCATTCGGCGCATTCGCTCGGAACGTTCGCTGGCCCGTAACGCCCGAGCCCAGGCCATCCAGCGGCTCGAAAGCCTGGGCACCCTGGCAGGCGGCGTGGCACACGACTTCAACAACCGGCTGCAAGGCATTCTCGGCAACATCGAGATCGCCAAACTCGATCTGCCCGATGGACACCCCGCGCTCAAGGCGCTCGAGCGCAGCCTGCGGGACGGCAAGCGCGCAGCACAGCTCGTGGAGCAGATTCGTGCGTTCGCCAGCATTCAACCCTACGACGCCCAGATGGTAGATCTGGGGTCCTGGCTGCAAACGCGCGCGGACTTTCTGCGCAATGCTGCAGGCGTGCGCGTGCGCATAAGCCTGCTCGCCCCTGCCAGTGTGCCCATGGTGGAGGCCGACCTGATCCAGCTTGAGCAATGCCTTGTGAATCTGCTACGCAACGCAACCGAAGCGTATCGAGGGGGCGATGGGGAGATTCGTCTGAGGCTCGACGTGCTCGACTTCCAGCACAATCCGCCGGATTGCGTGATTGGCGACCTCACCTGCGGGCGCCACCTGCGCATCACGGTGGAAGACGATGGAGAAGGCATCTGCGTACACCCGCCCGCGCGCATCTTCGAGCCGTTTTTCAGCACCCGGTTCGTAGGCCGCGGCATGGGCCTTGCGATCACCCAACAGATTGTTCGCGCCCACAACGGCGCGATCGGCCTGCGCAGCGATGCAACAGGCACAGCCATCAGCCTGTACCTCCCCGTTTCTGATCGCACGCACGCCGCTTTGCAGTAACATCCGCCCATGCGCATCGTCAGCTGGAACGTCAACGGGCTTCGCGCCTGTGCGAAGAAAGGGTTTGCCGAGTTTCTCCACGGCAGCGGCATCGACGTGTTGTGCGTGCAGGAAGTACGTGCATTCGAAGCTCAGCTGCCGGAGGCGATACGTGCGCCCGACGGATGGCACGCCTGTTTTTCGGCCGCCGAGCGGCCCGGCTACAGCGGCGTCGGTATCTACAGCCGCATGCCCGCAACGCGCGTGGAAACCAAACTCGGCATTCCAGAGTACGACGTCGAAGGACGATTGATCATTGCCCACTTCGGCCGCCTGGCGATCGCCTCTGTGTACTTTCCCAAGGGCAACGGCAAGGATCGCGACAACTCCCGAGTGCCCTACAAACTCGGATTCTATCGGGCACTATTCGACCGGCTCGAAACGCTGCGCAAACGCGGGCCGGTCTATGTGCTCGGCGACTACAACACCGCACACGCCGAAATCGATCTGGCGCGACCGAAAACCAACCACAAGAGCAGCGGATTCCTGCCGGAGGAACGCGAGGAGATCGACCGCTGGATTGCCGCCGGGTGGGTAGACACGTTTCGCGCGCAACACCCGGAAGAGGCCGGTCACTACACGTGGTGGCGGCAGTGGGGGGATGCGCGCGAGAAGAATGTGGGGTGGCGCATCGACTATGTGCTCGCATCACCTTCCGCAGCCAGCAGGGTGCAGGATGCTTTCATCTGGCCGCAGGTGACGGGCTCGGATCATTGCCCGGTGGGCGTGGAGATCAACGCTCCAGCATGATGGTCACGGGTCCGTCGTTGTGCAGGCTCACCTGCATATCAGCACCGAAGCGGCCTGTCTGAACGTCATTGCAACGGCCTCGCAGGGCCTCGACGTAAGCATCGAACAACGGCAGTGCCTGTTCCGGCGGCGCTGCGGTGGAAAAACCCGGGCGGTTACCTTTGCGCGTATCGGCAGCGAGCGTGAACTGCGATACCGCGAGCACCGAACCCCCCACCTCCAGCACGCTTCTATTCATGGGCTTGTAATCATCGGCGAAGATGCGCAGGTCCAGAGTTTTATCTGCAAGCCAGCGCGCCTGCTCGACAGAGTCGTTCCGCTCCACGCCGAGCAACACCAGCAGGCCGCCGCCGATCTGCGCAATGCGCTCACCATCCACATCCACCGCAGCGTGGCGCACACGCTGAAGGAGCGCTTTCACGACAGGCGGCTCGAGCCTGCGCGTTTGCGTGCGGTCTCCGTGAGGTGCACCTTGCGGATACGGATTGCCTTGGGCGTGACTTCCACCAGCTCATCGTCATCGATGAACTCCAGCGCCTGCTCCAGCGTGAGCCGCATGGGCGCGTCCAGCAGTATGTTATCGTCCTTGCCCGACGCACGAATGTTGGTGAGCTTCTTTTCCTTGATCGGATTCACCGTGAGATCGTTGTCCCGCGCGTGCAGGCCGACCACCATGCCTTCATAGACAGGATCGTTCGGCGCAACCATCAACCGACCTCTGTTCTGCAGGTTATACAGCGCAAAGGCCACCGCTTTGCCCTGAGCGTTGGAGATGAGTACGCCGTTGTTGCGCTGGCCGATTTCGCCGCCGGTCTGCTCACCGTAGCCTGCTGCACCGAAGGACATGATGCCGGTCCCGGAAGTGATGGACAAAAACACCGGCCGAAAACCCATGAGCGCGCGGGTGGGAAGCTTGTAGATGAGCCGCACACGTCCGTGGCCGTCAGACTGCATGTCTTCGAGCTCTCCGCGACGCTCACCAAGTTCTTCCATCACCTTGCCCTGATGTACATCTTCCACATCCACCGTCAGGCGCTCGTAGGGCTCACAGACGACGCCATCAATTTCCTTTTGAATAACCAGGGGCCGCGACACTGCGAACTCATACCCTTCGCGTCGCATGGTTTCGATGAGCACCGACAGATGCAGCTCACCCCGGCCTGATACCCGGAAGCGGTCGGGATCTTCGGTTTCCTGCACATCAAGCGCCACGTTGTAGCTCGCCTCTCGGTACAGCCGCTCTTTGATCTGTCGGCTGGTGAGGTACTTGCCTTCCATACCTGCGAAGGGCGACGTGTTCACGCAGAACATCATGGTCAGCGTCGGCTCATCGACGCTCAACGGCGTGAGAGCCTCCACACGCTCCGGCGAGCAGATGGTGTCTGAAATGGCCACGTCATCGACGCCGGTAACGCAAACGATATCGCCAGCCTCGGCGACCTCTCGTGCTTCCCGCTCAAGACCCCGGCTGCACAACACATCGAGTATCCGCGCCTTGCGCTGCTTGCCGTGCCGATCTACCACCACCACCGGCATATTGCGCTTCACGCGGCCGCGGCGGATGCGCCCGATGCCCATGAGGCCGACGTAGGAGGAATAGTCGAGCGAGGAGATCTGCAGCTGCAGCGGTGCGTCCACATCGACCTTCGGCGGCGGCACGATGTCGATGATGAGCTGCAGCAACGGCTGCATGTCAGCGGCAAGGGCATCCGGCTCCTTGCCTGCCACGCCTTGCATGGCAGACGCATAGATCACCGGGAAGTCGAGCTGTTCATCGCTGGCATCCAGGCTGGCAAAGAGATCGAACACCGCGTCCACGGCCTTGTGAGGGTTTGCGCCGGCACGGTCTACCTTGTTGACCACCAGTATCGGGTTCAGGCCGGCCGCGAAGGCTTTCTGGGTGACGAAGCGCGTCTGCGGCATCGGCCCTTCCACGGCATCGACCAGCAGTAGCACCGAGTCCACCATGGACAGCACCCGCTCCACCTCACCGCCGAAGTCGGCGTGGCCGGGCGTATCGACGATGTTGATGGTGTATTCGCCGTAGCGGATCGCGGTGTTCTTCGACAGAATGGTGATGCCGCGCTCGCGCTCGAGGTCATTGGAATCGAGTACCCGCTCGCCGCCAGCAGAGAGCGTTCCGGTCTGTTCCAGAAGCCGATCCACCAGCGTCGTCTTGCCGTGATCCACGTGGGCGATAATTGCCACGTTGCGCATCAATTCTTTGCTCACTACACTCCCGCGCCCGTAATTTCCTGGCTGGGCCTGCCAAAAGGCGGGCGATTATGGCGGAACAAAGAAAAGCTGTCGCGCTCATCTCGGGTGGGCTCGACTCCATGCTGGCGGCGCGCGTGGTCATGGACCAGGGCGTGATCGTCGAAGGGGTGAATTTCTTCACCGGCTTCTGCGTGGAAGGCCATACGCACGCCATCCGGCAGAAGGACCGCGCCAAACCCAAGCGCAACAACGCCCTGTGGGTAGCAGAACAGCTCGGCATCAAGCTGCACATCATCGACGTCATCGAGGAGTACAAAGACGTTCTGCTGAACCCCAAGCACGGCTACGGCAGCAACATGAACCCCTGCCTGGACTGCAAGGTGTTCATGGTGAAGAAGGCCTGCGAGCTGTTCTTTGATGGCGCCTTCATGGCAGAGCACGGCTTCGATTTCGTCATTACCGGGGAGGTGATCGGCCAACGGCCGAAGAGCCAGCGGCGCGAGACCATGCCGGTCATCGCCCGGGAGTCGGGCGCCGACGACCGCCTGCTCCGTCCGCTCTGCGCGAAGCTGCTGCCACCAACCCTGCCGGAACGGGAGGGCTGGGTAGATCGCGACGCGTTGCACGGCTTTCACGGCCGCAACCGCAAGCCGCAAATGGCGCTCGCCCGGGAGTTTGGCTTTACCGATTGGGCGCAACCCGCCGGCGGTTGCTGCTTTCTTACCGATGAGAAGTATTCCGTCAAGCTGGTGGATCTCTGGCAGGCCCGCGGCAGCCGCGACTACGAGCTCGACGACATCATGCTCCTGAAGGTCGGCCGCCACGTGCGCCCGAACGAACGCTTCAAGCTGATCATCGGACGTGAGGCCGGTGAAAACGAGTTTCTGTCAGGCTACAAGTACCGATACGCGGCGATGCACACCTCGAGCCACCGCGGCCCGCTCTGCCTGATCGATGGCGCGCCAACTACCGAGGACATCCAACTCGCCGGACGCATCGTCGCCCGATACGGCCAGGGGCGCAATGCGCCGGCGGTAACCGTAAGCCTGGAGCGGCCGGACGGCACCGGCGAGACGTTTGAAACCACTCCGCTACCTGCCAACGAGCTGCCGGAGCGCTGGCATGTCTGATTCGGCAGAGCACACCCTTGATACGCGGGGGCTCCTCTGCCCGTTGCCGGTGATACGCACCCAGGATCGCATCCGCGAGCTCGCGCCGGGCAACGTGCTGCATGTGCTTGCCACCGACCCCGGTGCGCTGCACGATATTCCCGCCTGGTGCCGTGTGCACGGCCACGAGTTCGTGGGCGCGGAGACGGAAGGGCGAATATACACAGTGACGGTCAGGGTACGGGATATCTGATATGCACCAAAAAGGTGCGTCATCTGCACGGGCGCACCAAAGTGGACTGCGTGCAAGTACTCACTTACATTGGAGCCGCTGAGTAGAGTGGCCGCAATGCAACACCATGCTGGCATGGAACTTGCGATTCCATGACCCGGAAGATTCCAGGAATCGGCGCGACCAGGGGGACGACCGCGGCGCGCTCAACATCAACACCTCGATGAACAAACGAAAAAGAGGGAACGACAACATGTCCAACAACACGCTGAAGATGATCGCCGAACACGATGTGAAGTGGGTAGACCTCCGCTTTACCGACCCGCGCGGCAAGGAGCAACACACCACGATTCCGGCTCAGGGCCTGGATGCTGAGAAGCTGGCAGACGGCTTCATGTTCGACGGTTCGTCCATCGCCGGTTGGAAGAGCATCAACGAGTCGGACATGATCCTCATGCCGGACGACGACACCTGCGTGATCGACCCGTTCCGCGACGACACCACCCTCATTCTGCGCTGCGACATCGTCGAGCCGTCGACCATGCAGCCCTACGATCGCGATCCGCGCACCGTCGCCAAGAAGGCAGAGGCCTATCTGGCCTCCACCGGTATTGGTGACACCGCTTTCTTCGGCCCCGAGTGCGAATTTTTCGTGTTTGACGACGTGCGCTGGAGCACCAGCATGTCCGGCTCCTCCTACGCAATCCATGCCGAGGAAGCAGCCTGGGCCAGCGGCCACGACTTCGAAGGCGGCAACCTCGGCCACCGGCCCCGCGTGAAGGGCGGCTACTTTCCCGTTCCGCCCGTGGATTCCGCCGCAGACCTGCGATCCGCCATGTGCTCCGCCATGATGGCCATGGGCCTCGAAATCGAAGTGCACCACCACGAAGTGGCTACTGCCTGCCAGAACGAGATCGGCATGCGCTTCAACACGCTGGTGAAAAAAGCGGACGAAGTGCAGATCTACAAGTACTGCGTGCACAACGTCGCCGATGCCTACGGCAAGACCGCCACCTTCATGCCAAAGCCACTGGTTGGCGACAACGGCAGCGGTATGCACGTGCATCAGTCCATCGCCAAGGGCAGCACGAACACGTTCCACGGCGACGCTTATGCAGGGCTGTCTGAAACCGCTCTGTTCTACATCGGCGGCATCATCAAGCACGCCAAGGCGATCAACGCCTTCGCCAACGGCTCCACCAACTCCTACAAGCGCCTGGTGCCCGGCTTCGAAGCGCCGGTTCTGCTCGCCTACTCGGCACGCAACCGCTCCGCATCGATCCGCGTACCGTACATCCAGGGCGGCAACCCGCGCGCTTACCGTGTGGAAGTA
>JAUIED010000189.1 GCA_030428905.1 Gammaproteobacteria bacterium
TAGGCGGCGAAGACCAGAAAGAAGAAGTGCTTGCGCTCCCGCACGAAACGCCACACGTCGCGAAATGGCACCGATTCGTTGTCGGCCACATCCCGGCCGCGGCGCGTTGGCTCGCGGGTGGTGAGCAGCGCCGCAGCTACCAGCAGCCCCGGCAGCCCGACGATGATGAACACCATCTGCCAGGAGTAGACCTCGCCGAGCAGCGGCAGGTGCACGTTGGGGGTGGCCTCCAGGTAGTCGATCAGCGGCCCACCGACGATGTTGGCGAGCCCCTGGCCGATGAACGGTGCAGCGGAGACGATGCCGATGGCGAACGGCAGGCGCTCAGGCGTGAACAGATCCGCCAGGGTGGAATTGGCCGCGGGCCCGAGGGTTGCCTCACCGACGCCTACCCCCATGCGCGCCAGAAAGAGCTGCCAGTATTGACCCGCGGCGCCGCACAGGGCGGTCATCAGGCTCCAGCCGGCTACCCCGGCGACCATCAGGTTGCGGCGGTTGTACCGGTCGCTGATGCGGCCGGCGGGGTAAGAGAGGAAGTTGTAGAACAGCGCAAAGGCCAAACCCATGATCAACGACACCTGCGTGTCGCTGATGCCGCCAAGATCCCGTTTCACCGGGCCGATCATGACGTTGAGGATCTGACGGTCGATGAAGCTCAACGTGGAAGCGATCGTCAGGATACCAACGACGTACCACAGGTAGCGCTCTGAATAGGTGTGCGGCGAGGACATGCTGCTGAGCATACTGATATTCTCTGAAAAATCAGAGGTTTTCCCTGTGACCGAACGCCGTTGAGCTTCCGGGCGGCGGTGTTCACGCGTGACATTGATCGTACGCTGTGGTGCTATCAGCATCTCGATGACAGCACCGGCATGGTGAACGATCACACTGCTTTTCGTATCGATGGTAAGCCCTTTGCGGATTTGCGCGAACTAGGGTTGGCAGTGGGGATGCCGCGCACGCTGGAAGACATGTAGAACAGCAAGATGATGATCATTCGATCAGGAGCAGAATGAAGGCGCCAATTAGAAAACGTGGTCTGGACCTGCTGCGAGATCCGCTGCTCAACAAAGGCAGTGCCTTCGATGACGCAGAGCGTGAGGCGTTCGGTCTGCACGGAATTCTTCCCCCGCAGGTGAGCTCGCTGGAGCAGCAGGCAGAGCGGGCGTGGGCCCAGGTGCAGCGTGCGGAAGCGCCCCTGGCGCGCTACGGCGTGCTGTCGGCCCTGCACGATCGCAATGAAACCCTGTACTACCGCGTGCTGCAAGATCACCTCACTGAGCTGATGCCCATTGTCTATACGCCCACGGTGGGAGCTGCCACGCAGCACTACAGCCGGGTGCATCAGCGCGGGCGCGGCCTGTGGATCACACCCGCCTGCCGCGGCCGTATGCAGGACATGCTGCGGATTGCAGCAGATGGCCACGAGGTACGTCTGATTGTTGCGACGGATAACGAGGCAATACTCGGCATCGGTGATCAGGGTGCCGGCGGAATGGCGATCTCTGTCGGCAAACTGGCGTTGTATGTGGCGGGTGCGGGAATACCTCCGTGGATGACCCTGCCTGTCAGTCTGGATGTCGGCACAGACAACCAGGAGCTGCTGGACGATCCGCTCTATCTAGGCTGGCGGGAGCCGCGACTGCGGGGCGCTGACTACGATTCGCTGGTGGAGGAATTCGTGGTGGCGGTGGGTGAGGTTTTTCCGCAAGCGCTGCTGCAGTGGGAGGACTTCCGCAAAGACAATGCGTTGCGGCTCATGGAGCGCTATCGCGAGCGCATACTGTCCTTTAACGACGATATTCAGGGGACGGGCGCGGTTGCGTTGGCCGGCATGCTCTCCGGGCTGCGGGTGACCGGCACGCCGCTGAACGAGGTACGGGTTCTGATTTACGGCGCCGGTGCCGCAGGTCTCGGCATTGCGCGGCAGATCAAAGCTGCGCTCATGGAGGCGGGCTTGTCGGAGCGCGACGCGCGGCACCGGTTGGCCATGATGGATAGCGGTGGCCTCATTGTGCAGGGCCGCGCACGGCTGGATGCTTATAAGGAAGAGTTGGCCTGGGATGAGGCGCGAGCCATTTCCGGTGATCTTGCCGCTGTTGCCGAACGCTTCCAGCCACACGTGCTTATCGGCTCTTCCGGGCAGCCAGGAGCGTTTTCCGAGGAGGTGGTGCGCACGATGGCGCGGCACGTGGACAAGCCCATCATCCTGCCTTTCTCGAATCCCACCGACCGGGCGGAGGCAACGCCTGCAGATCTGCTGGCCTGGACGGACGGGCGCGCGCTGGTGGCCACCGGCAGCCCGTTTGCGCCGGTGGAGCATGCCGGGCGCAAGGTGGAGATTGGCCAGGGCAACAACGTTTTCATTTTCCCCGGCCTCGGACTCGGTGCTCTCTCCACCGGCGCGACGCGCATCACCAACGCCATGGTGACTGCGGCAGCATCGGCGCTGGCGCAGAGCGTCTCCGATGAGGAGCTTGCCAGGGGCCTGCTCTTCCCGGACGTACGCCGGCTCAAATCCGTAAGCCAGGCCGTCGCCGAGCAGGTAGGCCATAGTGCTCAGTCGGAGGGCACTGCGCGGCACGCACCTCAGTTTGAGAGCTGGCAGCCTGTGTATGCGCGCTACGAGATGCACGCGTCCGAGTAATGGCTCGATGACTGTGAGTAAGGTTTTCAGCGCCAGTCCCTACGAGACACAGTTTGGCTTCTGCCGTGCACTGCGGGTCGCAGATGTTGTGCATGTGGCGGGCACCGCACCCATCGGTGAGGATGGTGCTCCGTTCGCTCCGGGAGACGCGGCGGCACAGGCGCGCCGGTGTTTTCAGATCGGCGTGCAGGCCATCGAGTCGCTGGGAGGCTCGGTGGGCCACGTTGTGCGAACGCGCATGTTTCTAACCAATATTGAGGACTGGCCGGAAATCGGCCGCGTGCATGGCGAGTTTTTTGCTGACGTTCAGCCCGTCGCGACGATGGTCGAGGTGTCTTCGCTGATTGATCCGGCCTGGCGCATCGAGGTGGAATTGGAGGCGCTGATCCGCTGAACGTCAGTGGTAGACGGCTTCTCCTTCCTGCACGTGCTCTTCGGTGTTTGCGCCGGTTTCGGAGAAAGCGCGCTCGACCGCGTCGGCGATACACGCCGCACAACCGCCCTCGCGGATCAGATCTTCAGCGAGATAGCTCACGAGGTCGTACATGCTGATCGACCCCATGCTGACCTCCTCGGTTCGGTAGAGCACGTCTTTGATGGTGGATAGCGCCGACTCGATACGTACTTCGTCGGTCAGGCGTTGTAGTTCGTCGTCCTGCATGTGCTGGCCCCGTGCTCGATGGGCCTAGTTTACACGTCCCTGCCTGCGACAACGCACACTTTTGGCCCCGCTCGAACGACGCTCGAATACCCGCAAATCCGCACCACGTCACGGTTCTGGTGGCCTCCCTCGGTAAGAATCCTATTCGCAACCCCGGCCTGAATCAGGCAGGAAAGGACAACCACGCGAGCCCCACACGGATTTCATGGGGCCTTCAGGACAACGCTTTGACATGTTGAGGCGCTTCGGAGTGCAAAGAGGCCTACCCTATATCGCCGCATTTGTGGCGATGGCGCTGGTGACGGCCCTGTATCTCTACTTTACCAGCCAGGCTGCCACCGAGACCTTGCATCAGAAGGGTGTGGCGCTTGCCAAGCTGCTGAGCGACCTGGAAGGCCACACCGACAGCGGCGTGCGCACACAGAACTTCGAACGCCTGTTCGAACACCAATCGACCGATCCGCAATTTGCCTATGGGGTCATCGAAAACCGCGAAGGTTGGTCGGTGACCCGTCTGGTGAGCAAGCGTGTGAGCGAGCAGCTACCGGCGCTGCAGATGAACGCGCAGGGAGGTTGGCTGCAGAATCGCACCATCGAGCTCGGTGGCTATCGGGTGATGGAGTACTTCGGCACGCTCGGCGGTGCCGATTCACAACTGTTCCGCTTCGGCTTCTGGCAGCCACAGCTTGGGCTCAACAGCAATGAGGCGCGTATCGGCGCCACCATCGGTCTGCCCATCCTTCTGCTCGTGCCGTTGTTCATGCTGTTTCACGCCCGTTCCAGCAAGCCGCTGGAGGAAATCGAGCAGAAGCTCTCCGCCCTGGAAGAGGGTAGCGGCAGCCTGCAGGAAGTGCAGATCACCCCCAACGGAGAGCTTGCGCACTTCATTGAGCGGTTCAACGGCTTCGTTGAACAGGTGCAGGGCAAACTCGCCACGGCGGAGAAGAACAATCGCAAGCTCGTCACCCAGGAAAAGTTCCTCAGCTATCGGGCGGACCGCTACGAGGCCATCCTGCAGGCGGTTCCAGACGGCATCCTGATTGTCGACGAGGACCTCAAGGCGGTATTCGTCAACCAGCACGTGGAAGCGCTTTTCAGGGTGGATCGCAAGAAGATCCTTTCCGAGCAAGTGGACGCATGGTGCCGCTACGAGCCGTTTCTGAACTTCGTGCACGAGCTGCGGCGTAACGGTCAGCAGGTACCCGGTACGGTGGTGACCATGCCGTATCCGAAGCAGGCATCCCGCACGCTGGGCGTGAGCGCACATCCTCTGTTTTTCAAGAAGTCGTCCACCAGCAACTCCGGCACGCTGATACTCATGCGCGACGTGAGCGAGGAGATTGCCGCCAAACAGAGCCGTGTGGACTTCGTCGGCAGCCTGTCGCACGAGATCAAGGCACCGCTGAACACGATTGGCCTCTACGCGCAGATGCTGGAATCCAATGGCGACGATCCTGAGTTTCTCATCGAAACCCACAATGTCATTACCCGGGAGGTGGAGCGCCTCACCCGTCTGGTGCACAACCTGCTCAGCATCACGCAGATCGAGATGGGAACCTTTGAGCTGGACAGCCAGCGTGTCTACCTGGCGGACATCGTGCGCGACTGCATCGAGATGCTCGATCACGGTAAGGATCAGGCACGCATCGAGTTCGACACCGACGACAAGACAACCCCGATTCTGGTGGATAAGGAGCTGCTGCGCATCGCTATCTCCAATCTGCTCACCAATGCACTGAAGTACTCCGAGGACGACACGCAGGTCACCGTAGAGATCGAAGAGAACGAGGACGCGATTATCCTGAGCGTGCGCGATCGCGGCCTCGGAATCTCCCAGGAAGACCAGGCGCGTATCTTCGACAAGTTCTACCGCAGTGCCGATGAAGGCGCGCAGTCGAAGGCAGGCCATGGGCTTGGGCTGTCCATTGCGCAGGAGATCGTCAAGCTGCACCACGGCACGTTGACCCTGGACAGCACGCTGGGCGAAGGCTCCACATTCACCATCGAACTCTGGAAGCGCACCGGCATTGCGCAGCAGGCAATCTGACATGCGACTGATACTGGCAGACGACGAAGCACCCACGGCACGCGTGATGTCGCTCGCGCTGCAGAAGCAGGGGTTCGATGTCGAGGTGTACTACAACGGCAAGGACGCTCTGGACGCCACGCTCGCCAACCCGCCGGATGTGCTGGTCACCGACATCGAGATGCCGGTGATGACCGGACAGGAGCTGTGCGAGCAACTCGCGCAACAGATGCCGGCGCGCACCTTTCCCGTGTACGTCATCACAGGTGTCACCGACCTGGTGCATCGAAAATGGACCCGTGACATGGCGGATCTGCACTTTCTAGAGAAGCCGGTGAGCATTCGCCGCCTGAGCCAGGAGCTGGAGCGGCGATTGAACTCATGAGCAACGCGTTCATCGGCATAGACACCGCGCGGCACCTCAGTGCCGTGGCCCAAGCCTGCCCGAAGGGCTGGCATGTGGCGTTGTGTGCCGATGACAAGCTGCTGGATTGCACTGACGATGCATCCGCGCAGGAGGTGTTTGCCAGCCTGAAAGAACAGTCTGTCGCACTGGGCGGCAGTGACTCTCAGGAAGCGGTGGTCGGGGAGTTGTGGGTGCATCTGCTCCCAGTTGTCGATCACTTGCGTGCCTGTCTGGGCACGGTGCTTGTTTACGGCACGCACGGCGCTGATCTCGAAGCGGTGTTCAGCCGCGTGAGCCTGCTGGTGGAAAGCCTGCAGAACGAAGTGACGCTGAGCATGGAGCTGTCGGACATGGCCGATGAGCTCAATCGTCGTCACGAAGAATTGAACCTGATTTACAACACCAACGAGCAGCCAGACGACGAAGCAGACGACGAGGTCATTCTCGAGAGCATCGTCGAAAACGTGGTGGACTACCTCGAGGCGGAGCTGGTGTTGTTGTCGGTGCCCAGCCGCAACGTGTGGGTTCTGCAGGGTGCGCACGGAGTGGACCTGAGTGCCCACCAACGGCTTCTGGAGGAGACTGAGCCGGCGGTTCTCGACTGGCTGAAGAAGAATCGCCAACCTCTCGTCATCAACAGCGTCGAGGAGGCCCAGGGATACCAGTTCAAGGGAGAACTGCCGTTCCGCATGCTGGTGGTTCCGGTCACCAACGATCGCGAAGAGATTATCGGCGGTCTGGCATTGTGTCGCCTCGTGGACGGTGCCCGTATCGTCAACAGCGACAAGAACCTGCTCACCGCGCTGTCGCGGCGGATCGGCAAGGTCATCCAGGTGAGCTTTGACCCGCTCACAGGTCTGCCTCGGCGCATGAAGTTCGAGCGGATGCTCGACCGCGCGATCAGCGGCCTGATGACCAACCGGGAACAGCACTGTCTGTTGCACGTGAACATCGATGGGCTGAGCAGCGTCAACGAGCAGTTCGGCGTGCGCACGGGCGATGCAGCGATCGAGCTAGTCTCCAAGCACCTTGCGCAGCTGGGCCGATCTGCTGATGTCTGCGGCCGTGTAGGCGGCGACGAGTTGAGCCTTTTACTGCTCAACTGCAGCCAGTCAGTGGCACTCGATAAGGCTGAAGTGCTCCATGATGTCCTGGCTCGCCAGCCGTTCCTCGTGGGCCGCACGCGGCAGTCATTGCGGGTGAGTATCGGTGTCGTGTCGGTGGGCCGGAGCACCACGGCTACCGAGGCCATGACCAAGGCGAGTGTCGCCTGTGGTATCGCCAAGGAGCGTGGCGGCAACGTCACTCAGGTGTACGAAGCTGCCTACGAAAAGGTCACGCAGAAACGCGAAGAAGTTCGTCTGCTGACCCTGGTGCATCAGGCACTGGAGCGGGACGACATGTTTCAGCTCTACGCGCAGCCGATCGTGCCCATGCAGAAAGATGAGGCCGCACCCCACTTCGAGGTGCTGCTGCGTTTGTTCAGCGAGGATGGCGAGTTCATCTCGCCAGTCGACTTCATTCCGGTGGCAGAGAAACATTCGCTCATGCCTGCCATTGACCGCTACGTGGCCAGGAATGCCATCGCCACGCTCGGCCGCTCCGGTATTCTCGAGCACCTGCCCGGCACCGTGTGTTCGGTCAACCTTTCCGGGCAGAGCTTTGGTTCCGACAGCGTGCTCGAGGATCTGCAGGCCATTCTGGCTCAGTACGGTGTGCCGGCGCAGAGCATCTGTTTCGAGGTGACGGAAACCGCGGCGATATCCGACCTCGGCGGCGCCCAGTATCACATCAACAACACACGCAAACTGGGTTGTCAGTTTGCGCTGGACGATTTTGGCGCAGGCTTGAGCTCATTCACGTACTTGCGCGTGCTTCCCCTCGATTACGTGAAGATCGACGGCTCGTTTGTGAAGGATATGCTCACCGACGACATCGCGCGCACCATGGTACAGGCCATTCACAGCGTCGGCCATGCCATGGGGCTGCAAACT
>JAUIED010000190.1 GCA_030428905.1 Gammaproteobacteria bacterium
AGTTGCCGAAATCGGCGGGCCACCAGTCCTGGGAGTTGGTGAGCACGGCGTCGATGTCCTTCTTGACCGCGGCAAGATCCAGAGCGGCAAACGCTTCGGCGTAGTCGAAGTCATCGCCGTAAGGGTTGGAGCGCGCGTCGTGATCGCGCAGGGAAGAGAGGTTGAGTTGTTCCGGCCACCAGAACTGATTGGTGCGGGGCTCTGTGCTCGAGTCATCGGCGTGCAGCGTCGGCGGAGTGGCCGCCAACATTGCCGCGGTGAGCACGGCGAACGTGGTTCTGTTCATGTGCTGTCCCTGTTCGGTTGAAGGTGGTGTCAGGCTAGCCGCAGAAACTCGCGAGTTGAAATCGAATGATTGAATCGGAACGATAGAAAGGCTCTATGCCTTCGTTTTTCCGTCAGGTTGGCTTACGGTGTACGTCAGATAACTGGAGGGCGGCTGACCATGGCGAGAATACGACTGCTCGAAGACGACGAGCTGGACCCACAAACGCTCGAGCGCGTGCGCGCGGTGGAAGCCGCTGGAGCGGATGCATCACCCATGCGCGGCATGGCGCAGCATCAGTCGTTTTTCGACCGTTACAACGCTTTCTACTATCCCTCACACAACGAGGGATTGATCGAGCCTGCGCTCAAGGAGCTGGTGCGGCTGAAGATCGCCAGGCTCAACGACTGCTTCACGTGACTGGGCGCACGATTTCCATCGGCGATGGAAAACGGTTTGACGGAAGAGAAGATCGCGGGCCTCGACAGCGAGGACAATGCATTCAGCGAGCGTGAGGCCGTGGCCATCGACTTTGCCGAGCGGCTGGCCACCAACCACCACAGCATCGACGATGCGTTCTTCGAGCGCTTGCGCGGGCAGTTCAGCGAGCCCGAGATTCTCGAGCTCGGCATGATGGCCGGGCAGTACATCGGTTTTGGTCGGCTGCTTGCGGTGCTCGACCTGACGCCGCGGTACTGCCCGGTGTGAGTTCCCGCTGGCTTCTCAGACCAGCGTGAACCCTGCCTTGGAGAGCGGCATGGTGCGAATCCGCGTGCCCGTGGCGGCATAGATGGCGTTCGCCACCGCCGGCGCCAGCGGCGGCAGCGCGGGTTCGCCGAGGCCGGTGGACGGGTTGTCGCTCTCGATGAAATGCACGTCGATCTCCGGTGTGGCACCAATGCGCATCACCGGGTACTGGTGGAAGTTGTCTTGTTCGATGACACCGCCTTCCATGGTGATCTGCTGCGCCGCCATGGTGCTGAGGCCGTCCACCACCGAGCCCTGCACCTGGTTGAGCGCGCCGCTGCGGCTGATGATGGGCCCCACATCCACCGCCACGGTGACCCGGTCGACGCTGAAGCGTTGGCCGTCGTGCACCGTCACCTCTGCCACTTCGGCGATGTGCGCGGCGTGACAGAAGTAGAACGCAAGCCCCTGGCCCCGGCCTGCCGGTAACTTCTTGCCCCAACCTGCCTCTTTCGCTGCGCGCTCGATGACATCGATGGCGCGGCCGGTGTTGATGACGTTGACGTTGCCGGGCATCACCCAGCGGCGTTCACCCATCAGCTCCAGCAGAAACTCCAGGTGATCACGCCCGGCGAGCTCCGCCAGCTCATGAATGAAGCATTGCTCCACGAAAGCATTGGTTGGAGCCGGGCGCTCGCCAGGCGCCGCAGGGGGTGACGATGTCCATCATGCTGAGGCGCACCCGGGCATTGTCCATGGCCGTTAAAGGGAACTCGTTGCCGAACATGCCGGAGCCGATGATGCCGCGGTCTTTGTGCTTCACGCCGATGTAGTGCTGGTCCCAGGCGGCCAGACGGCCGTCTTTGCCTACCGCGCCCTTCATGCTGGCGAAACCGCCGGCACGCATGAAGTCGTTGTGGATGTCGTCCGTGCGCGTCCAGGTGAGCTTTACCGGCACGCCCGCGCGGTGGGAGATGGCAATGGCTTCGGCGGCGAAATCGTGAATGGCGCGTCGGCCGAAACCGCCGCCCATGCGCATGCCGTGCACCGTGACGTTGGCTTCCTCGACGCCGGTCAGCTTGTGGGCCACCTCGCGTACCTGTGCCGGAAACTGGCTGCCGAGCCAGATCTCCAGGGTGTCTGGCGCATCCCCCTTGCCCTTGCGGTAGTCGGCGGTGCAGTTCATGGGTTCCATGCAGATGTGCGAGACGAAGGGGTACTCGTAGAAGGCTTCGGCAGTGCGGTTGGCTGCGTCGGCAAACGCCGCATCAACCGCCTCACTGTCTTTGCGCACCTCGCCGCCGCCCGCGGTGGCGATTTCCTTCGCCTGCGCGATCATGCCAGCCCAGGAGTCGTTTGAGGCGCTGGCGTCGTCCCATTGCACTTTGAGTTTGGCTTTGGCATCCAGCACCGACCAGGTGTCTTCGCCGACGATGGCCACACCGCCGCGCAGCACCGGCAGGCCCTTCAGGAAAGCCATCTGGGCATCCCCCGGCCGATCGTCGGGGGCGAGGATGAACGCATCGGTGATGCCGGGCAGCGCCTTGATCTCGGCCGCGTTGAACGATACCGCCGTGCCGCCGACGCGTGGGCAACGGCTGTACGTTGCGTAGCGCATGCCGGGCACGTCCACGTCGATGCCGAACTCCGAGCCGCCGGTGGCGATGACCAGGTTCTCCACACCTGTGATGGCCTTACCGATGATGGTGTAGGCACGCGGGTCCTTGAAGGTCAGAAACTCTGGCTCCGGCACGGGTTGTTCCGCCGCCAGGCGCGCCAGCTGACCGAAGGTGCGCCGCTCGCCGGAGCTGTGCACCACCTCGCTGTCGCGCGCTTCCAGTTGCTCACGATCAACCTCCATGAGGAGCGCAGCAGCACCGATGAGCATTTCGCGGGCCGAGGCGCCCACCCGGCGCGTGGCTTCGAGGTTGGTCGGCACGGAACGGGAGCCCCCCGCACCCTGCAGCCCGAAGCGATCTTCCACGGGTGCATTGATTACTTCCACGTCTGCCCAGCGAGCACCCATCTCCTCGGCGATCACCATCGGCAGCGTCGTCATGATCCCTTGACCCATTTCCGGAATGGACGAGTAGATGGTGATCTGCCCGTCGGGTGTGATCTTCACCCAGGCGTTGAGCTCATCGGAGCGCACAAGCACACCATCTTCGGCGTTTTGTGCGGAAGCCGGCAGGTGGTACTGCAGCATGAAGCCGCCGCCTGCGAGCAGGCTGGCTTTGAGCAGGCTGCGTCGGTTCAGGGTGCTCATGAGCGGGCCTCCTTCTCGGTGACGGCGTTGTAGGCGAGTGCTGCGGTGTGGATGGCTTTGCGGATGCGCACGTAAGTGCCGCAGCGGCAGAAATTCCCGGCCATGGCGGTATCGATGTCGTCATCGCTTGGCGCTGCGTTCTTTGCCAGCAGAGCGGCTGCACTCATGATCTGACCCGACTGGCAGTAACCGCACTGGGGCACGTCCTCCTCGATCCAGGCGCTCTGCAGCGGATGCAGCGCCCCACCATCGGCTAACCCTTCGATGGTCGTTACCTTGCCGTTCACGGCAGATACGGGCAGCACGCAGGAGCGCACGGCGTTGCCGTCCACGTGCACGGTGCAGGCGCCGCACTGGGCGATGCCGCAGCCGTACTTGGTACCGGTGAGCTTCAGCCGGTCGCGCAGCAGCCACAGCAGCGGCATGTCGGCGCGTGCCTCTACCTCGTGCGTTTCATTGTTTATGGTGAGGGTGTAGCGAGGCATGGTTCGCTCCGTATGTTGGTGATCAGTTTCAGGCGCCCCCCGAGCAGGTGAGCACTTCGCCGGTGATGAAGTTGGATTCTGGCAGGCAGAAAAGCAGGATGGCGCCCGCCGCGTCGTCCGGACTGCCGGTGCGACCGAGTGGCGTCGCTGCGCGCGAACCCGCGACCTGCTCCTGGCTGAGACCTACCCGGAAGCTGCGGCCGCCCACATCGATGCTCGGCGGCGTATCGCTGTAAGGCTGGGTGAGCCGGGTATCGATGTGCCCGAAGGCCACCGCGTTGACGGTGACGTTGTAGCGGCCCCATTCCTTGGCCAGGGTTTTGGTGAGGCCGACCACGGCCGCTTTGCCGGCGGAGTAGGCGATTTGTGTGGCAGCCCCGGTGGTGCCGGACACCGAAGAGACGTTAACTACCTTGCGGCATTGCGGGGCGCCGAGGGTTTCTCGTTCCTCAGCGGCGCGAGCCCGGAGCCAGGGTGCCCATGCACGCAACACCCGGAATGGGGCGGTGGCATGCATATCGAGCATCGCCTGCCACTGGGCGTCGGTGTGATTGTGCATGGCGCCGTTCCAGATGTAGCCGGCGTTGTTGACGACGATATCCAGGCTGCCGAAGTGCTTCAGCACGTCGGCAATGAGCGCGTCCGGGAATTCCGGGTCGGTCAGGTCGCCTGCGAAGACCTCTGCGCTCTCATCCGGCAGGCTCCGGGCGGTTTCGCGCGCGCGGTCGGCATCGATGTCGCAGAGTGCGAGGCGCGCGCCACGGGCTGACAGCTTGGCTGCCGTGGCCGCGCCAATACCCTGTGCGGCACCTGTTACCAGGGCCACCTTACCTGCCAGCGACATATCTCTCTGCTTTGCGTCCTTCAGGGTGATTCTGCCCGCCTGTCGGCTCAGGGGCCAGCGGCACGCGGCAACGCGGTGGCGATGAGCGCGGAGATGGCGGTGAACAGGGTCGCTACCAGCAGGCAGGTCTCGAGCCCGAACGACTGATAGATCCAGCCCGACGCAATGGTGCCCAGCAGACGTCCGGCGGCGTTGGACATGTAGTAGAAACCCACATCCAGGGTGACACCATCACGCTCAGCAAAGGCGACGATGAGATAGGAGTGCACCGCAGAGTTCACCGCGAAAACCGCAGCGTAAGCGATGAGTCCGACGATGAGCACGGTGGCGGCGGGGATGCCTGCCAGCAACGCGCCGGCCATAGCGGCTGGCAGTGCTACGAGCGCCCATCCCCAGCCGGCTGCGGTACCGCCGTGGGGGTCCCTGCCATTGCGCATCCCCGTGACGCCCGGCGCCAGCGCCTGGATCATCCCGTAGCCGATGATCCAACCCGCGAGCAGCGTGCCCACCGATACATTCGACCAGCCGAGCGCGTGCTGCAGGTAGACCGGCAGGGCCACCACGAACCACACGTCGCGGGAGGCGAACAGGAACAATCTTGCGCCGGACAGGAGGTTGATGCGGCGGCTCTTCGACAGCAGATCGGTGAACTTTGGCTTGAAGGTGGTCTTGCCGAGATGGCGGTCCAGCGTGAAGACGGCCACCAGCGTGACGACAGCGAGTATGGCCGCCATGGCCAGCACCGCGCCCTGAAAACCGAACGCTCCGAGCATCGCGCCGCCGAGGAAGAAACCGGCACCCTTGAGCGCGTTCTTCGAACCTGTCAGCGCCGCCACCCAGCGGTATAGTCGCCCCTCGCGATCGTCCACCACGAGCTTCACGCCGCTCTTGGCGCTCATCTTGTTGAGATCTTTGGCAATGCCCGACAAGGCCTGTGCCGCCATGACCCAGGCTACCGTGAGCATGGCAGGGTCCACGAGCAGCATGCCCAGCGCACCGATCTGCAGAAGCAGGCCGCCGATCAGCGTAGCGGTGAGGCCGATGCGCGCCGCCAGCCAACCGCCGAGCAGGTTCGTTACCACACCGAACAGCTCGTAGAAGAGGAACAGCAGGGCAATGTCGAGCGGGCTGTAGCCGAGCTGATGAAAGTGCAGCACCACCAGCATGCGCAGGGCGCCATCGGTAAGGGTGAACGCCCAGTAGCTGGCGGTGATCAGCGCGTACTGACGCACCGGCTCACAACTCCGCGGCGACCAGGCGGGCCAGTTCCATCAGACGATGCACGTAGCCGATCTCGTTGTCGTACCAGGCGAGTATCTTCAGGAAGGTGCCATCCACAACCTGGGTGGATGGTCCGTCAACAATGCTGGAACGGCGGTCGCCGCGGAAGTCCGTAGATACGAGCGGCCGACTTTCGAAGCCGAGGATGCCTTTCAGGTGGCCGTCCGCCGCTTCCCGAAACGCTGTGTTTACCTCCTCCACCGTGGTGCGCTTCGCCAGCTCGAAACCGAGATCGGTGAGCGAAGCGTTGGCGAGCGGCACGCGCACCGCCAGGCCATCCAGTTTGCCGCGCAGCTCCGGGAAGATATCGGCGATGGCGGTCGCCGAGCCCGTGCTGGTGGGAATCAGCGACATGCCGGCGGCGCGGGCGCGGCGGTAGTCCTTGTGATAGGCATCCAACACGCGCTGGGTGTTGGTGATGTCGTGAATCGTGGTGATGGCACCGTGGCGGATGCCGAAGGCCTCGTGCACCACCTGGATCACCGGCGCGATGCAGTTGGTGGTGCAGGAGGCGGCGGTAACGATGTCGTGCGTGGAACTGTTGTAGAGATGCTCGTTCACACCCATGACGATATTGAGCGCGCCGTCCTTCACGGGTGCCGAGACCACCACCTTGCGCACGCCGTTCTCGAGGTACGGCGCAAGTGATGTCATCGTGCGGAACACACCAGTGCACTCCACCACGAGATCCACACCAAGCTCGGCCCACGGCGTGTCTTCGATGGCCGCATGGCTGGAGTAGGCGAGACGCTTACCGTCGATCAGCAGGTGATTCGCTTCTGCCGCCACCGGCACCTGCCATGTGCCGTGCACAGAGTCGTGGGCCAGCAGGTGTGCGGCAGCCTGCGCATCACCTGCGATCTCGTTCACCGCGACGATGTCGAACTCCGGCCAGCCCCACGCGGCGCGCAGCGCCAGCCGGCCCATGCGGCCGAAGCCGTTGATGGCGATTCTGGTGGTCATGATTGTTCCCGGAAAGTGCGGCAAATGTACCACGCAGGCATGACATCACCATGAAGGGGCAGGACAGGGTCAGTGCGACACGATGATCGATGATCGATTGCTCAGCGGCACAACCCCGAAAGCTGCCCCGCTCGCCATTTCCTGGTTGGTGCGTAAGACGTCGATTTCTTCCTCTGTCCAACCGTACTCGCGCGCCAGCGCAACCGCTTCATCGCTGAGCGCTGTACGATGCAGCATGTTGACCAGCGCGTTTTTACGTACGTCTACATCGTCGATCTGTTCCAGGATGTCCCGTGCCGCTGTTGGCCCGGCGTTTGGTTGGCCTTGTAGCAGAGCACTGTACAGCCTGTCGCGGTGCGGGCCGACCGGCTGCTCTCGCACGAACCCCAAGGCGCGCTCCGGGTCTCTCATAGCCAACGTCGACACGATCATGGTTTCAAACCCCTGGCGGGCCTGCGGTTCGAGCAGCTCCAGCCGCTGCAGTGCCTCATCCGGTGCCCGCATGGCAAGTTGCTGCACAATCTGCGCGGTTGCCGTCACCCGATGTTGCGCCGGCAGTTCTGCGGCCATGTCCAATGCAAGGCGGCTGTCCAGCGACGCAAGTTGGACACTCACCACGGCCAACACAGAGGTTCGTGCGTTGCCCGTGGCGAAAACATCCAGCCATCGCGTGATGGTCTCCTTCGGGTGTTGTGCCAGCGTGCCTGCCACTGCTGCAAGGGCGCTGCGCCGGTCGGACCCGGACAGGCTTGCGGCAAACTGGGACGCGGCTTCGAGGTCGCCGCGCGCCCAGGTTTGCGTTGCCTGCTGGAGTGCTGCTCGGCGCAATGTACCGGTTTGCCCGGTCGCCCAGCGGGCTGCCGCTGATGGGTCCTGCTGTGCCCAGATACTCGCGAGCTGCTGGCCTAGAAGCTCCCTGCCGG
>JAUIED010000191.1 GCA_030428905.1 Gammaproteobacteria bacterium
GTGCATGTGAGCAGCTTGCCGCCGTGGGTAGGATTGTCGACCCGGTCGATGCGCCACTCAGCATCGCGGATCTCGACCCGCATGCCCGGTATGTAGTTTACGGAGTCAACGCCAGTGTTCACGGGTTGTCGTTTCTCTCTGATGGGCCGTTGGACGACCGGTGGTGGAATAGCTGATTTACGCTCGGTGCCAGATGTCGCTTCCTCGGGTTCTTGAACTGATGTTGCCTTCCGCTTTTCGGGAGGTCCACTGTCCCGGGACTCAGTCTTCGGCGCCTCTGTGATTACTTCGGCTGTGGCGCGATTCTTCTGTTTCGCCACTCGTTTGATTCTGGCTTTACGCTTCTGCTCGTAACGCACCAGCTGTTCAATCAAGTCATTGCGCCGACCTTTGGAAGACAATCCCATGCGGTTGGCGACCGCTTTGACAGCAGGCTCTTTGAGGTAGTTGAAAAGCGGGTACGGATAAGCTCTGCGCGCCCGCGACAGCCGTTCCTGCATGGCCGTGGTAGAGCGCTTGTCCACATCGTGCAGGCCGAAAAACTCGCACGCTTCCTTGAGATCCTCGCGGGTCATCTGCTCAAGGATGGCTGTCTTCAACCTCATACGCGGTAGATCCCAGAGTTTGAACGCGCATGTCTTCGCGTCGACTCGCTAATCACCACGGCCTCACCATCCAAGATCGACTCAATGATTGCCAGACCGTAACGCGAAAAAAAAGAAACACTGGCCGCTGAGTGTGAATCCAAATTGCTTCATTAGAAAATGGCGAGTAACTGGTGTTCCATTTGATTTTTTCGGACTTCCCACTGTCCCCCCTACTTCGTCGAGCTGGAACGGCCTGCTGATCTTGGCCTTCAGAAAGCGTGTTACCAGCAGCAACCGGAGTTAGATTACAATCCTGCTGCTATTGTGAAAAGAGTTGCATTCCTGCTTGTTCACCAATCTCTCGATTCTCGGACCAGCAGGCTGACAGACTCCGACTATGTTGCCGCATTCACCAGATAATCGATCATTGCCGCGGGTAACCGCGGACCAGATACAGCCGATCGTAGGGCACTATTTCAACTTCTGGCCAAACAGAGAAGATCGCCGGTGGTTTTGGCTACTATGGCGATGCTTGGAAAGTGCTGGCCAAACCACCTACGTGACCGCAGAACAAGAGACGGAAATACGTGGCTATGTACCTTGCGCTGCATTGATCTATCAGGAAGTAGGAACATCGGCAGGACTGCATCACACTTTCCATCTTACAAGTGAACAATGCCAGAGCGCTTGGCGCGACCTCGGGACGGAGGTTGACGTGATAGACAGGCAACTAGAGGTAGTATGGCAGGCGATGATCTCTCAGCTTGGAAGTGATGAGGCATGGCAGGAGTTGTGGCTCAGCGTGCAGCTCGGCAGCCTGGGCTATGCAGTATCCACAAAGGAACGTCACGATCGCTACCAAGAAGCATGGAAGCTGCTCCACAGTGGGGACTGGAACGCTGAACATTCTTATCGGACGTATATCAACGGTTTAGATGGGCTGATTTCGCTATCCAATGTTTACGTACCCGAGTCTCTGTTCCGGCCCCAAGAGGGCCATGATGGTTGATGGATGCCGCCTAGTGCGCAATGCAGAGGCTATAGCCAGGAGAAGACACGGAGAGGTCGAACAGAAACGGAAGTACACCCTGGAGCCCTATACCGAGCACTTGGAAGCGGTAGCGAACCTCACGGCACAGGCAGGAGGGACGCCAGAGATGATAGCCGCGGCGTGGCTACACGACGTATTGGAGGACACAGAAGCCACAGCCGAAGAAATCGAGGGAGGATGCAATTCCGAGGTTCTTCATCTGGTGCTTGAGCTAACCGATATATCGAAACCGGAAGATGGGAATCGAGCATTGCGGAAAGCCAAGGACCGGGCACACATCGCCGCCGCATCAAATGCAGCAAAAACCATAAAATTGGCAGATCTGATCGACAACGCCACCTCCATAATTGACCATGATCCAGGATTCGCGCAGGTTTTTATGCGGGAGTTCAACCTCCTACTCGAAGTGCTCCAGGATGGCGAGTTGTCGCTGCTCCGAAGAGCCACGCAAATCTCGGCTGCCTATGCGCAAACCAAGTAAAGGAACTACGAACAATGCTGAACGCCCAGAAACCCGATCACGTAAGTCTGAACACACTCCTTAATAGACTGCGAGAAGGCCGATACGTTATCCCTGATTTTCAGCGGGAATTTGAGTGGGAACCATGGGACATCCGGGACCTGATGCGTTCGATCTTTCTCGACTATTACATCGGCAGCCTATTGCTCTGGAAAGGTCGTCCTGACAATTTCGAAGCGCTTTCCTGCGAGGGAATCTACGGCTTTGACGAAACCTTGCGGCCGGAACATATCGTCTTGGATGGGCAACAGCGGCTTACAGCTATGTACTACGCCTTTGTTAGTCCCGATAAGCCTCTTCCGAATCGCGCCAACCGCTACTACTACTTTCTGAAAGTTGATCGCTTCATGGCAGAGGAGTACGACGAGGCTTTCAACTATCAGTGGTCAAAGGGCTGGACACAACTACTGGAAAATCGTGAGCAACAGTTCGCGCAACATATATTCCCGCTTTCTGTGGTAGGAAGCGGGGGATGGGAGCTACCTAACTGGGTGCAAGGGTACGAAAAATACTGGGAAGAAAGAGCCAAGGAAGCCGAGGAACTCAAGGATCTGCCCGCCGAAAGGGCAGCAATAATGCATGCGAAAAACGCCAGAGATTTTGGAGATCAGCTGCGAACACTCACTGAGCAGTATCAGATTTCATACATTGAGCTGGACGAGGAACTGGGGCTAGATAAAGTTTGCGACATTTTTACCCAGATCAATAGCAAAGGCGTACAACTTGATACATTTGACCTGATTAATGCATTGCTAAAACCCAAAGGCCTACAGCTTAAACATATGTGGCGCGAGGCCTCGCCCCGCTTGGAATTTGTCGATACAGACAAGATGAACGTTTACATTCTTCAGGTGATGTCCATTCTCAAGCAGAGTTACTGCTCCCCAAAGTACCTCTACTTTCTGTTGCCTGGGACTGAAAAGCCTATACGCGAGAAAGATGGTTCAAGACGCAAAGAAATTCTTGTGCAAAGCACGGACGAGTTCTCCGTTTTGTGGAGCAAGGGCGTTGAAGCGTTGGAAAGGGCGATACGGCTCCTGCGAGACCCAAGAGAGTTCGGGGCAATCGCTTCAAAATACCTACCCTATGTTTCCATTTTGCCCGCTTTCGCGGCCATCCAATCCTATGTAAGAAGTATCGACGCTCAGCAACGTCTTGATGCACAACGCAAGATCAGCCATTGGTATTGGGCATCTGTTTTCTTGAACCGATATTCAGGCTCTGTTGAAACGACGGCGGCAAGAGATTTTCAAGACCTCAAAGCATGGATAACCGATGACAATCATGAACCTTCGCTGATAGACGAATTCAAACTACGTTTTCGAAATATCGATTTGAGATCGGAGCGCCGAAGTAGCTCCTCGATCTACAGCGGAATATTCAACCTTCTGGTGATTCAGGGAGCTAGAGACTGGATGTCTGGGCATGCTCCACAGCACGATGATCTCGACGATCATCACATAATCCCCATTTCCAAAGCTCAAAAGGTGAAGGCTGGCGAACGTATCCATTCGATCCTGAACAGAACACCATTGACGGCTGAATCGAATCGTCATGTCATCGGGGATCAGCTACCGAACGCCTACTTGCCAAAGTTGATCCAGAAGAACGGCGAAAGCGCAGTTCGATCGACATTGGAGTCGCATTTCATCTCTCCGACCGCGTTCGACATTCTCTTGAGAGACCCTTTTACACCTGAGGATTTCGACGCGTTTCTAGCGGAACGTCAGAGCACTATCGTGGCTGCAATTGAATACCTGCTTATCAAAGAACGTATCGACCTGTCTCCAGACCTGAGAGATCTCGATGAGCGAGTTGAACAAGTGGAACTCAAGCTGAGACACCTCATAAGTGAAGCACTTGAGGGCGAAGTGAACAGATTGCCACCACACGTCCTGAAGAAAGTGGAAGATCGCCTCGCCGGCGAGACAAAGCGGAAAGCAAATTTCGAGATCGACTCAGAAAACCCACTTGGCCAACGCCTCCAATTCTCGGACCTTAGGGAACTACAAGACACAATCAACAGCAAGTCGCTCTGGCCACTGTTTGCAGAAAAATTCAAATCAAAGGAGGCGCTTGCAACGAAATTTGGCCAACTCGCTGAATTGAGAAATGGAATACGGCACAGTCGCGCAATCGACGAAATCACAAAAAAAGAAGGTGATGCGGCACTGTTGTGGTTCGACCGCGCCATTGGGGACATCAGCTAAGAGTACTCAGTGGCTTTCACAAAGTTCAACGTTCAGCACGTTGAGTCATAGATGAAATAGTTCAGACCTGATCTGACACCTCGCTTGAAAGGAGCGAGGGTTATCGGTTTTGATGGAAGTGCTGACTTTCAACCAAAACCATAGGGATAACCCTCATGAATCAGTCTACACAGCGAATCATTCGAAACAAAATCGGCCTGCTCAACCTGGCAGAGGAACTCGGCAATGTGTCGAAAGCCTGCCGGATGATGGGTGTGTCTCGAGACACGTTCTATCGCTACCAAGCAGCTCGGGACGATGGCGGCCTGGAAGCCCTGTTGGACAAGCCTCGCAACGCGCCGAACCTGAAGAACCGAGTCGATCCACAAATCGAGCAAGCCGTCCTGGACTTCTCATTCGAGTTTCCAGCACACGGTCAGGTTCGCGTCTCCAACGAGCTCCGCAAGAAGGGTGTGTTCGTCTCAGCCAGCGGCGTGCGGAGTATCTGGCTACGTCACACGCTCCAGAGCCGCAAGCTGCGACTCAGAGCGTTAGAGAAGAAAGTGGCCGAGGAAGGAATCGTGCTAACGGAGGCGCAGGTTGCGGCTCTGGAGCGGCAAAAGTCGAGCGACGAGGCGCACGGCGAGATCGAGACGGAACACCCGGGCTACCTAGGCTCTCAGGACACGTACTACGTGGGTACGATCAAGGGTATCGGGCGCATCTACCAGCAGACCTTCATCGACACCTACAGCAAGGTGGGCGCGGCGAAGCTATACACGACGAAAACGCCGATTACCGCGGCAGATTTGTTGAATGATCGCGTGCTGCCGCTCCTGGAGAGCTACGGTGTCGATCTGCTACGGGTACTCACGGATCGAGGAACCGAGTTCTGTGGTCGTCCTGAGCATCATGATTACCAGTTGTATCTGGCGCTGAACGACATCGAGCACAGCCGTACCAAGGCGTACAGTCCTCAGACGAACGGGATCTGCGAGCGGTTTCATCGAACGATCAAGGAGGAGTTTTACGAGATCGCCTTTCGGAAGAAGGTGTACAAGACATTGGATGACCTACAATCTGATCTTGACGCCTGGATGGAAACCTACAACAACGAGCGAGCGCATCAGGGTAAGATGTGCTGCGGACGGACTCCACTACAGACTTTGCTCGATGGGCGGAGTGTGTGGGAGGAAAAGGTCAGTAATCTAAACTGATCTGACAAACGCATCGACGTCAAAATCGGTAACTGTCAGATCGGGTCGCGACTATTACACATAGAGCAGGTTCGTCAGCTCCGCATCCGATACTTCTGGCAGTGCAAGCACGCTGGCACTGAGTTCTCGCTTCCGCCCCAGCAAGCGATCCAGGTTCAAGTCGAAGCTCCCGCAGTCGTGCTCTGGATGAATCGCCAATGGGTACTGCAAGATTGCGCCCGATAGTTTGGCACGATGAAGCGAGTTTATTCGATCACGCACTCTCGTGGACCGCAATAAATACCTACGCTGCATTTCCGGTAAGTGCAATTCTCCCGCTCGATCATTTCCACAAGTTCTTGGACGGTCACTTCTGCTTTGGCCACTGTGTGTTCTTCCTGCTACGAGTTTTGCAAATACCGGCGACGTTCCTATGGTGAAGGCATACCACGATCTTTCAGACATCGGCCTAGCTTCCTGAATAGGTTCGGGTGATACCTTCTACTCGTTGGGTCATTGCTGATAGTCGACGCCGTGATGCCTGGCCCAGCCAGCTTTATATGGCCGGTCTTCTCGTCATACCAGACGCGAACTTCTAGCTTGATGCTCCTCATCGTTGATTTGCTCCTGAACAAACCTCTGTGGCCCGGGCTTGCCGGCTTTCCCTATGTAAAGAGGGGAATCGCTGTCCCAGCCCAACAAGCGAATCTCGCTCACGACTCAATTTATAGGCCGATAACAAGCACTGATGGTGGTTCCGCCTGTGGTGTAGGCCACCGGCCACGCTCTGTACGCCGTGCGCCGCGTGGGTGCTCACTGTGTAGAGTCGTCTAGCAAACCCAGCAGCTCCGCCTCAGAGACGTCCGGGGGTGCCAGAACACTGGAGCTAAGTTCGCGCTTGCGCTCCAGCAGTCGATCCAAATTGAGATCGAAGCTGCCGCGGTCGTGCTCCGGATGAATCGCCAACGGATAGTGCACGTTTACCGAACGGTTCTGCCCGATTCGGTAGATACGATCCGTACACTGATCCTCCACTGCGGGGTTCCACCAACGCGACAGGTGAATCACATGGTTTGCCGCTGTCAACGTGAGGCCCACGCCACCTGCGCGAGGGGATAGGATCATCACGGCGAACTGCTTTTCGGGCAGCGCCTGGAACGCGTCGACATGACGCTGTCGTATCGGCCCAGCAACTTTGCCGTTGATTCTCGGCGGCAAGACGTCCAGCGAGAAATGTTCCGCCAGATACGCGCTCAGCGCATCCTGCACGTCCAAGTACTCCACAAAGATCAGCGCCTTTTCCTGTCGCGCTCTCACTTCGTCCAGAATCGAGAACATTGCAGACAAGCGCGCTGAGCTCTTCACCACTTCATCTGTAAGCCCGCCACTTTTGACACCATGGCCGAGCAGAGAAACCATGCGCAGCTTATGCAACGCTTCGAGAATCGATCCCTTCCTGCCCGAGGCTCCACGCGCTTCGGAAATCACTGCCGAGTAAGCGCTGGCTTGCTCCTGCCCCATGAGCCTTTCGTAGCGGTGAATTTTCTTCTCTGGTAAGCCATCCAGGTGGTCTTCCTTCATCCGTCGGAGAAGCAGCGGCGGCGCACCTTCGCTTTCCAGCCGGTCTTTGAGTCGTTGCGACTTGTCCAGCTCGACATCCTGGGCCGACCGCCCCTCGTACTCCGTGCGGAACTGGCTCAAGGCACCGAGAAAACCGGGACGACAGAGATCGACAATCGACCAGAGATCCGTCAGCCGGTTCTCCACTGGAGTTCCGGTGAGGGTGATCGTGAAATCCGCTTGTAGCGACTTAGCCATCTCCGTAAGTCGGCTACCCGGGTTCTTAGCTTTCTGGGCCTCGTCGAACACCAGCGCCCCCCAATCCACAGGGAGAAACACTTCGATGCGATCTCTCAGTGTCTCGTAGGTGGTCATCACCCAGTCGTGGTCTTTCACCCGCTGCAGGCGCTGCCTGGAACCCAATCCCGACAGTTCGCGCAGGCCGCTGCCGTAGGCACGCAGGAAGGCGCCGTCGATGACGATGTAGGTCAGCCCGTTCAGCGACTCGCCGGGGGTGCCCGCCAGTTCGAAATACTCGTTCGTGTCTGACCCGAGGTGG
>JAUIED010000192.1 GCA_030428905.1 Gammaproteobacteria bacterium
CGTGCTTGCACAGTCTGAGCTGCACGTGGCCGACTACTACATGCGCCGCGGCGCCTACATGGCCGCCAACAACCGCGCTCGCTATGTGCTGGACAACTTCTCCCAGAGCACTGCTGTACCGGATGCCCTCGCCGTGATGGCGGAATGTGCCTGGCGACTGGGCCTGGAAGATACAGCCAACGACTCGTTGCGCGTGCTCGCCGCCAACTACCCCTCCTATCCCGCCTTCAATGGCGATGGCGAGCTGGTGCTGGCAGAGCGGGTACGCAACCGCGACCGTTCCTGGACCAACCTGGTGACGCTGGGTCTGCTGGACCGGCCCGACGTACCACCGCCTTTGACCCTGCGACATCCTGAAGGTTATGTGCCCGTAGCGCGCCCTGCCGTGGCGGATGGTTCTGCACCGGTGGAGCACGAAGCGACGAACGAGAAGAAAAAGAAAGGTTGGTTTAGCTGGCTGCCCTTCGTGGAATGACCCCAAGCGCCGTCAGCCGCGCCGAGGTAGCCGCCGAGATCCAGCGCAGGCGCCAGGCGCTGACCTTCTCCCTTCTCAAGGTCTACAACTACTACCGCGTGCTGGTCGGCCTGCTGCTGCTCGTGCTGTTCTCTCAGACCTGGCTGCCCACCGATGTGGGTTCGCTGGCACCGCAGTTGTTCTTCTGGACGGCGCTCGGCTACACGGTGTTCAACGTAGGCCTCACGCTCTCCATGTCGTTGCTGCCGGTGGACGAAAGCCGGCGCCAGACCGTCATCGTCGTGCTCGTATGCGCCGACGTCATCTGGCTTGCTCTGATGATGTACCAGTCCGGCGGCGTTGCCAGTGGCCTGGACGCCTTCATGCTTGTCACCGTTACGGCGGGTGCCATCGTCGTGCAGGACCGCTGGAGTACCTTCGTCGCCGCAATCGCATCCATCGCAGTGCTCTATCAGGAGTTGCATCTGGCGTTGCAAGGCAGCGTAGCGGCACCAAATTTCTTCGAAGCAGGTGTGCTGGGTCTACTGCTCTTCGCCTTCGCCCTGCTGGTACAAAACCTGTCGTCGCGCCTGCGCGAAAACGAAATGAAAGCGTTGACCCATGCCGCGGAAGTCGAGGATCTGGAGCGCATCAACAAGCAGATCATTCAACGCATGCAGACGGGCATCGTGGTGGTGGACAACCAGGACCGGGTGCGCATGCAGAATCACGCAGCAGGCGGTTTTCTGGGCCGGGCGGAAGGGCGCGAGCGCCTTCCACAACCTCTCCAGCGCGCACTCGATCAGTGGCGTCAGGACCGTGCTTTTCGCATTCCACCCTTTCAGGCGCACCCTTCCGGGCCGGAGATCCGGGTGAATTTCGCGCCGGTGCGGCCGGATGATCCAACCAGCGACGTGACCATATTCATCGAGGACGCCGGTGAGCTGCAGAGTCAGGTGCAGCAGCTCAAACTCGCGGAACTCGGCCGTCTGAGCGCCAGCATTGCCCACGAGATACGCAACCCCCTGGCTGCGATCAGCCACGCAGCACAGCTCCTGCAGGAGTCACGCAATCTCGATCGCGGCGACGAACGCCTCACGGATATCATCCACAACCACACCAAACGCATGAATCAGGTGGTGGAGAATGTGCTGGAGATGTCCCGCAGAAACCCGCCAAACCCGGAAAGGGTGCAGCTGGGCCGGCTCGTGGACAGCTTCGTGGATCAGTACCTCGAAACCGAGCCGAGCGCCCGTATCGTCACCGCGGTGACCCCTATGTCTGCCGAGGTACGCGTGGACCCACGCCAGCTCAACCAGGTACTCACCAACCTGGTGAGCAACGCCTTGACCCACGGCCAAAGCGGCGGCAAGCCTGTGGAAGTGCATATCGAGGGCGGCATCGACGAACAGACCGAGCGCCCCTACATCAATGTCTCCGACAACGGTCCTGGCGTGCCGCCTGATAAGCAGAACAAACTGTTCCAGCCGTTTCACACGACCAAGGCAAGGGGCACGGGTCTCGGCCTGTATCTGTCTCGCGAACTCTGCGAGGCTAACCTTGCGCGCCTGTCCTATCTGCCCGCGAAACGCGGCGGCGCTTGTTTTCGCATTCTTTTCGCCCACCCAGACCGGATCAGCGCATGAACAACCAGACCCGTACCGTACTCATCATTGACGATGAGCCGGACATTCGAGAACTGCTCGAGATCACGCTGGGCCGCATGAATCTGGCCACCCAGGCAGCGGAGAATGTTGCCGAAGCGAAATTGCTTCTGAAGGACCATGCCTTCGACCTGTGCCTGACGGACATGAACCTGCCCGATGGTAACGGTCTCGAGATCGTCGCCCTGATCAACGAACGCTTCCCGGCCACCCCGGTGGCGATGATCACCGCCCACGGCAGCATGGATAGCGCAATTGAGGCACTGAAATCCGGTGCGTTCGATTACGTGCAGAAGCCTGTGGACCTGGACCAACTGCGCAACCTGGTCGAAACCGCCCTGAAGCTCGAACCTGCTCCGAAGGAGGAGCGCGCCGGCGCAACGCAGCTCATCGGAAGTTCCAACGAGCTCGAAGCGCTGCGAGCGCAGATTGCCAAGCTCGCCCGAAGCCAGGCGCCTATCTACATCAGCGGCGAATCGGGGTCAGGCAAGGAAGTCGCCGCACGGCTGATCCACGAACAAGGGCCACGACACAGCGGACCATTCGTGCCGGTCAACTGCGGCGCCATACCTAACGAGCTGATGGAAAGCGAGTTTTTCGGCCACGCGAAGGGCGCGTTTACCGGCGCCATCGCAGACAAAGCCGGCCTCTTCGAAGTAGCCGCAGGAGGCACCCTGTTCCTCGACGAGGTGGCAGACTTACCGCTGTCCATGCAGGTAAAGCTGTTGCGTGCCATCCAGGAGAAGTCTGTACGCCGCGTAGGCAGCGTCGGTGAGAAAACCATCGACGTGCGCATTCTGTGCGCCACGCACAAAGACCTCGCCGAAGAGGTGGCCGAAGACCGCTTTCGCCAGGACCTCTACTACCGCCTGAACGTCATTGAGCTGCACATGCCGAGCCTGCGCGAGCGGCGCGAGGACATACCAGAATTCGCAACCCGAATCCTCGACCGACTGGCCGCAGACTACGACCAACCGCGACCGAAACTGTCGGAAGCCGCATCGGCAGCGCTCTCCACCTACCAGTTTCCTGGCAACGTACGGGAGCTCGAAAACATCCTCGAACGCGCCTTCACTCTATGCGAGAACGGCGTGATCCAGCCGCAAGACCTGGGCTTGAGCGCTAAGTCCAAGCCTGCGGAAATCACACCGTCCTCAGAAGAGGAAGTAACAGGACCGAGTACGCTGCCCAATGGCGTGTCCCTGGAGGAGCACCTCGAAGCCATCGAACGACGGTTGATCACTCAGGCGCTGGAAGACAACCGCTGGAACAAGACCGCAGCCGCCAAGGATCTTGGCATTACCTTTCGTGCGCTGCGGTACAAGCTCAAAAAACTCGAGATGGAATAGCACACATGGCGTGGGCAATATCCGTCAGGTCAGCGCCGATCGCAGCAGTAGGTTGTCGGCATGCGCATTGCCGGTATCAGCTTGTTCGATCTGCTCGTGAGCCTGGTCATCGCCTCGGTGCTGGCTGCCTTTGCCATACCGGAGTTTCAGCATCTGGCGGCAAGCCAACGCAGTAGTGCTGCCATCAACCGATTTGCCGGCGCCGTAGCACTGGCCCGCAGCGCCGCCATCACCTACCGGGAAAACGTGATTTTCTGCCCGGCAGAAGCTCAATCATCCCAGTGCGGCCGGCACAACAGCTGGCATCAAGGCGCCATGGTGTTTGCCGATCGCGACGGTGACAGGCAAAGAGACGCCACGGAGCCACTGTACGCCCGCCTGCCAAGGCTCGATCACGGCACGGTGCGTTGGCGATCTTTTCGCAACAGAAGCTTTCTACAGTTTCGCGGTACCGGTCTAACGCGCTGGCAGAACGGCAACTTCCTGTATTGCCCAGACAACAACGATCCGCGCCACGCGAGGATGCTGATTCTCAACTACGCAGGCCGTGCCCGCAGCGCACCGGACACCGATGGCGACGGGATACGGGAAGACGCCGCCGGCCGCGCCCTGCGGTGTGGCTGACGGCTATTTGGGTCAAAACTCCGGCATCTCCTGATTGTCTGGCAGCTGATCGATGGCTAGCGCCACGCGGACATCATCTACCAGCCGATAGAGCACGATCACCTGCATGCCTTCGGCCAGCAAGCTGAGCGCTCCAGGCCCCCCGCGAACGGTGACAGGCACATCGACTGGCACTTCGAAGTACCAGCCGCTCACCTCAATCGCGTTGCTTTCCAGGCTGACCTTGCGGATGACTCCCTGGTACTCCTGTTCCGCGTACTCGGTATTACCTCCCTCCTCAAACTCCTCTGCCTGCGCCGACGCCGAGACGCCAGCAAAACAGGCCCACAGCAGGATCAGGGTCGCCTTCATTCGTTGAGCCATCACAGTCTCCTACTCCTCGATGAGTTGCCGCCAGGACAACCTGCCGGTTTTCTGATCTTCCGGCGGTGCCAGCCGCAACGTAATCTGATCGTCGCCACCGGAGACGAACAGGAAGTCGTGATCGCCTGTACCCACCAGCATCGATGGATCCACCAGCGTGCCGTTGAGGTCATCGCCGTCGAAGACGATTCCCGATGCGTAGTCCACGCCGTTGATCGTGACGAAGTCGTTCTCATCGATCTCGCCGTCGTTGTTCAGGTCCAGAATCGGTCGGCTTGGTGATCCGCCAGTGACGATGTCGATGGGGAACAGAGCGCCGGGTGGTGCTTTGGCACAAGTGTTCGAGTCGCGCGGGATAACGGTGGCGATGAGCAGCGTGTTGCCTCGCGAGATGATGCGGCGGATAGCACGCTCACCCGGGTATTGCGGGTTGGGCGGCGCAAGACCCGACACATCGTTGTTGACGCTGCCCTGCAGGGTAACGCTCGGACGCACAGGATCGAGATCCATGTACCAGCCATAGGTGCCGGCCGTGCCGCCTGACCCATCCGGCTGATAATCCACCGGATTGCGGCTGACGATACGCTGCCGTTCGAAGCTCGCGGAAGCGTCGACAACGTTGGTTATCTCCTGTTCCACCAACCGGGTGTCGCGCGCCGTGGCGCCGGCAGTTGCCGGAGTAGCTTCCAGGCGGTCCCAGATACCGTACACGCTCTGAATCTCCGTACTGGTGCCGTCGTCGTCCGTCACCCAGCTGCCGGTACCGAAAACGATCAGAAAGCCTTCGTCCGGTTCGCCGGGATTCACACCGCTGAACTTCTTCACGAACGGCTTAGTGGTGATGGGTTGATACACACCCGAACGGCGCGCCTGAAAGAGCTTGGTCGCGGTCCAGTTGTCCGCGTTGCTGCTGGTCATGTCGAAGCGGTAGAGATTACCCAGGAGATCGCCACCATAGGCGTAATCAGCGGTACCGTTGCCGTCGGCGTCCACGGCCGTCACGGTACCAATACCGTTGGGCAGGCCTGCCAGGGGATGCGGAGCCCCCTGCACGCCCACGAACGTGTTGATTTTGTGGAAGTCACCATCCTGCCAACCGTTGGTGCCTTCATCCAGCAGCAGTACGAATAGCTTGGCGATACCGGCAGTTGAGTTATAGCCGTTGCCGAATACCGCCGCCCAGTGCTTCTCTCCGTCGGTATCGTTGAGGTTGGTCATTACCACCTGCGGTTGCGCGACCGCATAGCCGAGGTCTTTCACCGGCATGCCGTTGTAGAGCAGAGGATCACCAT
The DNA here is from genome assembly GCA_030428905.1 of Gammaproteobacteria bacterium. Lineage (GTDB taxonomy): Bacteria > Pseudomonadota > Gammaproteobacteria > Pseudomonadales > Azotimanducaceae > SYFY01. Next base: position 5,747 of record JAUIED010000192.1, read on the forward strand.
TGCCATCGGTAATCGGATCGCCATTGCCATCCACCGGGTAGGTGTCGTCTTCGTCCGTGAATTCCCACAGGACGGTGTCGCGGGCGCTGGCAACCGTGGCGTACTGACCCGGATCGGTGACATTCAAGGCGAAATAACCCTTCCCGCCAGCGCCGAGACCACCAACGAGCAGCGTGTTCCAACTCTTGGAACCCGCCGACCAGTCCGGCTTGACGAATACGTCTTCCACCGTCGGCGTCAGGTCGACGAAAAACCGGTGCGCGTACACAAGCGAGGTGAACTGATCGAGGCGGTTGGCAAAATCCTCGGAACCGTCGATGATCTTGTTCGGCACGAAGGCGATCATCTCGTCGCCCGTGCCGGTGCCAGAGCCGATCCCCGCATCGAAGCCATGCAGCATGCCGTCGTTGGCGCCGACGTACACCATACGACGTCGAGCAGCGCTGTCGCTGACGAAGTCGGAGTACAGGTTACCTCCGGATGTGGGATACGGCGCCTGGTCCCGTCGGAACGCGCGCGGGGTGCCGACGAACACCGGAGCGGAGTGCACGATGTCCCCCAACAAACCTTCGTCCTCCTGGCGGGAGCGCAGGATGCCGTTTGGCTCCTCGTTACTGCGAACGCCACGAAGCCAGTCCACTTCGATGGCGCTGAGCACCGAGCGCTGGTCCGCATTGAGGTTACCGTAGGTGAATGCCTTGCCTCGGCCCGTGTTGTCGTCATAGGTCAGCACGACCCGTGTGTTGGGGTTCAGGCCATCCATTCGCACCGCAGCGCGCCATAGCGGGTTGTCCGCGTCGACCACACCGGTACTCGGATCCACGGACAGGGCGCGCAGGTCACCGTTGTGAAACTTGGGATTGAAGAAGCCGCGATACTCCACGGTTTCTTCCCGCAAGGCCGTGGAGTTGAACGCCACCGCCGACACGGACACCGAGCTGTCGGCAAACTCGCTGAACGCCGTCTGGAACACCTGGCTCAACAGCACGGGGTTATTGGCCTGCAGAAACTGACCACGCCCGTTCACCGCGGCGTGCAGCATGTCATCGATCTTGGTCTGCGTGCTGATGGTCGGCCGTAGCCATGGGAATGGCTGGGTGTAGTCGGTGGGAATGTCGTCGATAGTGAAGTTGCCCGCCAACCCGAAGCCCACCGTGTAGGTCTTCATGTGCTGGTGCATGATCTCACCCTCATCGCCGAATGCGCTCAGCGGCGCACCCTGCTGATCGCGCTCCGTGGTCGGCACACCGTTGGTCAGATCCGGATGCAGATCCCGCTCGTAGTAGTACATGGCGACATCCGCCAGGGTGGACGACCAGCTGTCCTCGTAGCGACCGCCGTCGAAGGGCGTATTGCTCGAAGCGCCGCCTTGGCCCTGCCGGTCGTGGTTGGAGATACTGAAGCTGCCGTTCCACTCGCCGTCGGAGAACAGCAGCGTGAAGTTGTTCTGGCACTGCCCCTCAGGCGCTGCCTGCACCGGACAGTTGGCGCTGCCTGGCGCACTACCGCTGGTGAAGAATGCATTGCCGGACACGCACTCGAAGGTACGCCCGGCACGATCCAGCGCCAGCCGCAGCGGCGTACCGCCGGCGGAGTACATGTTGTACACCTCATCCAGCAGCGCCCGCTTGTGGCCGAGTCGGTAGGAGGCGTTAAGGCTGTCGATGGCCTCACGGTTGCCGGTCTTGTTCAGCACCGTGTACCCCATGCGCAGGTTCGACGCACCGGCAATCGCCCGGCCGAGCGAGGCTTTGGCCGTGTACTCCCGAGAGCGGTAGTAGGTAAACCAGTTGGCGAAGTTCTGGATCTCCTGCGCGTAGGTGCAGGTGTTGGGATTGCCGTCGTCGGCAGCGCAATCCACGCGCGCGGGACCGCCGGGGTAGGAGCTCAACACC
>JAUIED010000014.1 GCA_030428905.1 Gammaproteobacteria bacterium
CCAGTGTCACCGGCGTGGAAGTGTAGGGTGATACGGCGACGGTCTGGCCGCTGCGCACATGCGCCACGGCGTCGTTGATGTCCGTAAGCTTGCTGCCCAGGCGTGCTTTCCAGTCCATGCCATCCCCTCCCGTGGCGTGGTTTGTCAGATGCCGAGATCTTCGATGTTGTAGTCTCTGATGTCCTCACGCGCCGCTTCGTTCCAGCGGTAGCCAGCCTCGGCCAGCGGCGCGTATGTGAAAGGTTGCTCGTCGGGGTAGCGTTGCCGGCGCGCGTCGATGCCGTAGCTGATGAGGCGGGCGCGATGATCGATGCGCTCCGCCGTGTATACCTCCACGGCATTGTGAATGCCGCCACCCTGCACGCCGAGCACGCTGGAGCGTTTGTGAAACCCCATGTTGATGGTCACGCGCATGTTGCCGCCGGTGTTGGCGAACGATCCGTGCACCGCCTGTCGGTTGCAGATGGCCACATCGCCCGGCGCGCAAATCAGCGGCACGGCTTCCGGCAGGCGATCGGAACCCACCTCGGCTACCCGGCCGGCGATATCCACCTTGCCGATGTCGTGCGAGCCCGGCACCACCCACAAACCATTGGTGGCGTCGCAGCCATAGAGCTGCGCCATGAAGTTGAAACCGTGCGTGTCGGCGTCGAGATCAGTGCTTTGCCAGTGGGTGAAGGCGTCCTGATGCCAGGCCACGGAGCCGCCGAGCCAGGGATGCTTGACCCAGATCGCTTCGTTGAACGGCACGAAATCCTCGCCGTTGATGGCAGCGGTGATGCGCAGCAGATCGGGGTGACCATACAGTCGCAGGCAGGCATCGGAGAACTGCAGAGAGCCGAGCACGAGCTGCAGCACGCGTTCGGGGGCGCCCTGCGGCGCATCCGGCTCGATCATCTTCGCCGGATGCCGACCGTTGCTGTGCTCGGTGCCGCCCAGCGGATCAGAAAGTGGCCGCACCCAGGAGAAGCTGCGGGCCTTACCGTCGGCACCGAGGGCCGGTCTGCCTTCGGCATCCACCTTTTCCCTCGGCCCTCGCGGTGCCCGGCGCCACACGTCAGCCACATCCCGTTCGAGGTCAGCCAGCTCATCCGCCTGAAGAAGGCCGGTGAACACATAGAACCCGTACCGGCGGTACGCTGTGAGGATGTCGTCGTGTACGCGGCCCTGGGCGTCGTAACGCACAGGGCCGCGGTTGGGTAGCGCCAACGCTCGGGCGGTACCTTCTTCGCGGTACTGTTGCATGGCCTCTTCGTGGGCGCCGTAGCTTGTCTGCGGCGCCGGGTAGATGCGCAACGCCATGGCCGCAGCCTAGTAGCCGTCCGGCACCCAGTTGCCGTGGAAACCCGCGGGCACACGCACCGGCAGGTGAATGCGCGCCACCGGATCCTGATCCATGTGCTGCGCATCGACAATCACCACTTCGCTGCGGTTGATCTCCGGCTGGTACACGTAGGCGAGCACCCAGCCGTCGTCTTCACTGCTGCCGGCGGGGTTCTTCACGAACACGGGCTCGCTGCCCTGGCCGCCTTTGAGGTCGTGGTAATCGCTGCGGTGGTTCACCATGTCGTACTTCATGATGCCCTCGGCGTACGGCATGCCGCCCGCGAAAGCGGCGGTGTAACCGTAGCGGTACGGCAGTCCCACGCGGGTGTCGCACACCCTTGGGAACTCCACGGAGCGGTCGTCGAGCTGCGTTTCTTTCACCGTGCCGGCGACGTTGTCGATCTCCCAGCGGTACAGCAGCGGCGGTGAGTTCGAACCCGGCTTCATGGTGTCTTCCATGCGGCACACGTCGATGATGATGCGGTCGCCGTCTTCATAGGCGTTCATCGGGTGGAACACGTAGCAGGGATTGATCTCGTACCATTTCACGTCGGCATCGGTGCCATTGCGCGGCATCACACCAAGTCGCGCACCGTAGGACTCATCCCACACCACCGGCAGGCCGGTGGCGGCGAGACCTTCGAAGTTCCACACCGCGGGAAGGTCCATGAAGATCGTGTAGTTCCGGGTGATGTTGAAGTCGTGCACCATGGTCGCGCCCGGCACGGTGATGTGCTCCACCTGTACCATCTCGCCCTGAGCGTTGGTGCGGTGGTAGGTGAGGTAGGGCGGCGCCATACCGTAGGCAAAGGAGATGAGTTCGCCAGTTTCGGGGCAGGTCTTCGGATGCGCCGTCATAGCGCCTGCCAGCTTGCCGCCGAAGTTGTGCGGGCCCACGGTGTCCAGCTCATCGTTCACTTCGAAGGGCCAGTGGCCTTCCTCCAACGCCAGGATCTTGCCGGCGTGGTGGATGACGTGGGTGTTGGCGGCGGACCGGCTCATGTCGTTCAGGGAGCTCATGACGTCGGCATCCGTATCCAGAAACAGCGGCGTCCTCACGTAGCGGTTGCGGTACCAGTTGGCCTGGCCGCCGCGGATCTCCACGCCATGCAGCATGCCGTTGCCGAGGAACCAGTGCATGGACTCGCCGCTTTGCGGGTTGGCGCCGTTGCGCAGTAGCCGGCCATTCAGGGCCTGAGGTATTTGTCCGGTGACCTTGAGGTCGGTGGCGGTGGTTTCTTCAAAGACGGGAGCGAAGTTGTCCTTGAGCCAGAATCGGGTTTCTTCGACGGCTTCTGCCATGGGTTGTCCTCCGGTTGGTTTGCCTCAGCATATCACTGGTTTCGTGCGGTGTTGGTATCCTCTGCGCTTCGTAGGACCCGGACACATACCATGAGCAATATCGACACCATCCGCGATTTCGTCGCCGCCTGGAGCCGGCTGGACGCCAGCGAGCTGGCCGGCTACTTCACAGACGACGGCTGCTACCACAACATGCCGGCGAAGCCGGTGAGCGGGCGCGACAATGTGGAGGCCTTCATCCGCGGGTTCCTCTCCAACTGGACGGAAACCACCTGGGACATCCTCAACATCACCGAGGAAGGGGACACGGTGTTCTGCGAGCGGCTGGATCGCACCAAAACCACCGCCGGCAACGTCGATCTGCCTTGCTTCGGTGTGTTCGAGATGGAGGGCGGCAAGATCAAGGTCTGGCGCGATTATTTCGACATGAACACCTTCATGAGTGCCATGCGTGGCTAGAACCCTCGGCTATGCCATCGCGCTGGTGGTGGGGCTGATCGGTGGGATGGTGATCAATCGGTGGTTCGTAGAGCCGGCAGGTTCAACGCGAGCCGTTGAGTGGTCCTCGCCAGTGCACACCGCACCCGAAATCCATACGAGAAATGTGCCGCAGGCAGGCGCAGACGAATCGCGCGCACGAGGCACGGCGCCGTTAGCAGCGCGGCTGCTTGAGGACGGCGCGGATGTGTTGGCAGAAATCATGGCGTCGCCTGAGCCGCACCCCGAACGGCTGCAGGCGTTGGCGCTGGCGGCGCTCATCGACCCGACGTTGCTGGCGCCCTACCAAGCGCAGGTGCGTGGTGACATGTTTTCTAACCATCTACTGATGGCGCTTGCATACTCCCTGTTCCCGGTTGATCGAAGCCACGCTGCAGAACTGATGAGAACCGCACAAACAGAGCAGCAGACCGCGCAGATGCTGGCGATGTTGAGCGTGCAGATGCCGCCCGCTGGAACCAAGCCCCGTGACGCTGCGATCGAGGCGCTGCAACGGGGCGAGGAGCATCATCAGTATGTGTCCGACTATCTGACTTGGCTTGCCGGCACGCAGCCGGAGGAGGCGCTGTCGCTGCTCACACAATACGGTTCTTCGGAGTATCAGCAGAGTCTCGCTGCCTTGGTTTACCAGCAGTGGCTTGAGACCGACCCGGAAACAGCCGTGGAGCGACTGCGGGAGCAGGGTGATCGAGGTCTCGTGCGTGGATTGCTGGAACAAATAGCGACGCAATGGGGTGGCCAGGCGTTTGATGCCGCGGAGAGATTTGCCGGCACGTTGCGCGGTACGGACCGGGTACTCTATCTCAGGAGTCTCGCTGGAGTCGCTGCGCGTGGTGAGGGCGGCGATCTGCAGACGCTACTCGGCCGCTACGAGAACACACCGGAGCACGAGCAGATGCTGGTATCGGCGCTGCGTTCGTTGAGTTATCAGGATTTCCGCAGTGCGCTGGCTCTGGCCGATCAGTATCCGGGTGATGCATCGATTGATGCCTATCCAATCATCGCCAGTCAATACCTGGCAGAAGCGCCCGAGGAAGCCCTGGATTGGTGGGAGTCGCTGCCCGCGCAGTACCGGGCGGCCGCTCGTCTTCCGGTCGTACGGCATCTTGCGGTGAGTGATACCAGCCGTGCGTTGCGGGTGGCGGAGTCAGCCTCGGCGGGCGAAGATAGAGACAAGACGTTGTTCGAGGTGGGTATTCGCCATCAAGGTGGCGACTGGCGGCAGGTGTTAGCGGTGGCGGATCGCATCGAATCGCCTGGATACCGTAGGCAGCTCGTCAGCAACGTGTTGCGCAGAATAAGCGACGATGCCGAAGCGCTGCGCTTGGGCGCCCGTTACGATTTCACTGAGGACGAAACCCTGGCGCTACGCAGCGGTGGCTAGGACCCCAACCGATACCGCAGCTTCACCACCAGCACATCCGCCAGCGGCTGCCGCCAGGAGCGGTCAAACACGTCGGAGAACGAATCGTCGTTGAGCGCCGCACCCAGATCCGCCTGACGGGTGTACACCACGAAAAGATCTGACAATGGCGCTATCTCCCAACGATAACGCGCCTGGAAGGTGAACTGCGAAAGCGAAAAGTCGTAGCTCGGCCGGCCGGTGGTGGGCTTCGCTGTAGGGATCAGGTCGTCTGGCCGCACGGGGACGCGAAAGAAATCCTGTTCCCTTGCGCGGATGCCCACCCACTGCAGCGACATGCGGATCTGCTGGCGCGCGCTGATGAAGTACTCCATGGAAAAGCGCGGCATCCACTGCTCCGCTTCGAAGGTGGCAAAGAGGTCGTTTGCCTGGTGCAGCAGCCAGCCGTCGCGGTCGAGGTAGGTGACATCGAGCTTGGCGGCAAAACGGTCGCTCGGCCGCCAGGTGACGCCGGCGTTGACGCTGTAGGTGTTGCCGCCGAGGTCTTCATCGCGAAACGCGGTACCCATGCCGAACTGCCACTCCCGGCTGCTGTCGGTCTCCCAGTCGATGCTGACGTCTGCCTTCGGCTCGATCCGGTAGGTGCCGTTGCCGAAGCTGTTCAGATCATCGAACTGCGAGGGGAAAAAGGAGACCCGTGTGATGAGCGTGCTCAGATTGTTGAGGCCCAGCCGGTCGGACAGAAAGAAGCCGGCGCCGTTGAGCACAGATTCGGTCACGCTCCTGCGCAGAAACCCGCGCACGTCGAACTGGTTGTCCCGTGCGAAACCGAGATTGGCAGTGGTCCACTGTAACGAACTGCGCAGCTGATAGTGGTTGTTGCGCTGCAGAAAGCCGAGGTCGTTGATGTCCAGGTTTTCGTCGAAGTACTCCAGCCCGATGCGGTGCACGAGCCCCTGACGGTAGGTGAGCTCGAAATCCAGGAACCCGCCGTAGCCGCGCTCCAGGCCGTCGATGTCCGAGGTCATCATCTGGCCGTCGACTTTCAGCTTGCCGTCGGCGCTTAGAAAGTGTGCGTCCACACCCTGGGCCAGAGCATCGCCATTCTCGTGCAGCACGGCCGTGGAGAGAAAACCGAGTGCGGTGTAGGCACCCCGTATGTTGTCCTCATACAGCACGCGGGCGATGCCGTAATCACTGCCGTCGTCGTGCAGGTTGATCTGGCCGCCAGCGGCCGTGGTGGCGTCGAACTTCACCTCGTCTTCGAACGCGGCGAGCACGCCCCAACGCAATCGCCCATACTGCCCCGTGGCCTTTACCGCACCCACCAGCTCTACGGGCTGGGTGAGTTCGCGCTCCGGCAGGGTCACGCCCGGTGCGGTCGCCGGCACACGCGGTATGCCGCCGATACGTCGTGAGTTCACCATGGTGTAGGGCGCGCCGGAATTGCCGACGCTGCGGCTTCGCGTATCCGCGCGGGGAGATGCCACGAAGATTTCCTGCCCTTCGAGAAAAAACAGACGTTTCTCCGGAAAGAACACTTCGGTGGCGGTGAGGTTGATGACCACCTCGTCCGCTTCCACGTTGCCGAAGTCCGGGTTGACGGTGGCGGTGAGCTGGAAGTTGGTGGAGGGCCGCCAGAACAGATCGGCGCCCACCCGGTAACGCATCTCGGCGTCCACGCGATCGTAGCCCGTGGCAACAAACGGATACACGTTGTACTGCTGTCGCGGTGCGACGTTGCGCATCTCGAAGCCTTCCAGCGTTGAGAGAAACTTCGCCTGGGTGGGCGGCAAGGCAGGCCAGCCCCAGCGTTCGTCGCGGTATGCGACCTTGCGCGATACGTACACGCCCATGCGGCGCACGTCGCTGCCCGCAGGCATGGACACCACGCTCCAGGGTATGAACATCTCCGCACTCCAACCGTCTTCGGTTTCCACCGTGCGGCCGCGCCAGGGAGCATCCCAGTCGTTGTTGAAGTTGCGCTCGGGCAGTACGGTGCCGTCCATCTGGGAGTCGCCCAGAGCAATGCCGAACCAGAATCCGTAGCGGCCCTCACCCGAGGTGTCCAGCGTCACGTTCAGCGAGTCCCTGTTGCTGGTGAAGCTGTCGCGCCCGGAGAGCTGACGAACGAGGGTGCCTGAAGGCTGCTTCATGTCGCCGCTGACGTACAAGCCTTCGTCATCGTAGGCGAAGCGCAGGTTGGTGAGCAGATCGCCAGGTGCCATGGTGTCCGGCTCCAGCACGCGAAAGTCGTTGATGGGCGGGATGGTCTGCCACACCGCCTCGTCCACCACGCCGTCGATGACGATCGGCGTGCGCTCCGGATCGATGCGTACCATGTCGAACTCAGCGTGCGCAGACGCTGCGAACAGCACAGCCGCCAGGCTCGCGAGCAGATTCTTTGTTTCGGCAGAACGGATCAGCGCAGGAACTCCGCACGGAAACCACCGATGATACTGAAAATCCGCCCGACTCTGACCCCTTAATCTGGCCCCAGAAGCTTCGGCGGCTCGTCGCGATGGAAGCCATTGAATCGTTGCTGGTTGCGCGGTTCGCCCGGTGAGAAGACGAAGCTGGCCGCACCGTTGTGGATGCCGCCGTCCACACGGAAGTCCGCGCCCGTCACGTAGGTTGCCATCTCCGAAAGCAGGAAGACGACCATGGCGGAGATCTCTGCCGCGGTGCCGTGGCGGCCCAGGGGAATCTTTCGGTCGATGCTTCTCAGTGCGTCCCAGTCTTCCTCAGGGTAACGGTCCAATCCGGTGGTGGCGATGAAGCCGGGTATCACGCAGTTCACACGCACGCCGTCGCGGCCCCATTCGCTGGCGGCGGTGGCGGTGAAGTTCGACAGCCCCGCCCGTGCCGCACCGTTGTGGCCCATGCCGGCCATGCCGCCCTCGTAGTCGGCTCCGATGTTGACGATGCTGCCGCCGGTGTCGCACATGCTTTGCCGGTACATCTCCCGTGCGACGAGGAAATAGCTCGTGAGGTTGTTGTGCAGCACGGCGTTCCAGCCGTTGAGGCTGAGATCAGCCAGCGCCGAAGGAAACTGCCCGCCGGCAGCGTTGACAAGGCCGTGAAACGGTCCGTAGGCGTGTGTGGCCTGGGTCATCATGTCGACCACCGCCGCCTCGTCGCGCAGCTCAAGCGCATAACAGCCGAGCACCGTGCCGCCGTCCTCGCGGATCTCATCACGCGTGCGTTCCAGTTTGCCCTGGGTGCGGCCCGCCAGCACGAGGCGCGCTCCGAGGCTTGCAAGCTCATGGGCGATGCAGCGGCCGAGGCCGCCACCGCCGCCGGCGACGAAAATGGTCTGGCCTGCGAACAGGCCCGGTCGAAATCCTGAATGGTAGGTCACGGTGTGTCTCCCGGTCTGGCAGCCGATAGAGTACCCTCCCTGAACGGGAACATCAGGAGGTTGCATGGGGGAGCAAGCCACAGCGCGCCCGGACACGGTCCGGCTGCAGCGCATCAGCAAAGCGTTCTGGGAATCTGCGGCGCTCATGAGTGCCGTTGAGCTCGATGTGTTCACGGCCATAGCCGATGGCAGCAACACCATCGATGCGGTAGCGCAAGCCTGTGGCATCGAGCCGCTCAACGCTGAACGCCTGCTGGTGGCGCTCACCGCCATGGACCTGGTGTCGCGCGACGGTGACCGGTTTGCCAACGCAGCCGACGTGGAACGGTTTCTGGTGCGCGGCAAGCCCACCTTTGCGGGCCCGTGGATGCTGTTCGGCAAACCACGCTGGGACGGCTGGGGTCACCTCACCGAGCACTTGAAGGTGCGGGAAGATGATCAGCGCCTGCTCGGCATGTACGACGACACGTTCACGGTGGAGCGGGCGCGCGCCTATCACGAGGCGACCTACTCCATCGGCATGGGTGCTGCGCGGCGTTTTCACAAGCAGGTGGACCTGACCGGCCGTACGAAGATCATGGATCTGGGCGGCGGCAGCGGCTGTTACTGCATCGTCGCTGCGCAGCAGTATCAGGACATACGTGCAGAGGTTCTGGACCTGCCGCCGGTGGTGGAGGTGACCCGTGAGTATCTCGCGGAAAACGGCGTGGCGGATCGCGTCACGGCCAGCCCCTGCGATTTCACCAGCGATGCGCTGCCGAGGGATGCGGACGTTGCCATCATGGCCTCCAACCTGCCGCAGTACAGCCGGCCGATAATCGCCTCCGTAGTGCAGCGTGTGCACGATGCGCTGCTGCCCGGCGGCGAATTTCACCTGATCGGCGAGATGCTCGATGCCGACTGCTGCGGGCCGTTGGCGCCGGCGTTGTGGGGCTTGTCCGAGGCGGTCAACCGTTCCACGGGCCTCGCACACTCGGAGCCAGATTGTGTGGGCTATCTCGAGGCAGCGGGCTTCGAAAACGTGCAGGTGCACGAGTTCATCCCGCAAACCCTCACCCGGGTGGTGGGGCGAAAGGCCGGTTAGTGGGATGAAACGCCATGTGCCCATCGGCACGAAGCTCAGCTATGCGGTGGGCGGAGCGGCGGAAGGCTCCATCAACTGGGCTTTTGCCGGCTTCAACTTCATTATTTACACCGTCGGCTTTGGACTTCCGGGCACGCTTGCGGGGTTGGCGGTTTCGCTGTCCATCATCCTCGATGCGGTGTCCGATCCGCTGATCGGCTACGTTTCCGATCGATGGCGTTCCAGGCTCGGCCGCCGCCACCCGTTCATCTACCTGTCGTCGGTGCCGCTGGGCGCCTGCATCCTGGCGATCTATCTGCCACCCGGCGGACTGCTCGAGCGCTCGTCCGAGCAATGGACGCTGCTGGGCTACGCGGCAACGCCTGAGCAGTGGGGGCTTGCCGCCTGGCTCTTTGTTTTCGCCAGCCTGCTGAAGTTTTTTCTCACCTGCTACCACCTGCCACACCTGGCGCTCGGCTCGGAGCTCACCGAGGACTACATCGAGCGCACGCGCATCTTTCGCTACAACACGCTGTTCTCGTACAGCGGCGGTGCGGTTCTGGCGTGGTTCTTCTACAACGTTTTCTACACGGATGGGCCCTACGCTGGCATGGAAACCGCGCCGTTCGCGGGTTCTGTAGCCATCATCGGCGCCATCATCATCTTCCTGACGGCACACCTCACACGCGATCAGATCCCGAACCTGGTGCAGCCGCCCGCAGACCAGGCGCCGTTTACCGTTGCCGGTTTCTTTCGTGAGGCGGGCAGCGTATTCAGGAACCGCAACTACCTCATGCTGTTTTTTGGGTTGTTGTGTCTGTCCTCCATGACCGGCGTGCGGGAAACGCTCAATGCCAATATGGGGCTGTACTACTGGGAGTTACCGCCGCGGTTGATTGGCTACTTTCCGCTCTTTTCCATGGCCAGCTACTTCATTGCCATGTCGCTGGTGGCGTGGCTCAACCAGCGCTTCGAGAAGGGCGGAACCATGCGCGCTGCAGTGATGATCTGCATGCTGGCCGCGGCGCTGCCGGTAACCCTGCGCTCTTTCGATGTGCTGCCGGACAATGGCTCGATGTGGATATTCTTCATTGTTGGTGCGAGCGTGTTTCTCTACTACGGAAGCCTCGCGACGCTTACCACCACCGTGTACTCCGCCATTGGCGACGTGGTGGATGAACAGGAACTCGCTACGGGCGTGCGGCAGGAAGGCGTGTTTTATTCCATTCGTACATTCTTCGGCAAGCTCTCCAACGCGCTGGGGCACCTTCTTGCGGGCATCGCCATTGATGTGATCGGCTTTCCGCCCGGCGCCGTGGTGGGCGAGGTGGACCCACAGGTGATCTTCGAACTGGGCATCTTCGAAGGCATCATCGCGAGCACGCCTGTGCTGCTAGCCATCTACTTCTACGGCCGCTACCGGATTGACAGGACGCGTCACCAGGAGATCCTTCTGGAGTTGGCACAGCGGCGCCAGGTGAAGGCATGAAAACCACCGCCATCGGACTGGTCGTCGTCGGTTGCCTCGGTGTCACCCTGGCACCCTGGCTGGGCGGGTCGTGGGTGGCGGTGCCGACGAAGCTCGCCGCCTCCACGGGTTTTGTGCTCCTGGCGTGGGTCAGCGGCGCATGGCGCAGCCGCTTTGGTCTTCTGATCCTGGTCGGCCTCGTGCTGTCGTGGTTTGGCGATGCGTTTCTGCTGGCGCAAGGGGAGGTTTTCTTTCTCCTCGGGCTCGGCGCGTTTCTGCTGGCGCATGTCTGTTACGGTGCTGCCTTTGCAGCCCACGGGATAAATTGGTCTGCCGCCGCGATTGCGGCGGTGCCGGTGTTTGCCGTCGCGTTCGCGGTGGTGCATTGGCTGTCGCCGGGTATTTCCGCGGCCATGACGATACCGGTATGGACCTACGCCTCGGTCATCTCCGCCATGCTGAGCCTTGCCGTTGGCGGATGGCGAGCGGGTGCGGTGCTTCTGGTGCCGGTAGGTGCGGCGCTCTTTTTTGTATCCGACTTGGCCGTGGCTATGGGTCAGTTCCTCGACTCAGACTTCTATCATGGGCTCTGGGGTCTGCCACTGTACTACGCTGGCCAGACGTTGCTGGCGCTCAGCGTTTCAGCAGCTCAGAAAGAGTCTGCATGAGTCGGGGCCCTGCCTCCTCCCCGGCAGATACCGATACGAGGTATTCGCCGTGTGGATAGGGGGCGTCGTCAGCGAAATACTCGGGTTTGAGGATGTAGCCCATGGCGTCCTGTGCAAGCCCCATCACAAACGTGTGCTCGGCATCGAGCAGGCGCCGGGTTTGCAGTGCGTAGTGCGGTGAGGTTTCGCCCGGATGTGTGGCGAAGCCTGCACCGGCAATCGTAAACACCGCAGTGCTGGTGCGCATGGCGCCATCGAACATCGGTCGATCCAGTACACCGAGCCACATCAGGACGCGAAACGCCCAGTTTTCCAGCGGCACGTCGAACTCGGCGCTGGCAAACGTCAGCGGCGTGTAGGGTGCTGGTTGCATCTGTTCGAGCAGGTCCAGACTCGCCTTTCCGAGGCTTTCGCCCACCTGCGCTGCGCGCTGCGTGCTGCGGTCATCCTGCAGCGGTTGCACCCAGCCGCCGATGGCGCCCTGCAGGAACAGGTGCTCGCCGGGAATCGCCGCTGAAAGAGCGCCGTAGAATGCTGCCAGGTAGTCCGCCGAACTCTTCGTGTTGTCCGGGCCCAGCACCGTGGGGTGACAGGCGTAGTTCGTGAGCGTGGCGATGGACTGGCCTTGTGCGTCCACGAACTGCAGCATGCTCAAGGTCGGATCGAGCAGATCTGGTTCGCTGAGGTTCTGAACCCACGCCAGCGGCCTGCGGGCTGATGCGATCCGTACCTCGGCGGGTTGCGCTGCTGCATGCGCCGAAGTGATGGCCTCAACGGTGCGGCTGGTCAGCATCAGCATGTACGCGGGATCGCGGCCGGAAGACCATAGATACTCACCCCATAATCCCACCACATCCGGTGCTGCATGTGTGTGGGTGGATGTCACCACCACCTGCGCCGCCGGCAGGCCGGGCACCGCTCGCGCGGCAGCCTCCTGGATCAGCGTGATGTCGGGCCGTGTCAGACCGATGCTGTCCAGCGTGACGATGGCGAGTGCCGTGTTTCCATCGGCAATGTACACCGCCTTGACGTACAGATCGTCCCACATGCCCGTGGACGCGCGATCGCGCCCGTAACCGGCCAGGTAGGTGCTGGGCTCAGGATTGATAGTGGCATGTGCCGCGCCTACCCGGTAGCTCTGGGCGCTGGCCGCGACCGGCGCCAGCAGCAGGCAGAGAACAACAATCAACCGCACGGGATCAGATTTCCTCTGCGCCATACACCGGTTTGCCCGCCAGATACGTGGCGAGCACGCGCACCTCGCCGATCTGTGATGGTTCGATCTCGAACAGATTGCGTTCCAGTACGACCAGGTCTGCTGCGTAGCCTGGGGACAGTCGGCCCACACGGGATTCCTGGTGCATCAGGTAGGCGCCGTTGGATGTGTACGCTTCGAGCATGGCGTGCAGGCCCATGCGCTCGCCGGCGTTCAGCACAGCATCCAGCCGGCCGCTGGCATCCTGGCGCGTCACGGCGGTCTCGATGGCGAGCAGCGGGTTGATGGACGATACGAACCAGTCGCTGCCGCCGGCGATGCGTGCGCCTGCTCGTGCGAGAGAAGCGATGGGATACATGCGATCCACGCGTTCCTGGCCTACCGCCGGCAGGTTGACGTCGGTGATGTATTCATCAGGAAAGGCCCATATCGCCTGGAAGTTCGCTGTGACATTGAGTTCCGCGAAGCGGCCGTGGTCGGCGTCGTCGATGAGCTGCAGGTGGGCGATATGGTGCCGGTTGTCTCTAACGCCGTTGCGCCTGCGCGCTTCTTCCACGGCATCCAGAGCCGTGCGTACCGCACGGTCACCGATGGCATGCATGTGCACCTGAACACCGTCGGCGTCGAGCTTCGCCACCAGATCGTTCAGCACGCCGGCTTCCTGCACGAGATGTCCCATCGCGCCGCTCGAGTAGGGCGCAAGCAGGGCAGCGGTTTCACCCTCGAGCACGCCGTCTACGAATATCTTCGCAGCGATAGGGCGCACCAGGTGATCGCTCGCCTTGGCATCGGTATCTGCAAGATCCAACGCTGCTTCGCCCAGCGGCGTGGCGGTGCTGTTGAGCGATGCGACGACGCGGCTTGTGAGCAGGCCCTCGGATTCCAGCGCCCGGTAAACGGAAAGTTCCTCCGGTCCTACGGCAGCGTCGATCAGCGAGGTGATGCCGTTGGCGCTGGCAAGCGCCAGGCCGCGCAGGGCGCCAGCCCGGCGAACGTCGCTGGTCACCGCTGGAAGCACGTGTGCCATAAGTTCCTGGGCGCTTTCCCGCAGCACGCCGGAAGGTGCGCCCTGCGCGTCCCTTTCAACGATCCCGCCTGGCGGATTTGGTGTTTCCGCTTCGATGCCGGCGCGCTGCAATGCCTCGGAGTTTGCCCAGCCCGAATGGCCATCCGCGCCCACGAGGTACACGGCGCGGCCGGCAGAGACCTCGTCCAGTAATCGCTTCGATGGGTTGGCTTCGGGAAACAGACCCAGGTTCCAGCCGCCGCCTACCACCCAGCCGTTCGACTCGGCCTTCTCTGCACAAGCGCCAACCGCCTGCTGGATGGCTTCCGGCGTGGGCAGACCGGTGAGGTCGCACTGGCCGAGTTGTATGCCTCCGGCGATGGGGTGCACGTGGGCATCGTGAAAGCCCGGCAGCACCATGGCGCCCTGGAGATCTCGAACCGGTCCGCTCCACTGTGCCTGCACGGTGGCGTTGTCGCCGACGGCGACGATCTCGCCACTGCGTACGGCCAGCGCTTCCGCCCACGTACCTTCGCTCGCCATTGTGTAGATGGCTCCGTTGATCAGTAGCAGGTCGGCGTCCTGGCGTTGCTGTGTTTGATCGTTGCAGCCTGCCAGCGCTGCAACCATCAG
This sequence comes from Gammaproteobacteria bacterium, assembly GCA_030428905.1. Lineage (GTDB taxonomy): Bacteria > Pseudomonadota > Gammaproteobacteria > Pseudomonadales > Azotimanducaceae > SYFY01. The sequence goes on from JAUIED010000014.1 coordinate 13,905, forward strand.
TGCGGCTGCCGCGATACATGAAATTCGCATGGTTCCCCCACCACAAAACGGATCTGTTCGGCGCCCAGCATAACCAAAACGGCGTAATTGGAAACTTGACATCCCCGCCGTGCGGGCGTTCATTGCTGAACAGGGAGAATGAGTCGAGGGGGACTTTCATGGATCTTTTTGACGTCAACTGGCTGGCTGTGTTCGGTGGAGCACTCTGTGGCTTTGTTGTGGGCGGTATCTGGTACGGGCCCATCATGGGCAAACGCTGGATGGGGGCCGTGGGTCTGACCGAGGAAGAGGTGCAGTCCGGCAACATGCCGCTCATCTACGGCGGTGCCTTCGCCTTCAGCGTGCTGGCTTCATGGACGCTTGCCCACACCTTCGCCACCTACGCGATAGAGCTGTCGTTTGCGGCCAAAGTGCTCACGGCGTTTGGTGTGGCGCTAGGCTTCATCGTACCGGCCATCGGCACCAACTACCTGTTTTCGCAGAAAGGGAAGGCGTTGTTCTTTATCGACGCTGCGTACTGGCTGCTGTTCTACACGGCCATGGGTCTGGTGCACGCCTCGGTGGGTTAACCTGTTAGAGGTGCCCGTCCATGAACACGGGCAGCACCCGGTAGTAGATATCGGTGGCAGCAAAGCGTGCTTGCGCTTCTGCCAGCAGGCCGGTCAGGTGGCTGCGGTCGATGATCACTTCGAACTGCACGCCGCGCTGACGGCCGATCACCTGCTCAGCCAGGCTCAGGTGCTCTGGATCTGCGCCGTGGCCTGCGCAGGCGATGCTGGTGAAAGCGCCGGCCGCTTCACTTTCCAGCAACCAGTCCACGAGGCTGTCCTCCAACGCCGGTGGCGCATTGAGCACCAGCATGCAGCGACTTGGGTCGCTATACGGATTCATGCCATCCTCTGTCATGGCGCAGCCTCCTGTGCCGAGCCGAAGCGATCGTAGAGAATCGGCAGCACGACCAGCGTCAGCGCCGTGGCGGTGACGAGCCCGCCGATGACGACGATGGCCAGCGGCCGCTGAATCTCCGAGCCCGGACCCTGCGCGAACAGCAGCGGCACCAGGCCGATGGCGGCGATGCTGGCTGTCATCATCACCGGCCGCAGGCGCCGTCCGGCGCCTTCCAGCACCGCTTCACGAAGGTCCATTCCCGCTTCACGGAGCTGATTGATGCAGCTGACCATCACCACGCCGTTGAGCACAGCGATGCCGAGCAGGGCGATGAAGCCCACCGAAGCCGGCACTGACAGGTACTCGCCTGACAGGGCCAGGGCAAACACGCCACCAATCAGGGCGAACGGAATGTTGCTGAGGATGAGCAGAGCCTGACGGATGGAGCGGAATGTGGAAAAGAGCAGCAGAAAGATCAGGACCAGCGCCACAGGCACCACGAGCGTCAGCCTTGCCGCAGCACGTTGCTGGTTTTCGAATTCGCCACCCCATTCCAGGTAGTAACCCGCCGGAAGGGCTACCTCATTGGCGACGGTGCGCCGGGCCTCGTCCACGAACCCCACCAGATCGCGCCCCGCCACGTTGGTGCGCACCACAGCGAAGCGCTGGCCGCTTTCGCGGGAAACGGCAACCACGCCATCTACGCGCCGCACCTCGGCGAGCTGGCGTAAGAGCACGTAACGGCCATCCCCCACGGCCACCGGCAGGTCGGCGAGCCGCTCGGCGGCAACCGCGCCATCGGCCTCGGCCCGCAGCATCAGAGGGGTGCGCTGCCGGCCTTCCTGCACGATACCTACCTGCAGGCCTTCCACCTGCGCCCGCAGGGCCCGTTGCAGGGTTTGCGCATCGAGACCGAAGCGTCCGAGCTGGCGGCGGTCCACCGCAAGTTCCAGGTACTGAACACCTTCGTTCTGGGTGATGAACACATCCTCGCTGCCGCTGATGCCGCGCAGCGTGTCTGCTACCGCCTGCGCACGATCGTTGAGCACACCGAGATCGGCGCCGAAGATCTTCACTGCCACATCGCCGCGCACGCCGGTGAGCATTTCGGAGGTGCGCATTTCGATGGGCTGGGTAAATCCGTAGGCGATGCCGGGAAAACCGTCCAGCACGTCGCGGATGCGTGCCTGCAGCTCGGCCTTGCTGCGCACGCGCCAGGTATCGCGCGGCGCAAGCACCATGAATACGTCTGTCTCGTTCAATCCCATCGGGTCCATGCCGATTTCATCCGACCCGACGCGTGCGACCATGCGGGTCACTTCCGGCACGGCGGCGAGGATTGCTGCCTCAACGCGTTCATCGAGGTGCACCGACTCCTCGAGGGTGATGGACGGCAGCTTCTCGAGCTGCACGATGATGTCTCCTTCATCCATCGTTGGCAGGAAGGTGCGGCCGATGAACGGAAAGACCGCCGCTGCGGCCAGCATGGCGAGGACACCCACACCCACCGGCCAGCGCGGATTGGCCAGGCTCCAGCGCAGCAGTGGCTGGTACGTCCGCTGCAATCTGGCCGGCAGCCATGGCTCGGCATGCGCCTGCTCGCCGAGCAGAAAGGATGCCAGCACCGGAATCACCGTGAGTGAAAGCAGTAACGAGCCGGTGAGCGCGAAGACGATGGTGAGCGCCACCTGGGAGAACAGCTTGCCTTCGAGACCTTCCAGGGTGAGCAGCGGCAGGAACACGACGATGATGATGCCGATGCCGGAGGTCATGGGCACGGATACCTCCCGCACCGCCCGGTAGATGACGTGCAATCGTGCGTGCCGCCGGGCCTCGGGCCGCGCCAGGCTGCTGGCGATGTTTTCCACAACCACCACTGCTGCGTCCACCAGCATGCCGATAGCGATGGCGAGCCCGCCGAGGCTCATCAGATTGGCAGACATGGAAACACGATCCATCACCACGAACGTGATCAGCGCCGCCAGCGGCAGCACCATCGCCACGGCCAGCGCCGCGCGTACCTCGCCAAGAAAGAGCACCAGCAGCACCAGAACCAGCACGGTGGCTTCGAGCAGCGCACGGCTGACCGTGCCCACGGCGCGTTCCACCAGCGTGCCGCGATCGTAAAACACGTTGATGGACACGCCCGCGGGGAGGGCTGGTCGTATTTCTTCGAGCTTTGCCCGCACGCCCGCAACGACACGCTCTGCGTTGGCACCACGCAGTCCGAGTACCAGACCCTGTACCGTTTCGTGCTGGCCGTTCTGCGTGACCGCGCCGTAGCGGGCGATGCTGCCGATGCGTACCTCTGCCACATCCGCAACGGTCACCGGCATGTCGCTGCGCTGGGCGACTACAATGCTGCGCACGTCCTTCAGGGACTGCACACGGGACAGCGAGCGTACGAGCAGCGTGTTCTCGCCTTCGTTCACCCTGCCGGCGCCATCGTTGGCGTTGTTGCGCGCAAGCGCCGCTTCGAGTTGCTCGTTGCTGATGCCGAGCGCGGCCAGGCGCTGCGCGTCGGGTGCTACTTCAAAGCTACGCACATAGCCGCCCAGCGCGTTGACGTCGGCAACGCCGGGCACCGTGCGCAGGGCGGGCCGTATCGTCCAGTCGAGCAGGGCGCGGCGCGCCGCCAGATCGCCGGCGCCGTCCACCGTGAACATGAACATTTCGCCGAGCGGCGTCGTCATCGGCGCGATGCCGCCTTCAATGCCCGCCGGCAGATCCTCCCACACCGCGCTGAGGCGTTCGGCAACCTGTTGCCGCGCCCAGTAGATGTCGGTTGCCTCGTCGAAGTCCACGGTGATGTCTGTGAGGGCGTACTTGGTGATGGAGCGCAGCGTGCTCTGCCTTGGGATGCCGAGCAGTTCTACTTCGATTGGCGCGGTGATCCGTGTTTCGATCTCTTCCGGCGTCATGCCGGGTGCCTTGATGATGATCTTGACCTGTGAGGGTGAGACGTCGGGAAAGGCGTCGATGGGCAGCGACGAGAATGCCAGCACGCCCAGCGCTGCGGCACCCGCTGCGAGCAGCAACGTCAGCAGCCGCTGGGTGAGCGCAAAACGGATCAGCGCGCTGATCATTCCACGGCTCCGGCGCCTTCCGGCCACAGTGCGCGCAAGGCGGCGATGCCGGAAATGGCAATACGTGTTTGCGCGGTGATGTCGCCCGCCACTTGCGCGCTGCTGTCCGGCTGTCCATGCAGTTGCACAGGCAGCAGATCGAAGCCGCCTTGCACGGCGACGAACAGCCAGCTTGCCTTGCCCTGGCGGACGAGGGCAGCGGTGGGTACCTGCCAGATGGGCGCTGCATCCTCCCTGCTCAGCCGGGCTTCGACGAACTGTCCCGGCGCGACGCGATCGGCACCCGCAGTGATGCGGGCGCGCACCTCGACGGTTTGTGTGTCGCCGGCCACATGGCTGCCGACGTTGAGCACGACTGCGTGTACGTCTGTCGACTGCGCTTCGAGGCTCAGGCGGTCGCCTTCACGGACATGGTTCATCTCGCGCACCGGAAGCGCGATGCGCAGCCATTTCTCCTGCAGATCCGCCATCCGCACCAGTGGTTCCATGGCGTCGAGGTGTGCGCCAGTGCCGGCGGTGACCTGCAGCACGACACCGTCTCGAGGTGCCCGTAAGCTCAGCGTGGTCGCCATCTCGCCAGTGCGTTCGATTGCGTTGATCCCGGCGTCGTCCATGCCGGCGCTGCGCAGCAGACCACGCTGTGTGCGCAGGTCAGCGCGTGCCCGCTCTGCGGAAGCCTGCGCTTCCTGCAACCGTCGCATGGCGACTACACCGTCTTCGTGCAGTTGCCGCACGCGGTTCAGCTGCGCGTCGGCGAGTGCGTACGCGCTCTGCGCGCCGATCAGATCCCGCTGCAGCGCCAGAAAATCAGGGCTGCGGATTTGCGCCAGAAGCTGGCCGCGATGCAGGGATTCTCCACCCGCCACGTGCAGGGTGGCGATCGTTCCGGAGAACAGGGGACCGACGAGGGTTTCAGCGCCGGGAGGCAGCGTCACGCGCGCGTGCAGAGACGTCGCGGAGACTTGCTGCGCTGGCGTCGCCACACTGGTGCGGATATCCAGGTTGGCGGCCTGTTCTGCCTGCAGCGGGATCTGTGCGCCCTGGGTGGTGTGCACGGGTACGATGGCGAGGCTGATGACGATGATGAGCTCTTTGATAGGTGTTTTCATGGCGTCTCGCCTACGGTCTGGTTGTAGTTGGCGATCGTGTGCTTGCGGCGCACGTCGAGCAGGGCGCAGAGCTCGGCGGCGTCGAGCCAGGCGGTTTGCAGGCGCAGCACCTCGGCCAGGGGCATTTCGCCTGCGTCGAACGCACGGCGGCCCATCTCGAGAACCCGCGCCGCCGCCTCGAGCTCGGCATTTGCGGCGCGCAATGCGTCTTCGGCTACCTGCAGCTCGTGCTCCGCTTCATGCAACGACAGTGACAGATCTCGGCGCGCACGGCTCAGTGCGCTCTCAGCTTCTGCCACCGCCTCGGCGACCTCCGCGGTTTTCCATCGTCCGAGTCGGGCGCTGGACAACGGGATGGTCACCGTGACGCCGAACGATTCGTCGTAGCGGTTGGTGTCAGCGCCGCGTTCCCGCCGGGGACCGATCAACACAGAGGGGTTGCCGCGCGCGTTCTGGCGTGCGGCGGCCAGTTCAGACCGGGCGCTGCGTACACGGCTCAACGCCCAGGAGATCATCGGATGCTCCTCATCGAGGGACGTGCGGGTGCTCACGCGCTCGGCGCGAAACGCAGGCCGCTGCTGAAGGCCGCTGAGCGCCTGGTAGCGCCTGCCGGCGTCGGCCAGCGCCGCCCGCGCTTCGATGATGCGCCGCTCGCCGGCAAGCCGATCTGCTTCGGTGAGCAGCAGATCCTTTTTCGCTGCGTCACCTGCGGCGACGCGGCTGCGCATCGCCGCCACCGCCTGATCGCGCACCGTTGCTGCTTCGAGGCGGTTGTCCAGTGCCGCTTCTGCTGCTGCCAGTTGCCAGAGTAGTTCGCGCGCCGTACCCGCCGCTTCCCAGTGCAGCCGTCGGGCTGCGGCTTGCGCCTCGCCGGACAGAGCCTCGCCCACCGCGCGGCTGCGCTGTCGCTGCCTCGGCGTCCATAGCGGAAGCAGAATGCCGCCCTCGTACTCCTTCAGGCCCGCGTCGTCGTTCCAGCGGTCGGTCTGGTAGCGCATGGAGAGCGTTGGCGTGTCGGCCAGCAGCCCGTTGAGGCCGCGGCTGCGCGCCAGCCAAGTCTCGGCGGTCGCTTGTTTTGCGTGCAGGCGGGCGGAATCAGGATGCTGGCTGATAACGCCCTGCAGCACATCGGTCAGTTCGAGCTGCGGGTTGGCTGCGATAGCGCCTTCATCGCGGTGTACGGGTGACGAAGCTTGCGGGCTGGCGCAGAAGAGCCATACCAGTAGCAAGTTGATCGCGCCGATGCTGCAACCGCGAGGGCGGGGCATTGCTTGGTCCAGGTCGATTGAGTGGTGCGCTCATTGCACCGCTGGACGCGTATGGCGTCGATCCGTCAAATGACGCAGGGCCTACTCTGGCGCCGTTTCTGTGGGAGTTTCCGCGGGTAGCAGGAGGTCTTCGAGAAAGTAGGCCGAGAGCTCCGCACGACCGCTGAGGCCGGACTTCCGGTAGACGGCGATGGCATGCTGACGCGCCGTGCGCTCGCTTTTCCCCTGCAGGGCGGCAATCTGTTTCAACTCAAGCCCCTTCAAAAGCATGAGTGCAGTTTCGCTTTCCGTCGGCGATAACGCCCAGGCCTTGAACTGATGGTCGATCTCAACACCAAGGCCACGAAGGATTGACTCGGCCCGTTGCCGCCACTGGTCCCTTTCGGCGGAGCGCGCTGCTACCTGGCGGCGGGTTTGGGCGAGTGCATCATTCGATGTGCGCAGGCGCCGCCAGAAAAACAGCACAGCACTCAGACCGATGACGGCGAGCGTCACCTCGAAAAGCACGTGCAGCGACAGCAGCGTTTCAGGCTGGTCGAAAACGAGATCGACTACCGTACCGATGGAGAGCGCCAGAAGCACCAGAATCAGTACGCGCTGGTGGCGGTCCTGTTGTTTAGTTGTAGCGGCGCTGGCTGGCTCACGCATGCTGTTCATCACCGGAAAGTGAGCCGCTAGTCTGCCCTGTCGGCAACCGTGCTCTCAAGTTGGAGCTCCTGGCCCCCCGCCAAGTCGCCTCTTACCCAAACTGCCTTGGTGCGGACGACCCTGAACGCGTTGCGCACCCTGGACCAGGGCGCTGACAGCAGGCAGAGGTCCGCTGGCTGTCCGACAGCGAGCCTGCGCGGATGTGCCGGCGCATCCGCGGCACCAAGAAACAGGTTGATGGCGCGTTCGGGGGGCAGCGCTTCCTCCGCGCCGAGCTTGTCGCCTGTTGCGGTGCGCCGGTCCACCGCCGCCTGCATCGCTGCCCACGGATCTGCCTCGCCGAACGGCGCATCGGTGCCGGCAGCAAGCGGTATGCCGTGCTGGAGGAACGATTGCCCGCGGTACAGCCAGCCATGTTCTCCGCGCGGGATATCCTCGCGGTAAGCATCTCCGCGTTCACGCACGAAGTTGGGTTGTGTAACGACGGTGACGCCGCGCTCGGCGATCGCCGGCAGCAGCGCGGGTGGTACTACCGACGCGTGTTCGATGCGGTCGCGCGGGTGGGAACCCACGCGTTCGAGCGCTGACAACGTGAACACCAGGCTCAACTCCGTGACCGCGTGTACGGCGATCGGCACGCTGCGCGCGTGCGCGGCGGCGATGTCGTCGCAGAAAGCGTCGAACGTGGGCAGATGGTCGTCGTGCAGGTGGAATTTACGAAGTTCGATGCCATCGGCAAGGCGGCCGGCCAGGGTCACCCGCTGCAGGACGTCGCCCGTTGCCTGCAGTTGGCGGAACCGCAAGCAGGTATCGGCATCGTTGCGCGGTGTCAAGTCCGTAAAGGAGGTGATGCCGAACGCCGCCAGCGCACGGCTGGCGTCAGCGAGTTCCACGCACGCCAGCGACGTGTTGCGCAGCAGCTCGTCCTGATCGTAAAGCCTGCCGTCGGCGGGCGCGTGCAGGCCGAGCGCCAGCATGGCGCGACTGTTGAGAATCCACAGTCGACCGCTACGGTGCTGCAGGCGTACGGGCCTGGCCGGACCGTAGCGGTCGAGCCAGGCGCGGTCGATGTCGCCTGCCACGTGCTCATGGTAGCCCACGCCACGCAGCCAGCCGGTGCCGACGGCTTTGTTGAGCGCCTCGATGAGTGCGGTTTCGTCCCGCACGGCCGGCGGGCCGCAGCGTGTGGAAGCGCGTGCTGCGGCGTAGGCGAAGAAGTGCAGGTGGTGGTCGTGCAATCCCGGCAACAGGAGGCCGCCGGCGGCGTCAAACACGCATTCCCTGCGCCGGGGCCGCAGGCGGCCGATGGCGCTGATCAAGCCGCCTTCGATGCGTAGATCCTGACCGTCGCGGCCGTCGATCTCCGCGCCCGTGATCAGCCAGTCAGTCAGACGACGGCAGCTTCTTGGTGTCTTTGGTCATCAGCAGCTCACCACCGCTGCCCACGGAGCCGTCGCCGGCTTTCACGCACAGCACTTCCAGCGTTTCGTCGGCGTTGACATAGCGCTTACCGATCACGCAGCCGTGCATGTGTTCGTCATTCGCGGTGCCGGACTTGTCGCCGCCGGCCTCTACCATCGGCGCGCCGCCGCAGGTCAGGTCGGCGCCCGCAGGCGCTTTGATTACCATCACTTCGGCATCGCACACGGCACTTGCCAGACGTAGCCCCGGGCGTAGATCCGCCATTCCTTCCTCCTGCAACGGTTTGAATCCTCATCATCTGCACTAGGCCGGCTGGTTGCAACCGGCCAGCCTACTGGTCAGCTTCCCCGTGCGATCTGCGCAACGCCTTCAGGCAGATCCACCCAGCTCTGCTTGCTGTCGCACCACACGTGAAAACCTGGCGCAAAACCCTCGGTGCTGTCCAGCGTGCCGGTCTTCAGGAACAGCACATCCGGCTGCGAGGGAATGGCCGAGTAGATCGGCGAGCCGCAGTTGCCGCAGAAGTGGCGTTCGACGGTGTTGCCGCTTTCGGTAGCGCTGTCTTCGTACAGCTTCGGTTGGCCCGAGAGCTGAAACGCGGCTTTCGGCACGCCGTAGAGCGTCGAGAAGGCGGAGCCCGCCTGGCGCTGGCAGTTCTTGCAGTGGCAGATGCCGGCCATCAGCGGTTCACCTGAGAATTCGTAGCGGATATCGCCGCAGAGGCAGCCTCCGGTGTGTTGTCCCATGGTTCCTTCCCTCGAGTTGCTTGGAGCCTCGAATATACCTGTTAGTAACCCGCCATGGGGAGCGGGCGGGTGCCGGCATTGAACGCTGCACGTGCCTGGCCGATGATGCTTCTGATTGCATTGTAGGAGCGGGCCGTGATCCGTTGCTTTTTCTTCTGCCTGTTAGTGCTGCCGTTGGCGGCGCAAAGTTATGAAGTAGTGCTGCAGGGCGGCCGGGTGATGGACCCTGAGACCGGCCTTGATGCGGTACGCAACGTCGCCATCGAAGACGGCCGCATCGCCGCTATCAGCGAGGCGGCGCTTGAGGGTGATGTCGTTGTGGATGCCTCGGGAATGGTCGTCGCCCCCGGCTTCATCGATCTGCACGCCCACGGCCTGGACCCGCGCAGCAACGCCTTCCAGGCGGCAGATGGTGTGACAACGGCATTGGAGTTGGAGCAGGGGGTGCTGCCGGTGGCGGCCTGGCTCGAAGGGCAGCGGGGCAAGCTGGTCACTCATTACGGTGCGGCTTCCGGACACCTTGCGGCGCGCATACAGCAGACCACCGGCATCGAGGTGGGCAATCCCGTGTATGCGCAGGCGTCGCTACAGGCAGACGCGGGTGACAGCTATGCCAACGCGCACCTCGAAGGCGAACCCCTGGAGACGATGCTCGGGCGGCTGGAGCAGGGCTTATTGGAGGGCGGCCTCGGCATCGGCTCCGGCATTACCTACATGCCAGGCGCAGACCATGCGGAGATTCTCGCCCTGTTCAAACTTGCGGCACGCTACGAAGTGCCGATGTTCACCCACATCCGCCAGGCCCGGTACATGGGTGGTGATCTGCTCGCGCCGCTGCAGGAGGTGCTGGCCGATGCCGCGGCTACCGGCGCATCGCTGCACGTGGTGCACATCAACTCGAGTCTGGATGAGTCGGTGCGCACCGCCATGGAGATGATCCGCGGCATGCGCGCGCAGGGGCTCGATATCACTACCGAAAGCTATCCCTACACCGCCGGTTCTACGCGTCTGGAGAGCGCGTTGTTTGAAAACTACGAAGGTGACTACGGCGACCTGCAGTGGACGGAAACCGGTGAGCGACTCACGAAGGAGACATTTGATGAGTACCGCGCCCGTGGCGGCTGGGTAATCATCCATGGACGCAACGAAGACACCAACCGCTGGATCGTCGCGCAGCCTGACATTATGGTGGCGAGCGACGGTGTGCCTTACGTTGGCGACTTCTCCCACCCGCGCAGCGCCGGTACGTACGCGCGCGTGTTAGGGAAATACGTTCGTGAGGAAGGCGCGCTGACCCTGATGACTGCGCTCAAGAAGATGAGCCTGGATCCGGCGCGCCGCCTGGAGACGTTTGCACCAGCCATGCGCCGGAAGGGGCGCCTGCAGGTAGGCATGGACGCCGACATCGTCGTGTTCGATGCCAACACGGTGATCGACCAGGCGACCTACACGCTGCCGGCGCGCCGCTCGGCGGGTATCCGCGAGGTGCTGGTATCCGGCACGTTCGTAGTGCGCAACGGTGAGCCGGTGGATGATGTGTTTCCTGGCCAGCCTGTTCGATCGGAACTGTCGCGGCGATAGCCTATCCGCGCTGCCTTCCGGAACCCTCACGAATCAAGTCGGTGACCCCGTCCCACGCCTCGTGCTCTTCGCGCCACATCTCGAACATGTTGCGAATCACCGGCGCGTCGCCATGCAGCTCCACGTAACAGCCGAGGTCACGGCGGCAGTCCATGTAGGCAACGTAGTCACCGCCCCATAGCGTGCAGGCGGTTTCGTATCCTGCTTCCTCGAAGCGTTGTGCCTCGCCGGTCACGTCAGACACCAGCAGGCCAATGTGGTGGAAGCCGTACTCGCCGGGCTTGTACATGTCGCGGTAGATGGACGGCGTGTCGTCGTGCTGGGCGATGAACTGGATGTGCGCGGGGCCTGCCTGGCCGAATGCGTAGCTGACATCCGCCTCCACGTGCTCGCCTTTGTAGAGAAAATTCTCAGCGATGTGGTGGCGCACCACGTGGAAGGGGCCGGCCCCCACGAGCCGGTTCCAGGTGCGGCAGGCCTCGTCGATATCTTCCACGAAGTAGGCGTACTGCCAGATGGGATGGCGGATAAGCGGATGCGGTTGCGCGATCATGGAAACTCCCCCTCATTGAAGTCGACGTGCAAGCATACTGTGATCCGGCTGCGCGCGGCAGGCCGCATCGCATACAATCCCGAGCGACGGCTGAAGGGAGGAAACAACATGTCCATTGAGAACGGCGAGCGTTTTCTGCGCAAGCTTCGTGCAGATGCTGATCTGCGCGAGCAGGTGAAGAGAGAAGGGCCTGTCGCGTTCGAGAACGTTTCCGCTGCGGCGGATGCCAGCGCCACCGCCTGGGAAGTGGTGGTAGCGGCCATTCGCGAAATTGAACGGGCTCAGAACGGCTGACACCGGGCCGGCTGCGCGCGGCGACCATGCCGCACGCTTCCCTTGCGACTGCGAATCGTCTATATAAAGGGCTGGTTCGGTGAGCGCGAAGCAGGGGGAGCTGCGCGTGTTGTGCCGTCACGCCCGGGCCACACCCTGATTCCCTGCCGCCGAACGCTTCCATCAGAGGACGATTCGGGAGGGGAAATGAACACACGATTCGACAAACCATCGTCGGCGCGGAGAGCCATTGCCGCTGCGTTGCTGCCGGTATACGGAGCATTCGCGCTCGCTACGACGGCCATCACCAGCACGCCTGCGGTTGCGGCGGAGAACAACCTCGCCATCGAGGAGATCGTTGTTACGGCGCGCAAACGTGAGGAGCGTCTGGTAGACACGCCGGTAGCGATCGCAGCGCTTGCGCAGGAAGAGGTTGAGGCTTACTACACGCGTGACCTCGATCAACTCACCACACGCATACCCGGCGTGCAGATCGGCCACGCCGCGGGCGGCGGAGCTGGTGGCAGTATTTTCATTCGCGGAGTGGGTAACCTTGCCGTCGACTACGGCGCGGATCAGCCAGTGTCGCTTGTGATCGACGGCATGAGTTTCAGCCGCGGGCACATGCTGGACACGGGCCTGTTTGACCTCGCCTCGGTAGAGGTGCTGAAAGGGCCGCAGGCGTTGTACTTCGGCAAGAACAGCCCGGCTGGTGTGATCTCCGTGACCAGCGTCACCCCGGAAGTTGGGGCGGAGATGGATGGGTTCGTGCGGGCTGCCTACGAGTTTGTCACCGAAGATCCGGTGCTCGAAGCCGGCATCTCGTTTCCTGTGGGCGAGACGCTGGCCATACGATTGGCAGGTCGTTATCAGGACATGCGGGGTGGTTACCTGGAAAACAGCGCACAACCGCTGGACACCACGGCCATCAACAGTGGGCCAACGCGCGGTGCATCCTACGATGACTACCCGGAACAGGAGCAGAACGTTGTGCGGCTCACCGCAGTGTGGGAGCCGACCGACCGCTTCGACGCCACCTTGAAACTGTTCCGATCCTTCACCAAGCAGAACGATGCGGGGCGTACGGTGTTGTACTCCTGCGTGGATGGCCCCGGTGCCAATCCTTACTACCTGTTCCTGCCGGACCCCACACAGGTCTGCCCGAACAACGAGCCTAAGCTACGCAGAAACGGCGCATTGCCGCCGGCGGCCGTGGTCAACGCCGCACCCAATATCACCGACAGCTCCGAGTTCTTCAACAGGTTGGTCAACGAGATGCACACCCTGGAGATGAATCTGGATCTGGGTGCATTCAAGCTTTCCTCGGTCACCGGCTTCTGGGACTACAAGCATCGCGAATACACCAACTACGACTACACGAGCTATGCGATCGTGGTGTCGAGGCAGGGCGAGTCGGGCGAATCATTTACCCAGGAGCTGCGCCTGCAGTCCCAGTTCGATGGCCCTGTCAACTTCATGCTGGGCGCCTTCTACGAAGACTCCGAGCGCGACCTGGACGCGCCGGTGCAGATTCTGCCCAACGCGTTTGTGGGTGGGCCGGATCCGGACCCGAACTCCATCTATCCGGGCACGAGCATCAACTACCACCAGCACTGGGACAACAACATCGAGAGCTTCTCGGTGTTCGGCAGTATCGACTGGGACATCAACGACCAGTTCTCGCTGACTGCGGGCGCTCGGTACACCGACGAGGAGCGCGATTCCTTCGGCGGCAATATCTACGAGCGTGGGCTTGGATTCTCGCCGGATGGGGTGTTCTACTCGCCGGAAGGCAGTGCGGACAATCTGTCGCCGGAAGTCACCCTGAGCTGGACGCCGCAGGAAGACCTGCTGGTGTATCTGGCCTACAAGACCGGCTTTCAGTCGTTCGGTATATCCAATCCCGGCACGGTACCCGACCTGTCTGCAGCTACGCAGGCGGCCATCGACGATTTCTTCATTTTCGACGAAACCGAGGTGGACGGATTCGAGCTGGGCGCGAAGGGATACTTCTTGGACGGACGTATGTCTGCCGACGTGACGCTCTACTCCTACGAATACACCGACCTGCAGGTTGCGGTGTTCGACTCCACGACCACGACCTTCTCCACGCAGAACGCGGCGGTAGCAACCGTGGAGGGGATCGAGGCAAACGTCGTCTTCCAGGCGACCGAGGCGTTGCAGTTACGCGCAGCCGGGCAATACAGCGCGCTGGAGTTCGACAAGTTTGCCGACGCGCAGTGCCACACCGCGCAGCTTGTGGTCGCCACTGGTCCGGGCTGCCACTTCGACCCGGTGATCGGCGCGAATGTGCAGGATCTGTCGGGCGAGCGTTACGGCGGCCCGCCTTTGCAATTCAACGTCGGAGCGACGTTCGACACCATGTTTGCAGGAAACTGGGGGTTGGAGCTCACCGCCGACGTCATCTGGCACGACGATGGCTACAAGACCCGTGGGCAACCGAACACGGACATCCCGTCGCGCACGGTTGCCAATCTGGCCGCTCGGGTTTATCAGGCGGAAGGACCGTGGGAGTTTGGCTTGATCTGCTCGAACTGTACGGATGAGATCTACGTGACGAGCATTCAGGACAAGCCGCTGGGCGCATCGATACCGGGTACCGGCATCGCGGATCTCACCGGGCAGATCGCCTACCCGCGGCTGGTCACGGCGCAGATTACGTACTACATGCGTTAGCGTGGGTCCAATCGCGCGGCGGCGACTTCTGCCTCGCTCAGCCAGACAACGTCGTCGCCCCAGCTATTGGAGATGAAAGCGATGATGGCCGCGATCTCCGCATTGGAGAGGAACGCAAGCGACGGCATCAGCCGCTCCGGGTCGCCGTCGCCCTGCAGGTGGCGTGTGCGGCCGTCGATGATCGTGCGGATCAGTCGGGTGCCATCCGCCAGCAACGCCGGGTCGCGCAGCGAAGGGTAGAGCGCAGCCTCGCCGTAGCCGTCGAGCTGATGACATTGCTGGCAGTTGTCGGCGAAGGCTAACGCGCCTAGGGCAATGCGGTTGCGGACTTCCCGCTCCTCCGCGGCGGCGGCGCTTTGGGCAAGGCTCAACAGGCAACACAGAAGAAGCAGGCGAATTCGCACCGGCATCGCAGATCCCTCCTACGGACGTGCGGATCCTAACATCGCAAACGTAAAGCTGCTGTAGCGCTACCGCAGAGCGGCAAGCTTGCGGTACAGCGCCCGCTCGCTGAGCCCGAGCTTTGCCGCCAGGCTGCGCCGATCACCTCGGTGACGGGCCAGTGCCGAGCGCAGGTAGCGTTGCTCGGCCTCCGCCAGCGGCACGATAGGTCCTTCGTTCAGACGTTCGGCACCCCCGGCGTGTCCCGAGCCCAGGCGCAACGTCGGCGGCAGGTGTTCCAGGCGGATCTCTCCCTCAGTGGCGAGCAGCGTGGCGCGTTCGATGATGTTGCCAAGCTCGCGCACGTTGCCTGGAAAGTCGTACGCCGACAGCACCTCTTCAGCTTCCGCCTGCACGCGCAGGTGCGCAGCGCCCTGCCGCTCGAGCAGAGCGTCGATGAGCAGCGCCAGGTCGCCCCTGCGTTCACGCAAGGGTGGCACGCGAATCTCGAAAACGCTCAGCCGGTAGTAGAGATCCTCACGCATGTTGCCGGCGCGGACGAGTTGCAGCAGGTCGCGGTTGGTGGTGCATACCAGGCGAACATCTGCCTCACGCCACGCACTGGTGCCCACGCGGCGAAAGCGGTGCGCCTCGAGCAGTTGCAGGAGCTTCACCTGTGCGGCCTGTGGTATCTCGCTCACTTCGTCGAGAACCAGCGTACCGCCGTGCGCCGCTTCCACGAGCCCCGGCGTGTCTTCGTTTCCGAAGAGCTCCATCTCAAACTGCGTAGCGCTTGAACCGCTGCAGGTCACCGTAACCAGGGGCGCTGAGGCACGGTTGCTCTCAGCGTGCACGGCTTGGGCGACGAGGGCTTTGCCGGTGCCGGATTCGCCGTGCAGCATCACGGGGGTTGCCGCTCGGGCTACGCGGGTCACCAGGCCGAGCATTTCCTGGAATGCGGGGGAGCGTCCGAGCAGCGTGGTGTCTGTATGTCTGCGCGCGGCAGCGGCTTGTGTGGGCTGCATGCGCTCGATGAAGAACATGACCTCGCCGGATTGCGGATGCAGCACGGGCCACATCTCGACGTTCACATACTCTTCGCCTTTGGGCGTGTGGTGCACGTGCAGCACACGCGACGGCTTGCGCGTGGCGTGGCTTTCCTTGAGCGGGCAGGTTTCCCCAGCCATGTCGCACGGCACGGTGTAGTGGTGCGATATGCGATAGCAGTGGCGGTTGCGCGTGATGCGATCGCTGAAGCCGTAGTGCGCCCGGTAGGCGTCATTGGCGAGCAGAATCTCGTACTGCGGGCTGAGCAGAATGGCCGGCTCGTCGAAGCAGTTGAGCACGCCCTGGAGTGCATTCAGCGCATCGTCGGCGCTGTCGAGGAAACTGCCTTGTCTGTCAGCCATCTTGGGGCGTTTGTGTCGTTTGCGGCAGAAAGGGACAGGTATTGTACGTGTCCCGCTGAATTCCGCACGCCGGTGGCCTTAGCAGGCTGCTGAAAAAGCACCCTGTTAGGTGCTCGGTCAACGTCCGGCGGCAACGAGCCGCTCGCCGCTGACACCGAACGTGCCGTAGGGATCGAAGGAAGGGTCGCTGGTGAGTACATACGTGCCGTCGGCCAGCTTCCAGGCCTGATCGTAGAAGCTGGACAGTTGTACCGTGCCGCCCGGCGCGCCGGCGTCGTTGTAGGTTTCCACGCCGCGGATGTACTCCAGGAACTCCCGGGCGCGGTAGTCGGCGCTCTGCTGCTGGTTGCGCCAGGTGTCGTTGATGATGCGGCTGATCTGCTCGTGCGTGTTGCGCCAGATCTCTCCGCGTTGGCGAATGCCTTCCCGAGCGATCTGGCCCATTTTGGCGTTGTGCTGAGCGATGAGTTGCTGCCAGGGTGGGTTGGGGGTGTAGGAGCGCCGCAGGGCTTCGAATACGGATGGATCGTGCGAGTGGGCCAGGCCCCAGCTTGCAAACGCGGGGTGGGCGAAGCCGGTCCAGCTCTCAATGGCGGTGCCGTAGCCGCCACCGCCGGTGCGGATATAGGTGACGACCACGGTGGCGATGATAGAACCCCTCATCGCTCTGCCCTGGGCATCTGTGAATGTGAGAAAGATCTCGCCGCTGGTGGCCGTCACCTCCATTCTCTGGAATCCATCGTCCTGCACGCCAGTGCTCGCCGATGCCTGCTGCTCAAGGTCTGCCCGACGGCGAAAGCCGGTGATCTGTCCGTTGGGTACGATCTGACCAGCCAGCGCCGAAAGGTAGCTTTGCGCGCTGTCGATCTGCGCCAGCGGGCAGCCAGGGATGTTCGGCGCGCCGAGGTGATTCCACTCCCACTGCTGCTGCGGAAGGATGGCCATGCCGGCGCTGCCGTCTGCGGCCTGCGCGGTCCAGTTCGCGGCGTATCCGTTCACGCAGGTGTGCTGCTGGCCCCATTCAATGCCTCCGCCGGTTTGCCAGCCATGCGGGATGAACAGCGAGCCGGCGGCCATGGGCTGACCGAAGCCTTGTGCATCCACTATTACGGATCGATCGAGCCGCAACGTGGTTGCGTGGCTTGCAAGGCACGTTGTGAGCAGGAAGGACATGATCAGAGCTTGGCGCTGCATCCTTGGTTTCCGGTTGATGAGTTCTGCTGAGTAACAGCGAAATGGGTGCGCGTTGCAGGTCAAGGCGTAGGAGCTGCCGGGTTGGCGAAACTGCCAAAAATGGCAGTTTTCTCTCCGCATCGGACGTTTCTGGCAGCTTGCGTGCGCTAGATGGTACGGGAAAGTACGAAATTGTCCTCGTGCTACCTTTCTTGATATTTCTAATGCATCTATAGTTATGCCTAAAAGGGATATAGGAAATGGCCGTGCAGATTCACCCCTTCTTCGACAAAGACACATCCACCTACTCGTACGTCGTTTCTGATGCGGCGAGCGGCAAGGCGCTGATTCTCGATTCGGTGTACGACTACGATCCGGCATCCGGGCGGGTAAACACCACCTCGGCGGACGCCATCGTCGCTTTCGTTGAACAACACGCACTCGACGTGTGCTGGATACTCGAAACCCACGCGCATGCTGATCACCTCTCCGCGGGGCGATACCTCAAGGAGCGGCTGGGTGGCCTTACGGGGATCGGCAGCCGCATCACTGAAGTGCAGTCCATCTTCGCCGGGGTGTTCAATTTCGAGGATAGCTTCGCCAGCGATGGCAGCCAGTTCGACCGCTTGTTCGAAGATGGCGATCGTCTGGAGTTCGGCGCGCATACCATCACGGTGATGCACACGCCCGGACATACGCCTGCGTGTGTTACATATATTGTTAATGGGGCGGCGTTTGTAGGCGACACGCTTTTCATGCCGGACTACGGAACGGCGCGCACGGACTTTCCGGGCGGTGATGCCGCAACGCTCTACAGCTCTATACAGAAGATCATGGCGCTACCGGACGACACGCGTTTGTACATGTGTCATGACTACTTATCCGGCGAGCGCAAGGAGTATCACTGCGAGACCACGGTGGCAGCGCAGCGAGAGAACAACGTGCACGTGCACGAAGGGATCGCGCAGGCAGATTTCGTAGCCATGCGTGAAGCGCGCGATGCGGATCTGGCTGCGCCCAGGCTGCTGTTGCCTTCGGTGCAGTTCAACATCCGCGCGGGCGTCTTTCCGGAGGCGGAGTCGAACGGCACGGCCTACTTCAAAATTCCAATCAGGCGGGCATAGATCATGGCGGCAATGATTCTCGCCTGGCCAGGGGCGCTGGCCATTGGTCTCAGCCTTGGGCTGTTGGGGTCCGGCGGCTCGATCCTGACCGTACCGGTTCTGGTGTATCTGGTTGGGCAGGAAGAGCGGCTTGCGATCGCCGGGTCGCTGGCCATCGTCGGCATGATTGCCGCGGCAGCCGTTGTGCCTTATCTGAAGGAGCGGCTGGTGCATTGGCGCAGTGTCTGGCTGTTCGGCATTCCCGGCATGTTGGGCACCTACCTCGGCGCCTGGTCGAGCGTGTTCGTCACGGGCGAAGTGCAGCTTGCCGCATTCGCTGTGGTCATGGTGCTGGCGTCGTGGTTCATGCTGCGATCCACCTGCCCCGAGCCCGTGCAGGGCGAGCGGCCAATGCTGAAAATCGCCGCGGAAGGGCTGGCCGTGGGTGCGGTGACGGGGTTTGTGGGAGTGGGCGGCGGCTTCCTGGTCGTACCGGCGCTCGTGCTGCTCGGCGGCTTGAGCATGCACCGCGCGGTGCCCACGAGCCTCATCATCATTGCCCTGAAGTCGGCCACCGGCTTCTACAAGTACACCGAGGTCCTGGCACAGGAGAACCTCAGCCTGGACTGGACGGTGATCGGCGCTGTGACCGCGGTCGGCATCATCGGCAGCTTCGCGGGAAGCGCCGTCGCTGTGCGGTTGCCGCAGGAAACGCTGAAACGCTACTTCGGCTGGTTTCTGGTGGGTATGGGGCTGTTCATTCTCTATCGGTCGTTGCCGGCCTTACTGGTCTAGGAGACGCGCATGCAAATCAACAAGCTGGACGATCAACTGGCGGTGAGCGGGCAAGTGCTTCCTGCGGATCTCGCGGGCATCAAGGCGGCGGGCTTTGGCGTGGTAATCAACAATCGCCCGGATGGTGAAGCGCCAGATCAGCCTTCGGCTGAGACCATGCGCGTGGCGTGTGCGGCGGCGGGTCTCGCCTTTCACGATCTGCCGGTAACCCCCGGACGTTTCGATGAGGCGACCCTCAGCCAATTCCGCGCCATCCTGGAAAGCGCATCTGCTCCGGTGCTCGCCTACTGCCGTACCGGCAATCGCAGTGCGACCTGCTGGGCGCTCGGCATGGCGCCGGTGTTGGGTAACAGCGAGGTGGCCAACGCGCTGCGTAGTGCCGGCATGCTCTCCGACGGCCTTGCGCAGGCCCTCGCTCCGGCGTCCTTTGGCGCCGCTGGGAAGGACGTCGACGTGCTCATCGTCGGCGGCGGTGCAGGCGGCATCAGCGTGGCGGCGAGCCTGAGAAAACGACGCCGGGATCTGCGCATCGCCATCGTCGAGCCGCGCACGGAGCACTACTACCAACCCGGCTTCACCCTCGTGGGCGGCGGCGTGTTTCGTCAGGCAGACACCGTGCGCGCCATGGCACCGCTCATTCCCAAGGGCGTTGAGTGGCTCCGTGATGCGGTGCAGAGCTTCGACCCTGACGGCAACGCTGTCATCACGGCGAACGGAAAGCGGGTGGGGTACCGCTATCTGGTGCTGTCGCCGGGCATCAAGCTGAATTGGGCGGCGATCGAAGGGCTCGAGGAGACCCTCGGACGGAACGGCGTGACATCCAACTATCTGTTCGACCTTGCGCCGTACACCTGGCAGCAGGTGCAGAATCTGCGAGAAGGGCGGGCGGTGTTTACGCAGCCCCCCATGCCGATCAAATGTGCCGGTGCACCGCAGAAAGCGATGTATCTGTCCTGCGACGCCTGGCGGCGTGCGGGTGTGCTTAAGGACATTCAGGTGGATTTCTACAACGCAGGCGCAGCACTCTTCGGCGTGGCCGACTACGTGCCGGCGCTGGAGCGGTACGTTGAAAGCTACGGCGCCCACCTGCACTTTCACAACAACCTCACCGCGGTGGATGGCGCTGCCCGCAAGGCCACGTTCCGCAATGCGCAGACAGGCGACGTGCATGTACAGGCCTTTGACTTTCTGCATGTGTGTCCCCCGCAGACCGCGCCGGACTTCGTACGCGAATCGGATCTGGTGGATGCAACGGGCTGGATCGATGTGGATCAGGCGAGCCTTCGACATAATCGCTTCGCAAACGTGTTCGCGCTGGGCGATGCGATCTCCGCGCCCAATGCCAAGACGGCGGCCGCGGTGCGCAAGCAGGCGCCGGTGGTAGCGGAAAACCTTTGTCGGGCCCTTGCCGGTGATGCGTCGCAGGTGGCTTACGACGGCTATGGCTCCTGCCCGCTCACCGTAGAGCGTGGCAAAGTGGTGCTTGCGGAGTTCGGCTACGGCGGCAAGCTGCAGCCTACCGTGCCGAAGTGGGTGAACGACGGCACCCGGCCGACCCGCGCAGGGTGGCTTTTGAAGGCGAAACTGTTGCCGCCAATCTATTACGATCTCATGCTCAAAGGTCGGGAGTGGCTCGCCGCTCCCGCCCACCACTGATGGGAGACGGACTGGAGATGACGGTGATGCAGCGATTGGTGTTTCTTGCTTTCAGCCTGAGCGTGCTTGCCGCGTGTGTCAGCGCCGGCGCACAGGCGCCGCGATTGTCCTATGCGCAGCATGCAGTAAGCGACCGCGTCACTCTGGCCGGCGTACTGGACGCTGAAGCCTACGATGCCCTGAGGGCCATGGATGCTACGGTGGTAGAGCTGCGCACCGCACCGGAAGGGGTACAGGACGAGGCTCGTGCGCTGGTGTCGCGCGGTGTCTACTACGTGCACCTGCCGATCGGCACGCCGTCTGTAAGTCATGAAGACGCGGCCTACCTGCAACAGATCGTCGATGCGCGGCCTGGCAAGCCCGTGGTGGTGCATTGTGCTTCCGGTAACCGAGCAGCGGCGCTGTGGGGTGCGATGCGGTTGGAGCAGGGAATGCCGCTGGAAGAGGTGCTCGCCGAAGTCGCGCCCATCGCCACCAAGCAGCCGGTTGTCGATGCAATCAAAAAATATGCGTCTGATCGGGATTAGATCGAAGGTTTTCCCACAAAACCTTCTGCACTGGTAAATAATTCACACATTATTCGGGCCGGTGTGCGCTAGAGTTCTATTAACACTCTGGTATTGGCGATCATGGCGCTCGACGTTCAACCGCAAGCCGCAGCATCCGGGCAGCTCAGCTACCTGCTCACCGACCCGCGCACCCGCTGCTGCGCGGTGGTCGACCCGCTGCCGGAAACGGCAGATACGCTGGCCTGCTCCATCACCAGCAACGATCTGATCTGCGAGTGGGTGCTCTCCACCAGCGATGCGCACACGGGCGCACCCGCAGCACGAGCGTTCGCAGAGCGCTTTCTTTGCAGTCGCACGGGCGGCCCAGCCGGCCCCGAGGGTGACAATGCACCCGGCTACGACGTCGCATTTGCGGACGATCAGCGCTTCAGCATCGGCCATGTACATGGTCGGGTGTGGGTCGGCAACAGCTGCGCCAGCTTCGTGTTTGACGGCCTGATACTGTCCGGCTGCCCTGTGGGCGCTATGGCCACTGTCGGCCGCCTGGACGTGCTGAACCGACTGGGCGACGACTGCTGCGTGATGCTGCATAAGCCGCTGGATCCCGCACGCCCGTACAGCGGCTACCGGAGCTCGCTGGGCGAGCTCAAGCAGCTTGGGGCGATTATCGGTTAGCAGGCTGCTGAAAAAGCAGCCTGGTATCCCGGCCAGGGAGGGACGGGCCGCGAACCAAGCACGTAAGGGCTTGATTCGGCGTGAGCGGGCGACAGCCCGCGGTCGCTGAATAAGTACAGGAAGCACTTTTTCAGTACCCTGTTAGGCAACTTTGAAACTGTTGTCCGGCTGCACTTTCACAGCGCGGCCGACAAACTCCTCCTCCGTCATGGCCGTCATCAGATCGGCGTCGCTCGTCTTCGCCCAGGTGCGGCGGCCGTCGTCGGTGCGGACGCCTGCCCAGGCGGTGTCGTAGCCTTTGGCGCCGTACATCACCACGTAGCCCTCGATCTGGCCTGCACCCACGTAGTCTTCTGCCACCTCGCGGGTGGGCAACGCGTCCACTTCCGCCTGCACGTCCTGATGCTGGTAGGGCTTCGCCGGCGGCTCTGTGCTGTAGATGCCGAAGGCATGTTTGGTGAGCATGCCGCCGTTGGCGGTGATCATGCCGCGCTTGCCCGGCTCTGCGCGCAGGATCTCCGCCATGCGGGCGATGGAGTGCATCACGTAGTTGTTCAGCGGCCCGCCGTTGAAGGTGAGGCCGCCGGTCACCGTGAGCGGGCGGGACTGGCTGAGGCTGATCTCGTTGGCGCCTACCTGCACGGCGACGGGAAAGCAGCTGTACACGTCCACGTGATCCACGTCGGCCACATTCATGCCGGCCAACTCCAGCGCCCGCGGCCCGGCGATGCGGATGGCGGGGGAAGAGTAGAGGTTGTCGCGGTTGGACACGAAGTACGTGTCGTGCGCATCAGTGCCCACATGCGGGTACACCCATTTCGCTTCGTCGATGCCGAGCCGCTTTGCGGTGGCTACGTTTGTCAGAATGAGTGCAGCCCCCATGTCCACCGAGTTGTTGGAATTCATCAGCTTGGGGTAGGGGAAGGAGATACCGCGGTTGGCCGGGCCGAGGGTGCGGATCGCCTCAGCGCTTACCGGCTTGCGCAGCCAGGCGTGCGGGTTGCCTTCTGCTACTTTGCTGAAACCTGCCCAGAGCTCGGAGATGCGTTTGATGTGCGCATCGATCGCCTCGTGGTTGTGCGCGCGCAGTGCGGTTTCGAAGATGGGATACCACTGGATCGGTGCCATGAGGCCGACCTTCTGCTCGAAGGGGTGCGACATCGGCTTCTCCTCGCCGATGAGGCGGTCTGGCGTGCCGGGGATGTCGCGCCACTCTGCGCGCATGCCAGCTTTCTTCGCCTTGGCCCGGGAGTTACCGCACTCAGCACCCGTGATGAGGATGATGTCGTGCTTACCAGCCTGGATGTCCAGGCAGGAGTAGTTGACGGTGGTCTGCACGAAGTTGCCGCCGTACGGGGTGAGCACAGTTTCCGCATTGGGCGTGCCGACGGCTTCCGCCACGACGGCTGCAGGGTTCTGATACGGCCAGATCCCGCGGATGACCCGCACCGATGTGGCTGAAGTGAGCAGCTCCGGTGCGCCCGCATCTTCGGCCGCGGCGCGCAGGGCGTCGATCATCAGGTCGACGGGCTCCTTGGCGTCGGGTGTGTACTCGGCTAGGCGCTGTGAAAGCTGCGCAATGCCCACGAGTATCGGCGTGGTCTGGTCGGTCATGTGGCTCCCCTGATGCGTTTTCGGTGCTTCCCGCGATTATACCGATGCGGTTAGAGTCGCGCTTCGCTCAAACCGGAACCGCTCGTGGCGCCCCAGCCCAGGATCTACTACGGCTACTACCTCATCGGCGCTGCGTTCGTCGCCCAGTTCGTCTCCATCGGCATCATCAGCTACATCGCCGGCCCTTTCATGACCCCCATGGCGGAGGATCTTGGGTGGAGCCGGGCCGAGTTTTCTCTGGCCCGCTCTATCGCCCAGGTGGTGATGGCGCTCACCGGTTTCGTTATCGGCGGCACCATCGACAGACTCGGCGGCCGCCGCCTGATGCTCATCGGCACCGTGGTGCTGGCGGCGGCGCTGGCGCTGCACAGCCGTGTGGATACGCTTGCGCAGTGGCTGCTGCTGAACGGCCTCGTCACCACCGTGGGGTGCGCCCTGATCGGCAATCTGGTGGTGAACGTCACGCTCGCCAAGTGGTTTGTGGCACGCCGGGGCCGAGCGGTCGCCTGGGCGGCCATGGGGGTGTCGTTCGGCGGTATCGTCATCACGCCTCTGACCACCTGGGCCATCGACCACCTCGGCTGGCGCGAAGCCTGGCTCTGGCTCGCCGGTTGCACGGTGGCCATCATGCTGCCGGTGGCGTTCCTCATGCGCCGGGCGCCGGAAGATTACGGGCTGCAACCCGATGGGCTGCGTGACGGCACGGCTGATCCCGTGCTTGCAGAAAAGGCGCGGCTCGACTTCGAGCAGTCCATGACCCGCGCCCAGGCGGTGCGTACGTTTTCGTTCTACGCGCTCACGGTGGCCTTCGGATTCTTTCAGATCAACATTGCCGTGGTACTGCTGCACACGGTGCCCTACATCACCGATGCGGGCTTCAGCCGCAATCAGGCGGCCATGACCATGCTGGTGGCCTCCATTCCGGCCATGCTGTCGAAGCCGGTGTGGGGCTACTTCATCGATCGCTTGCCGCCTAAACCGTTGGCAGCCATCAGCGCCTCCACCACCGGCGTGGCGCTGGCGCTGATCATCCTCTGTGTGCACCTGGGTCGCATCGAGTTCGTGTTTGCAGCGTTTTTACTGCTGGGACTGGGCTGGGGCGGCATGATCCCGCTGCAGGAGGTGGTGTGGGGGTCGTTCTTTGGCCGCCGGCACCTGGGCGCGGTGCGCGGTGCGGCGCTGCCGGTGGCGCTGATGCTCAGTGCCGGCGCGCCGTATCTGGTGGCGCTGTACCACGATCGCACCGGCGCTTACGACAACGCGCTGTGGGTCGTTGCCGTGCTCAACATGCTTTCCGGGCTCTTGATCTATCAGGTGCGCCCACCGGCGCGCTGAAGCGTTAGCAGGCTGCTGAAAAAGCAGCCTGGTATCCCGGCCAGGGACGGACGGGCCGCGAACCAAGCACGTAAGTGCTTGATTCGGCGTGAGCGGGCGACAGCCCGCGGTCGCTGAAAAAGTACAGGAAGTACTTTTTCAGCACCCTGTTAGGTGATCAGCGCGAAGACGAACAGGCCGGTTACGCCGCCAATGATGCCGCAACGCCAGAAGGCCTGACGGTCCACGTGCAGCCGCAGCGCTTCCTGCGGATCGGTACCGCGCCGGCTTTCCATGATCACTGGAATCTCGATAGCGTTGGCAAACACCGCGAAGGCGACCGCTGCGGACACCAGCGCTACGCGGTTGCTGCTGTCCATGGGGATGAGGATGAGCAGCAGCACCACCAGGCCCCACTGCGCGATCCAGCCGCCGTAGGTCATCCAGTGAAACTGCCGGCGGTCGTTTTCCTCGTAGTCGAAATCGAAGCGCAACAGCGACAGTCCGCGCGGTGCCATGAGCTTTGCCTTGCCGCCGGCGAAGAGGGTGCCGAGGTAGTGCCCCCATTCGTGCCAGATGGCGGCGAGGATGAGCCCGATGAACGCGGCGTTGCCGAGCGCCACGAATTCGGCGATGACGAGCCCCGAGGTCTGTGACCAGGCATCGCCCGCACCCCACAGCGTGAGCAGGGCGAAGATCAGCGCTGCGTCGCGCAGGATGGTAAAGCCCATGGAAGGCGCCTTGCCGTTCTGCGCGCTGCTCGCTTCGCCTTTCGGCTGAGACTTCGCGCCGGTGGTGTCGTCACCGGTGGGTTGCTGTTGCGATTCTTGTTGCTGGTCGGCTTCGGCTTGCGCCATTGGTCAGTGTCCCCGGAGTGTTCGTTTTTCGGCAATGTACCTCAGCCCAGAAAGAACGCAAGCCGCGCCGAGGCTTGCGCCGAGGCTTTCACTGGTCCGCCGCGTCTTTGGCGAACTGCGCGTAGGCTGCTGCGGTGCCCTGCGCCATCTTGTCGCCGTCGAACGGAATCGACATCTCCGGCGTAAACTCCAGGACCACGCGCTCCGGCGTGTCGAGGAACTTCACGAACAGCTCCGGATTCAGGCCTCTGGTGAATTCGTTGCCGTCGTCTGGCCGACCGGCCATGCCGCGCGCCAGCAGGTTGTACATCCACAGCTTGGTCTTCTCGTCGTCGTGGATCACCGTGTGGCCTTTGTAGGTCACGGTCTTGCCGCCGCCCATGGGCGTGCCTTTGCTGGTGATCACCACCGAAGATCGGCCGTCGCGGGCGATGGCCTTGATGCGCACGCGTTCGCGGGTGGCCGTCATCCAGATTTTACCGTCTACCGGCACGTAAGCGGTGATCACGCCCAGCGGATGGCCGGCCTTGTTGGCCCAGCAGAAGACGCACTCGCCGGCGGTGCGCACCAGCTCGGCTTCGCGCTCCGGGTCCAGCCGGTACTGTTTGACGTCGTCGTAGTTGGTTGCCTGGTCGGTCATGTGCGTTATCCGTGCAGATTGCGTTGGTAGAGATCGAATACAGTCTGCCACACCCGCTCGGCGGCTGCTTCGTTGTAGCCGGGGCGTTCAGGAAAGCAGAAGCCGTGTTCGGTGTTGGCGTGGGTTTCCAGCGTGTGGCGAATACCCTGCGCGTTAAGCACCTCATCCAGCGTCGGTATGACAAAGTCCTCCACGTACGGGTCGTGGGAGGCGAAGCCGAGATACAGCTCACCCTGCGCCTGCGTCACGAGTTTGTGCGGAGAATCGTCGGCGTCGGTGACGATGCGCGTGCCGTAGAGCGACGCGCTTGCCTGGATGCGGTCGGGGAACGCGCCTGCAGCCGCCACGACGAACTGGCCGCTCATGCAGTAGCCGATGACGCCGGTGCGCTCGGTGGCGAGCGGCGATGCGCTCAGCCAGTCGAGTAAGCCTTGCGTGTCGCGCATGATCATCGCCACCGTCAGCGCCCCACCCACGGCGAACATGCGCTTGAGCTCGTCCTCGCCCTTGCGCAGATCGAAACGCACGCGGCCTTCGCGGTAGTACAGGTCGGGCAGCAGGCAGACATAGCCCTCACCGGCGATGCGCTCGGCAAAGCGCTCGAGCTCCGGGCGGATGCCTGGCACGTCCATGTACAGAATGACAGCGGGCCAAGTGCCGGTCTGCGCCGGTGCGGCGAGATAGCATTCCATCGCCCCGTCTGGAGTTGTTACGTTGACGTGGGTGGTGTGCATGTTCGTCTCCTTCAGGCGAAGCGGGCGGCAAGCCTCTCTAATTGGCGAATGCGCTCGTCTGGAGCAGCGACCTGCTCGGTGCCGATCATCGGCACCAGCCGGTCCACACCCAGCTCGGCGAACTGCTCGCAGCTTTTCTCATCATCCGCCATGGGCATCATGACGATCTCGATGTCTTTGCGGCTGCGGTCGGCCTCAGCCAGTGCCGCATCCAGCCGCGCCAGCATCGGTGCGGTCATCTCCGGGTTCAAACCGAAGCCCAGCCAGCCGTTGCCGTATTTCGCCGTACGGCGGAGTGCTGCATCGCTGTAACCGCCGATGATGAATGGCACGTGCGGCTGCTGGCTGGGTTGCGGATGCATCTTTGCGCCGCGCACCTGGAAGTGGGCACCGTCGAAGTGCACCACCGGCTCGCTCCACAGCCGAGTCATCAGCTCCAGCGCCTCGTCGGTGCGGGCGCCGCGGTCGTTCCACGTGTATCCGCTGGCCTCGACTTCCTCTTTGCACCAGCCCACACCCACGCCGAGATCGATGCGCCCGCCGGTGAGCCAGTCGAGCGTGGCGAATTCCTTGGCTGTATAGATGGGGTTGCGCTGGGAGATGAGCGAGATGCTGGTGCCGAAGCGCAGCGTCTTGGTTGCCGAAGCCATCCAGGCGATCACCGTACCCTGATCGGGTATGCCGAAGCCGTCGGGAATCGGCAGCTTGCCATCCGGCGATCCGGGGTAGCCGAATTCCATCTCGTCGAACAGCATCACGTGCTCGCCGAGCCACAGCGAGTCGAGGCCGGCTTCGTCCATGGCGCGGGCGACGCCGAGCATGGCCTCGCCCGTTGCCAACGGCGTCATGAACGACGCAACAGCACCGATCTTCATGCGAGCGGCGCCCAGTTACCGTGAAAGCCGAACGGTACGCGTTGCTCGAGGTAGGCCTTGGCCAGCGGCCCGGCTGCGACGTTCTGGGCATCCAGTATCACCAAGTGCGTGCCGTCGCGGTTGGCGTCGTAGATATTGGCGAGCAGGAAACCTTCGCCTTCGGCGCTGCTGTCGCTTTTCGGCACGAAGATCGGCTCGTTGGTGGCACAGCCTTCGCCCACCGGGTACAGCTCCAGGTTGCCTGTGTGGTGATCGAATCTGCCGATGCTGTCGAAGCCCCCCACCTTCCACTCCGGATTGGTATCGCAGGCCATGTAGCCGTAGCGGTAGTCCAGCCCCGTGCGGCGTTCGTCCAGGCGCGGAAACTCACAGGAGATGTCGTGCAGCCGTTCGCTCTTGTAGGTGGATGTGTTGCCCGCCATGTCAAAGGTCCAGCGGGTGAGCCGCGGGATCGCCTTGGCTGGATCGCCCGGCTTGCCGTCGGGCGTAGGGAACAGCGGCGCCTCTTCGAACTCGCACACCTCAGCAGTGACGATGTTGCCGTTGGTGTGTGCGTTCATGGGGTGGAACATGAACGACGGATCGCCCTCGAACCATCGCAGATCCGCCACCGTGCCGTTGCGCGGCATGATGCCAATATACACGCCCTTGTCAGGTTCCCAGGCATAGGGCGGCGCGCCGCTCATGGCGCGCTCCATGGAGCCGGTGAGCGGCATGATGGGGAACAGCACGTGCTCCTTTGTCACCATGAAGTCGTGCACCATGGATGCATACGGCGCATCGAACGTCTCGGAACGGGTGAGGTTGCCGTTGCGGTCGACTACGTGGAAGGACATCTTCTCGGAGATCAGACCGTCGGCGTTGTAGCCGAAGAACAGCATCTCGCCGGTTTCCGGGTCGATCTTGGGGTGCGCCGTCATCGGCCCCTGGAGCTGGCCACCCCAGGTGTGCGGGCCGATGGAGTCCAGGGTGCGCAGATCCAGCTCGAAGGGCGCGTGCGCCTCCTCAAGAGCCAGCAGGCGGTTGCCGTGCCACAGCACGTTGGTGTTGGCGAGCCCGTCGGTGTGCATTCCGGCGACGCTCGGGTCGTTGTCCATGGGGTTCATGGCGCTGAACAGCGCCCGATGTGCTTCCCGCTCCTTGTTGAACTTCACCGTGCGCACATAGCGATTGCGGTAGCGCACCCGGCCGTCCTGGATGTAGAAGCCGTGCACCATCCCGTCGCCCGCAAAGAGATGATAGTCGCCCCTCGGTGCGAACTGAGGGTTCGGGCCGTTGCGTAGAAACACGCCGTTGAGCTCGCGGGGCACCTCCCCCTCGATGATCAGGTCGTCCACGTCGCACTCGGCGCGTTGCGGTGCGAAGCCGCCGGTGAGGTTCGGGTGTTTGGGGTAGGGCTGGGCCATGTCAGGATCCTCCTCTGTGTCGTTCAGTGTCGTTTTCAGGTTGCAGGTCAATGTGGTTCTGCGCGGCGCGCACGCGCTGTTCGATGCGGCCGCTGGTTTGTCCGCGCGCCACACCCAGGAGTACCAGGCCCATGGTGTAGCGCATGCCGTCGAGCAGTCGGTCGTCGGAGATGTATCCGGCGCTCCACTGGATGGCGGTGCCGATGCAGGTGGATGTGAGCTGCACGGCCAGCGCGTGGGTCTGCGCCCAGGCGGCGAGCTGGCGGGCCCGTTGCATCTCGTCGAGCTGCTCGACGATCTGTTCGATGAGTGCTGCGGCAACGTTGACCTTGACGGCTTCGGTGGAGGGCATGGATGCAAAGGCTTCCAGCAGCCGCCGGTGGTACTCGGGCGCAGCCAGGAGCTGCTCGGCGCATTGGTCGATGATTGCGAGCAGGCGATCCGTACCGGTGGGCAGCGCGTGCAGGCCACCCTGGCCGAGGTGAAAGTATGCCTCTATGGCAGTGGCGAGCAGCTGATCCTTACCGCCGAACTGGTTATAGAGCGTGGGCACGCTCACCCGGCAACGCTCCGCCAGGTCGCGTACGGTGACCGCCTCGTAGCCGCGCTCGCTGATCATCTGCCGGGCGGTTTCAAGAATGAACGCCCGCCGCGCTGCACGTTGCTCGCTGATGAGATCCACGGTTGCGCCCTTCAGTCGCCTTTAACGCGTTAAAGTGACTATAACGTGTTAAAAACGGCGGCCGCAACCGCAGATATCTGCGGCGCTTGCGAAGCGATCTGGCAGGGGGTTAGCGGGAAATGACTACGCGCGCACCAACGGAGCGGAATCGCTCCGTCAGTGGTGCTGATATAGAAAACGCCCTGATGTGGCGTCAGGCGGCGTCACGCCTGCGAAAGCGGCGTTGCTTGCGTCCTTTGCGGGGCTCCCACCACGGGTCAAGTTCCTGCTCGAGCCGACGCTTGTCGTGGTAGGCCTCGATATCGCGTCGGCGGCTGCCGCGGCCGGAGTAGCCGTCTTCCCAGTCGTCAACACTGGTGCCGTAGAAGGGAGAATCTTCGTAGGTGTCGTCTGCGAATTCTTCGAATTCCGCGCCGTCGTCCTGCCGCTTCTGCGGCTTGCGGGGCTTGGTTCGAACCCTCCCCCCAGGCAATTTGAAGGAAGCATCCAAACGATTCATCGCTTGCGTCTCATTCTGCGCTGCGCCATTGCAGCAGGCGGATTATGCGCCAGAGTAACGGACTGTCAATGGCATTTTGACCGCACTTTTTGCGCCTTGTTTCGCAGTTCTCGCCGTGCGTTCAGTCGTCTGAAAACGACTTCAGAACGGAGAATGGACAGAGGATCAGCGGGTCCGGCTCGCCTACCGCCAGAGCGTCTTTGTGGGTGTATTCAAACTGCGTGAGGACATGGCGCATGCTGGCGATACGCGCCCGCAACAGGTCTTCAGATTTGACGATGATCCACGGCGCGAAGTCCGTGTCCGTTTCGGCGAAGGTGAGCTCCTTGGCTTCCGTGTAGGCATCCCAACGGGCCTGCGCTTCCTGATCGATGGGCGAGAGTTTCCAGGTTTTCAGCGGATTGGTGGCGCGCTCTTCGAAACGGTGCTGTTGCTCTTCGCGGCTCACCGACAGATAGAACTTGATGATCCGCAAGCCGCTGCGCACCAGCATGGATTCGAACAGCGGCGCCTGGTAGACGAACTCGTCGTACTCCTCGTTGGAGCAGAACCCCATCACGCGCTCCACGCCAGCGCGGTTGTACCAGGAGCGGTCGAAGAAGACGATTTCACCTGCCGTGGGCAGGTGGTCGATATAGCGTTGAAAGTACCACTGGCCCTGTTCCTGCTCGGAGGGTTTGCTCAGCGCCACCACGCGGGCCACCCGCGGGTTCAGATGCTCCATGAAGCGTTTGATGGTGCCACCCTTGCCGGATGCATCGCGCCCTTCGAATAGCACCACGACGCGCTCGCCGGTGTCCTTCACCCAGTTCTGCAGCTTCACGAGTTCGATCTGCAGCATGTGCTTGTCATGGAAATACTGCCGTATGTCCAGGCGGTGTTCGTAGGGGTAGAGATTGTTCTGAAAGTAGTGGCGCCGCAGACGCGGCGTGATGCGAACGTCAGGGTCTACGGGTTCGCTGCCGGCGATGGCGCGGGTGTCGGCCTCCACCTCCAGCGAGTTGACGATATAGTCAGCCCAATCCAGTTCTTTCAATCGGGTGCGAGCTCCTCGATGTCTGCAAAATGTGCCAGCGCTTCCGGATTGGCCAGCGCGCTGGTGTTCTTCACTGTGCGCCCGTGCACCACATCGCGCACGGCCAGCTCCGCAATCTTGCCGCTCATGGTGCGGGGGATGTCGGGTACGTGGATGATCCGGGCCGGTACGTGCCGCGGTGATGCCTGGGTGCGTATGCGCTGGCGTATGGCGTCTACCAGCGTTGGCGTGAGCTCCGCATCCTCGCGCAGAACGACGAACAGCACCACGCGCACATCGTCGTGCCAGTCCTGGCCGATGCACACCGCTTCGAGCACCTCGTCGAACGTCTCCACCTGTCGGTAGATCTCCGCGGTGCCAATGCGTACACCGCCGGGATTGAGCACCGCGTCGCTGCGGCCGTGAATGATGAAGCCATCGTGCGCGGTGCGCTCGGCGAAGTCGCCGTGCGCCCAGACGTTGTCGAAGCGTTCGAAGTACGCTGCTTTGTAGCGTGTGTCGCCTTCGTCGTTCCAGAAGCCGATGGGGGCAGAGGGAAAGGGGCGTGTACAAACCAGCTCGCCGCGGCCGCCGACCACCGGCTGGCCATCCTCGTCCCATACCTGGGTGTCCATGCCGAGCCCGGCGGACTGCAGCTCGCCGGCGTGCACCGGCAGCGTCGGGTTGCCGAGGATGAAGCAGGAGATGATGTCGGTGCCGCCGGTCATGGACACGAGGTGCACATCCGCTTTGATGTCTCGATACACAAACCGAAAACCTTCGTGCGGTAGGGTGGAGCCGGTGCTGATCAGCATGCGCACGGACGACAGATCATGGCTCGCCATGGGTCTGACCCCTGCATTCTCCACGCTTTGCAGGTACTTGGCGCTGATGCCGAACACGGTGACCCGCTCGCGGTCGGCCATGTCCCACAGCGTGGTTGGAGCTGGGTGAAACGGTGAGCCGTCATACAGCACGATGGTGCACCCGGTTGCCAGTGCCGAGACCAGCCAATTCCACATCATCCACCCGGCGGTGGTGAAGAAGAACAAGGTGTCCTGCTCGCTCAGGTTCGTGTGCAGGCGATGCTCCTTGGCGTGCTGCAGCAGCGTGCCGCCCACGCCGTGCACGATGCACTTGGGCTTTCCGGTGGTGCCGGAGGAGTACATGATGTACAGCGGGTGATCGAACGGCACGCGGGTGAACTCAAGGGCTGGTACCTCACCAGCAACGAGGCTCTCCCAGCGCTCACCGCCGGCCGTGTCGCTGCCGAGCACGCTGACCCACACAACCTGCTCCACGGATGGCACCGCAGCGGCCACCTCGGTGACCTTGTCTTGAATGTTGATGGTCTTGCCGTTGTAGTAGTAGCCGTCGCAGGCGATCAGCACCTTCGGCTCGATCTGACCAAAGCGATCCAGGGCGCCGTTGGCGCCGAAATCCGGCGAGCAGGAGGAAAAAACCGCGCCGAGGCTTGCGGTGGCGAGCATGGCGACTGCGGTTTCCGGGATGTTGGGCATCCACGCGGCGACACGATCACCGGGACCCACCCCCTGGGCGCGCAACCACGCGGCGAGCCGGGCGGTGTCTTCATATAACGCGCGGTAGGAAACTTCCCTTCGGGCACCGTTTTCCAGCAGGCTCACGAACGCGGTTTTCTCGTCGCGCCTGGCGAGCAGATTCTCTGCGAAATTCAGTCGCGCTTCGGGAAACCAGCGCACGCCGAAGAATGCGTCCGGCGCCTCCACATCGATGGTGCCCGGATCGCCGATGATCTCGCAGAAATCCCACGCCTGGCGCCAGAAAGCGCCGCGCTCACGCACCGACCATGCGTGCAGCGCAGCGTAGTCAGGCAGAGTTTGGCCACTGGTCTGCTCCGCCTGGCGACGAAAGCGGTCGATGGCGCACGCAGCGACCGCCGCAGGCGTTGGCGCCCAGAGTTGCTCGTTCATAGGGAGATGTGCCGGAAACAGTTGCGCAGCTCATTCACGAACGTTTCGGGTTGCTCGAACGCCGCGAAGTGGCCACCCTTGTCCAGCTCGTTCCAGTGCACGATGTTGTTGTAACGGGCCTGCGCCCAACGGCGGGATGTGAGGAATACTTCCTTCGGAAAGATAGAGCCGCCCATAGGGGTGGTGATCGCGTCGCCCTGCGTGGCGCTCCCGAAGCTCTCCCAGTACAGACGTGCGGATGACGCACCGGCGGCGTTCAGCCAGTAGACCATGACGTTGTCGAGCATTTCATCGCGGCTGAGCGCGTTTTCCGGATGGCCGTCGCAGTCTGTCCACGACCAGAACTTTTCCATGATCCACGCCATCTGCCCAACAGGTGAGTCCACGAGGCCATAGCCCAGGGTCTGCGGCCTTGTACTCTGTTGTTTCGAGTAACCGGAGTCCCAATCCTGGTAATGCTGCCAGCCGGCGATGGCCGCCTGCTCAAGCTCCGTGAGGTCGTCCATCAGCTCCGGCACCGGTGGTGCCACCACCATGTTCAGGTGAATGCCTTTGCAGTCGGCGTCCTGGGCGGCAATGGCAGAGGTGACGATGGCACCCCAGTCGCCGCCTTGTGCGAGGAACTTGTCGTAGCCCAGGCGGCGCATGAGGTTGCCCCACTCGCGGCCCATCTTCTCAACGCCCCAACCCGGCTGGGTTGGCTTGCCGGACCAGCCGTAACCCACCAACGACGGGAGCACCAGGTGAAAGGCATCCGCAGCTTCGCCGCCGTGGGCCTGAGGTTCGGTGAGTGGGCCGATGACCTTGAGAAATTCCACCACCGAGCCAGGCCAGCCGTGGGTGAGCACCAGCGGCTTCGCATCTGGGTTGCTCGAGCGCACGTGCAAGAAGTGCACGTCCACGCCGTCGAGCTCCGTGGTGAAGTGCTCATAGGCCCCGAGTCTTTCGCCCAGGCGGTTCATGTCGTAGCTGGTCTGCCAGTACTGCGCCACTTCCTGCACGTAGGCCAACGGAATGCCCTGGCTCCAATCGTCTGGCGTCTCCGCATCCGGCCAGCGCGTGCGCGCCAGCCGCGCGCGCAGATCGTCGATGGCGGCGGGATCGATGGAGATGTCGAGGGGTTTGATGTCGGTCATGGTGTTCCTGCTTTTTATTTGCGCGTTTAGAGGGAAGCGCAGACGTGGCCGCCGTCCACGGTGACGACGGTGCCGGTCATGTAGCGCGAGGCATCAGACGCGAGCAGCAGTAGAGGGCCGTCGAGGTCGTCGAACTCACCGTAGCGCCGCATGGGGATGCCTTTCATGAAGTCGTCTGACTGCTCGCTTTCGAGCAGCAGGCGGCTGACGTCGGTGAGGATGTAGCCTGGGGCCAGCGCGTTGACACGGATGCGGTAGCGCGCGGCTTCCAGTGCCATGACCTCGGTCAT
>JAUIED010000193.1 GCA_030428905.1 Gammaproteobacteria bacterium
GATGTCTGCGGCGACCACGGCGAGCGATTTGGCCGGGCCGTCACGATGCGCGGCCACCAGGTTGTAGTACTGCTTGAACCGATCGGACAAGCGCACGCCGGATTTGCCGCGCAGCGCCGGGCGGGTGTTGCTGGTGACGGTGTGTTCGCCCAGCAGGGAGTTCTGCAGTGTCGTGGGTGTGGTTTTCTGGCCGAGCTCCGTGCGCAGGCGTTTTTCCAGGCTTTTGTGCGTGTTGGTAACGGCGCGTTCCATGTCGGGTAGCCGCTCGCTCATGGCGTTGAGCATCTCCAGATAGGTTTCGCCGAGCTGCTTGCTGATCCGCGTGCAGCCTGGGTCGGCATCGGCACCCTGACACAGACTCTGTTCGTACAGCTCGCGCTGCATGTCGAGCCGGTGAATGATTTCCTGGAGATTGTTCTCCATGTCTTCGGCCACCTGGCTCGTTTCGCGGATGTCTTCGAGTACGGTTGTCGGGAACAGGCGCACGACGGGCCCGGTGGGGCTGGCGTGCAGTGTTGCACTGGCCAGCACGCACAGGGCGCCTGCCAGGATGTGGGGTTTCAGTTTTGCGGGCATGCGGTTCTCCTTGCCTGGCTGGTGCTCGACACAGCGTTCGACGGCATGTTTTTCTGGTGCGGAAGGTTCCGCGTCTGGTCCACGAGCGCGTGTTGATTGCTGGATGGACGTGTCTGACTTTACGGCGCTTTTACTAAACGGTTCCTGAATGGCGGCTGTTGTATGCTTGGCACATGAACACGAACACGACGAAAGAGCTGCTCATCATTCGCCACGGACAAACGCTGTGGAACATGGAAGGGCGCATGCAGGGGCGTCTGGACAGCCCGCTGAGCGACGAGGGCAAACGACAGGCGGCTCAGCACGCTGAGGTGCTCGAGCGTTTGGGCGGGGTGGATCACATCCTAGCCTCGCCTTCCGGGCGCACGCGGGAAACGGCCTACATCATCAATAGCCGCATGCGCGTACCCATCGACTATGAAGAGGTGTTGATGGAGCGCGATTGCGGCGACTGGTCCGGGCTCACCATCGACGAAATCCGCGTGCAGCATGCCGACGCCTGGCAGGCGCGGGAGCGCGATCCGTATATGCACCGCCCGCCTGGCGGCGAGAACGTGCCGGATCTCATCGCCCGCGTGGCGCCGCTGCTTGCTGAGATCGACCGCATCCCCGAGGGGCGCATCGCGCTCGTCACCCATGGCGTGATGTCGCGTGCCATCCTCACGCACTACCTGGGCCTGCTGCCGGGGGAGTCGGCCAACGTGCGTCATCCCAATGACCTCTTCTACCGTTTGCGATTTACCAACGACGCCCTGTGGCCGGAGTTTTTCCGCGCGGGAGCAGGCCCGATCGCCGGTTTGCTTCGCTCGACCCCCGATGAAACAATCCTGCGTTCGAATGCATCAGACTGAGCAGCAACGGGGGCAGCATGAAAGTAGATGGTGGTGTTGGTTTCGACCTATCCAAGGTCGGTGAGGAAGCGCGCGAAGCGGAGGCCATGGGTTACACGGGGA
Organism: Gammaproteobacteria bacterium; assembly: GCA_030428905.1. Classification (GTDB taxonomy): domain Bacteria; phylum Pseudomonadota; class Gammaproteobacteria; order Pseudomonadales; family Azotimanducaceae; genus SYFY01. Next base: position 1,530 of record JAUIED010000193.1, read on the forward strand.
TCATGACCGCGGAAACTGCGCACGATCCGTTTTTTCCTTTGGCAATCGCCGCCCAGCACACCAAACGGGTGGATCTGGCAACCTCCATTGCGGTGGCGTTCAGCCGCACACCCATGACTCTGGCGAACATCGGTCACGACCTGAACGCGGCGTCGCAGGGGCGTTTCATTCTCGGGCTCGGCTCGCAGATTCGCGCGCACATCACCAAGCGGTTCAGCATGCCGTGGTCGAGCCCGGCGGATCGCATGCGCGAGTTCATCCTTGCCATGCGTGCCATCTGGAACTCCTGGTACACGGGCGAGCCGCTGGCGTTCACCGGCAAGTTCTACACGCATACGCTGATGACGCCGTTCTTTACGCCGACCAACATCGAGCACGGTGCGCCGCGGGTGTTTCTCGCAGCGGTCGGCCCGCGCATGACGGAAGTGGCGGGTGAAGTGGCTGACGGCGTGATCTGTCATGCCTTCACCACCGAGAAGTATCTGCGTGAGGTAACCCTGCCGGCGCTGGAGCGGGGTTTTGCCAAGGCGGGCAAGACCCGCGAAGACTTTGAAATCAGCTACCCCGTGTTCGTCAACACCGGGCGCGACGAAAAGGAGCTGGCAGCAGCCACCATCGCCACGAAACGGCAGATCGCCTTCTACGGCTCCACGCCGGCATACAAGCCGGTTCTGGAAAGCATCGGCGTGGGCGAGCTGCAGGGCGAACTCAACACAATGTCCAAACAGGGACGCTGGGAGGAGATGGGGGAGCTCATCACCGACGACATCATGAACGAATTCGCTGTAAGTGGTGCACCTGCCGACATACCCGGGCAGATTCTCAGCCGCTACGGCGACCTGGTGGATCGCACGGCTGCAGCGTACGCACACCTGCCGAAGGACGATCGCAAAAACCTTATTCAGGCGCTTACGTCAGCTTAGTCTGCGTATCGGGAGAACATCGTGAAAGTAGATGCAGGTATAGGCAACAAGCTCGAAGGCATCCCGCAAACCGTGCGCGACCTGGAGGAGTTCGGCTACGACGGTATCCGCACGGCGGAGATGAACCATGATCCGTTCTTTCCGCTGGTGCTGGCGGCGGAGCACACGCAACGCGCAGAGCTGATCACGTCCATCGCCGTTGCCTTTGCGCGCAGCCCCATGGTGCTCGCAAATCTCAGCCACGACCTGAACGCCTACTCCAAGGGGCGATTCACGCTGGGCCTCGGTTCGCAGATCAAGCCGCACATCACCAAGCGTTTCAGCATGCAGTGGGGCGCGCCGGCGGCGCAGATGCGAGAGCTGGTGCTTGCCATGCGCGCCATCTGGGCCAACTGGTACGACGGCGAGCCGCTGCAGTTCGTGGGCAAGTACTACCGGCACACGCTGATGACGCCGGCGTTTACGCCGGAGAACACCGAGCACGGTAAGCCCAAGGTCGTGCTTGCGGCGGTGGGCCCGGCGATGACGGAGGTGGCCGGGGAGGTGGCAGACGGCATGATCGTCCATCCGTTCTCCAACATGCCTTACATCGAGTCCGTGACGTTGCCGGCTATCGACAGAGGGCTCGAGCGCGCCGGACGAACGCGCAAGGACTTCGAGATCTCCTACAGCTGTTTCGTGGTCACCGGCCGCGACGAAGCGGAGATGGCCGCCAGCATGAAAGCCACCAAGGAGCGCATCGCGTTCTATGGCTCCACACCGGCCTACAAAGGCGTGCTCGAAGCGATCGGCGTGGGGGAGCTTCAGGCGGAGCTCAACACCATGTCCAAGCAGGGCCGCTGGCAGGAGATGGGTACGCTCATCGACGACAGCGTGGTGGCCGAGTTTGGTGTGGTGGGTGAGCCGAAGGACATCGCGCCACAGATGCTTGCCCGCTATGGCGGCTTCGTGGATCGAACCTCAGCGTCTTTCCCGGTGGAGGATGACCAGCAGCGGCGTGAGATCATCCAGTCGCTACGCGCTGGTTAGTTGACGTTCTGTTGCTGCCGGGCAGGCATTGTTGGATGGCTAACATATTGATTTAAAAGGGCTATTTCCTCTCTTTTGGTGGCACATCTCGCTTACAAAGCGACCCTGGCCTACCCCATTTCGAAGGTAAACTGAAGCTGTTATCGCATGGGGGGTGCGTCTAGAATCGCCTGCGCAAAGGAGAGGTAGATGAGCCGAGCGACCGACAGGGATCTGTTCCGCGGCCTGAAGTGGCAGTTTCAGGTGCTTGCCGCCGTGCTGTTCGGTGCTGCCACCGTGAGCTTTGCGCTCGGCGAGGTGGTGGCTAACAACGATCGTCACGCCGTAGCCTTTGCGATTCCCGCGCTGGAAGCACATGACCACTGGCACGCCGAAGTCAGCGAATTCAGCGGTCAGGTCCGTGAAGCATTCGGCGTGCGGGACCAGGTCGCTGACCGTTTCTCCGGTTGGATCCTCGAAGCCGCCGAGCGGCAGGACTTCGACCCCTACCTGATCGCCGGGCTCATCGCCACGGAGAGCTCGTTCCGAGTAAACGTGCGGTCGCACGTCGGCGCTATCGGACCGGCGCAGGTGCGCCCCAACTACTGGGCGCGATTCTGCGGCACGTCGGACCTGCAAGATCCGGAGCAGAACATTTACTGCGGCGCACAGGTGCTGGCGCACTACCGTGAGCGCTGCGGCGATGAGGTGTGCGCTCTGAAAGCCTACAACGTTGGCCTGCACGCCAAGCGCCCCTCGGCGGCGCAGCGATATGTGACCAAGGTAGATCGCCACCGGGCCGCCATTTCCAGCCTCGCTGCCCTGTAAGTCCGGCGCTAGACTGGCCTTCCACGATGGAAGATGGAGGGCTGGGCCATGGCGGATTTTGGTGCGCTGATTTTCCCCACGGATTACGCGATTCAGCCGGTGCCGCTGGCACAGGCTCTGGAAGAGCGAGGCTTTGAGTCGCTGTTTGTCTCGGAGCACACCCACATCCCCGCCAGCCGCGTCAGCCCCTGGCCCGGCGGTGCGGAACTGCCGCAGGAGTACTGGCACTGCCACGACCCGTTTGTGGCGCTCACCGCCGCGGCGGCCGTTACAGAGAAACTGAAGCTCGGCACGGGCATTGCCCTGGTCACCGAGCGCGATCCTTTGCTGATGGCCAAGCTCGTTGCATCTCTCGATACCGTATCGAAAGGCCGTTTGCTGCTCGGCATTGGCGCCGGCTGGAACGCTGAGGAGATGGCCAACCACGGCGTGTCGTTCGAAAGCCGTTGGAAGGTCACGCGGGAGCGGGTGCAAGCCATGCGCGCCATCTGGACGGAGGAAGCGGCGGAGTATCACGGCGAATATGTGGACTTCGACCCGGTGTGGTCGTATCCCAAGCCCGTGCAACCCGGTGGGCCGAAAGTGCTGCTCGGCGCCTCCTCGAAGTATGCGTTTGCGCGGGTAGCGGACTACTGCGATGGCTGGTTTCCCATCCACCAGGACCCGAAACGCGCGGCGGCGTCGGGTGCTGTGGACTACCCGGCGGGTATCCGCGCGGTGCGTGAAGCCTGGGCGCAGGCTGGCCGTGCGGGAGAACCGGATTTCACGATCTTCGGTGTGGGCCCGAACCCCGAGCGGGTGGACCAACTCATCGAAATGGGCTTCAACCGCATCGTCTTCGGCCTGCCGCCGGCGGATGCGGACACCGTGTTACCGTTGCTGGACCGTTATGCCGCCATCGCTCACGATCGTGCCTGACCTGCCAGCGCCTCGCTGAGCACGGCCACCACCTCCTGCTCGGATCGCACCAGTCGGGCGTCGAGGCCAGCCGCCTGTGCGCCGGCGACGTTGTCTGTGTTGTCGTCCAGGAACAACACCGCCTCGGGTGCGATGCCGATGCGGTCCGTGACGTAGTCATAAGCATGCACGTCCGGCTTGCGGCGGCCGATACGGGAAGACACGAAGATGTGCTCGAACACCGCAAGCTCCGGATAGGTGCGCCGCCAGGCGTGTTCGTGGGTGGCGTTGGTATTGGTGAAGGCAAATAGCGGGCGACGTGTGCGAATCTCCTGCAGGAGCGGCAGCACCTTCGGGTACACGCCTACGAAGAGATCGTTCCAACCCGCACGCCATGCGTGCAGAGGCAGATCGACCTCGAAATGGTTGCCCAGGTGTGTCATGTAGCCACGAAAATCCAGCTCGCCGGTTTCATGGTTTTCGTAGGCCACATCGAGCTGCCAGCGCTCGTAGAAGCGCTCTACCGGAACGTTGCCGGCTTCCGCCCAGTACGCAAAGACCCGGCGAAAGTCGATGTCGAGGACCACACCGCCAAGGTCGAGAATCACCGCGTCGTGCTGCATTCAGGTTCCGTTCATCGCGAGCGCTTAGAGTGGCAACCAAGGTAGCCGTTAGGCGTGGATGTGTGAAGTTGGATGTACGCATCGTGTTCCGCCTCGGTTGCCTGACCCGCTACGGTGCTCCCTATGGGTTCATGCTCCCTCCCGTCCCTTGACCGTAGCGGGTCCTTTTTCCCCTCACCGGCTTTACACCACCCTTCCGATTGGTAAGATGCGCGGCCCTCCAAGCCTCTGAGGCCGTGTCATGCCGCGCTGCGCCGGTTTCGACTACGGCACGTCGAACTGTGCCATCGGCGTGCTGGAATCCGGAGGACAGGTGCGCCTGCTGCCTCTGGAGGCAGATGGTTCGCCCCTCATCGCTTCTACCCTCTACGCGCCCCGACCGGATTTCGAGCTTGGGGAAGATGAGGATGCCCTCCAGGCGGCTGCAGGCAGTACCGGTGGCCTGCGCTTCGGCCAGGCGGCGCTCGATGCCTACCTGCGCGACCCGGAAGAGGGCTATTTCATCAAGAGTCCCAAGAGCTTCCTTGGTGCGCCCGGGTTGAACCAGCGGGTGATCGACCGATTTGTCACCGTGGTCGCCGCCATGATGCGTAACGTCAGGCTGCGCGCGGAGCAGGCCCTTGGCGCGCCCATCGAGCAGGTGGTCATTGGCCGGCCGGTGAACTTCCAGGGTGCTGGCGGCGAGGCAGAAAACCAGCAGGCGCAGAGCATGCTGGTGGCTGCTGCCCGCGAGGCGGGATTCAGTGAGGTTCGGTTTCTGTTTGAACCCATGGCCGCGGCGATGGAGTTCGAGGCGCGGCAGAACGAGGACACCAACCTGCTGGTGGTGGACATCGGCGGCGGCACCACGGATTGCTCGTTCGTGCGGGTGGGGCCAGAGCGACGCCAGGCGCTGCGCCGGGAAGGCGACGTGCTCGGCCACGCCGGTGAGCGGTTGGGCGGCAACGACTACGATCAGGGCCTGGCCTTGCGTTGCCTCATGCCAGCGCTCGGCCTTGGTGATGCCCTGCGTTCAGGGTTGCCGATCCCCAACACCTACTTCGTGGATGCGGTGAGCACCAACGATGTGAACGCGCAGGCGCGCTTCTACTCGCGGGATACGGCGGAGCGGCTCGGTGTGTTTGTGCGCGATGCGCAAGCACCCCAGCGCATTGCGCGGCTGGCGCGGTTGCAGGCAGGACGGGCAACCTATCGCCTGTTGCGGTCAGCGGAGCTTGCCAAGATCGCCCTGTCCGACGAGGACCATGTGCACGTTGCCTTGTCGTTTCTCGAGCCGGAACTCGGCGTGGAATGCGGTGTGGACGATCTGAGTGAAGCCAGCGAGCGGTTGCTCGTCCATCTTGCCGGCCTGGTCGAGGAGGTGGTACGTCAGGCCGGCCTTCGGCCTGACGTGGTGTACCTCACCGGCGGCATGGCGCGCTCACCCATCGTGCGTGCGCACCTCGCGGCTGTGCTCGACGGCGTACCGATGGCGGACAGCGATCACTTCGTGAGCGTCACCTCCGGCCTCGCGCTATGGGCGGAGCGGATGTTCCGCGGCTAGAAGCCGGCCTGAGCCTGCGCAATGCGTGCGGCGATTTCGGCGGTGAGCGGCTGGTAGTTGGTCTCACCGGGGAGCATGACGAAGAGCGGGTCTTCCACCTTGTCGAGATCGTACGCCTGCTCGCGCAGGTCGCCCTTCACCAGCTTGAAGGTGCCGGTGACGTCGAGGTCTTTCTGGATGCGCAGGAACACCGGCCGCGCATACGCGGGCAGCTCATTGTTGACGTGCGCGGAGAAAGTGTCGATGTCGAGG
>JAUIED010000194.1 GCA_030428905.1 Gammaproteobacteria bacterium
GTACAAAGACTCCGATCCCGGCAGTGTGGGCTGGGCGCTGGACCGCCAGGATCTCGAATGGGTGGTGCCATTCCACGAAGGCGCAGTGCGCTTTCTGCGTGAGGCTGGCGCGTGGAACGATCAGCTCGATGCCCACAACGCATCCCTCATACGTCGCCAGGAAGTGTTAGCGCAAGCATGGGCAGAAAGAACGTCCGATGATGAGGCTGCGTGGATGGCATTGCGCGCCGAGCGGCTGACTGCGGCGGGATTCGACCCGGTCTGGCAGTGAGCCCGGCAACTAGCCCGGTGTTGCGCGGCCTGCACGCCGCATGTGCAGTGCTCACCGTGCTGCTGGCGGCGGACGGGCTGCGCCTGTTTGGCGGCGAGCAGTGGCTGTCTGCCTGGCTGCCGCTCGAGACCCATTTCTATTTTGCGGTGCTGCTCGTGCTCCTGCCGCCGGTGTTTCTGACGTTTCCGGTGTGGCGGCCGCTGGATTATCTGCTGGCGCTGCTGGTGCTCGCCGCCTGCGCCTATGGCTTTTCCCACGCGCAAGCCATGGTGGACGAGGCGTGGGAGTTTGCAGCACCCGACACGGCGGTGTGGGTGGCCGTGGCGGTGTGGGTGGCGTTGGTCGAAGCGTTGCGGCGCAGTGCCGGCTGGGGGCTTGCGGTCATTGCCGGTGTCTTTTCCCTGCTGCCAACATTCGCCGCTGACCTGCCGGCGGCGTTGGCCGGTTTGTCGAGCACCTGGCAGGAGACTGCCGCTTACCACGTGTACAGCATCGAGAGCATCTTCGGCCTGCCGTTTCGCGCCTTCGTGCAGCTCGTCATCGGCTTTCTGCTGTTCGGGGTGGCGCTGCAACAGAGCGGCGGCGGGCGTTTCTTTCTGGATCTGGCCTTTGCGCTGCTCGGCCGCGTGCGCGGCGGGCCAGCCAAGGTCGCCATCGTCTCCTCCGGGCTGATGGGTTCCATGAGCGGCAGCGTGGTGACCAACGTGCTCACCACCGGCCAGCTCACCATTCCCGCCATGCGACGTATGGGCTTTCGCGCCGAGGTGGCGGCGGGTGTGGAGGCTTGTGCTTCCACGGGGGGCGTGCTGCTGCCGCCGGTGATGGGTTCTACCGCGTTCGTCATGGCGACGTTTCTGGAAGTGCCGTACTTCCAGGTGGCCGCCGCTGCTGCACTGCCGGCGCTCCTCTACTTTCTGGCGCTGTTTCTGCAGATCGACGCGCACGCGGCACGCAAAGGCCTCGCCGGTGAAGCGGAGGTGCCAGGCGTGCTGGAAACGCTGCGGGGCGGCTGGTACTACGTGGGTGCGTTCGCGGCCCTGATCGTCTTTCTGGTGGTGCTGCAGCAGGAGGCGATTGCGCCGTACTACGCGACAGGCCTGCTGCTCGTGCTTAACCAACTATCGCCTGAGCACCGATGGGACCTGCGCGATCTCGTGGACTTTCTCGCCGCTTCGGGGCGCCTGCTGGTTGAACTCGTGGCGGTGCTGGCCGGGGTCGGGCTCATCGTCGGTGCGCTCAGCGTCACCGGGCTTGCAGGTACGCTTGTCAACGACCTGCTGGCATTGGCGGACGGGCGCCTGTGGCTGCTCATCGTCATGGGCGCGGCGACGAGCTTCGTGCTCGGCATCGGCATGACGGTGACCGCCGCTTACATCTTTCTCGCCATCGTGCTGGCGCCGGCGCTGCAGCAGGCGGGCCTCGATGCCATGGCCGTGCACCTGTTCATTCTGTACTGGGCCATGTTGTCGTTCATCACGCCACCGGTGGCGCTCGGCGCGTTTGCCGCAGCATCCATTGCTGGTGCCAATGCGTTACGCACGGGCCTGGTGGCCATGCGCCTGGGCGGCGCCATTTACCTGCTGCCGTTTGCTTTTCTGCTCGCACCGGCGCTGGTGCTGCAAGGCGCGTTGCCGCACACGCTGTTGGCCTTCGTGCTGGTCGCCGCGGGCCTGTGGTGTCTTGCGGGCGCGTTGCAGGGCCACCTCATCGGCGTGGCGGGGCTGCGTTCACCGGCCGTGCGGGCACTGGTTGGGATACTCGGCTGCCTCTGCATGCTCCTGCCGGCCGTGCTTCTGGCCTGAAGCTTGCTCTGGCCTGAAGATTGCATTTGCCTGAAGCTTGCCCTGGCCTGAAGCTCACAGCTGCAGCGTTGTCAGTCCCATGCCGGCCGGGGTTCAACGATGGGGAAGCGACGCTCGAAGGTGTCGAATAGGTCGCCGAGCGCGGCGAATACACCCGCGTCACCTTCGATTGTGAGCGTGCCGTCCTCCAGCAGCGGCCCGGCGTCGGTCAGGCCCAGCATGAGACGTTTGAATCCGAGCGTTGCGCAATGCACGGAGGCAGCGGCGGCGCTGCTCTGCCTGTCAGGAAAGGCATGCAGCACGCTGTTGCCGATGCTCAGCAGCCACTGACTTTGCGGATCGGTGAATCGCAGGTTGATCTGCAGGTTCAAGCCGTCCGCGCGCTGCGGGTTGAGACGCACCGCCATCACCTGGAACAGTTGCTCGAGCGGCATGCCGCGGGCGATACCTTCGCTGGCTGCATAACGGCTGCCGGGCGGTGTGCCATGGCGCAGCTCCAAGGCGCCGCAAAGATAGAAGTTGCGCCACGGTGCCGACTCCGCCTGGTAGCCCATCTGCTCCAACGCGTCCGCCAGGAGGCTGCGTGCACCGTCATGTGAGGGCTCGCTCTGCACCACGTGGTTGAGCACTTCGGCCACCCAGCGGTAGTCGCCGGCATCGAAGCTCGCCTGCGCCTTGCCTACCACCGCATCGGCACCGCCCATAAACTCGACGTAGCGTGCGCTGGCCTGTGTGGGCGGCAGCGGGTGCAGCGTGGCCGGATTGCCGTCGAAGTAGCCGAGATACTTCACGTACACGGCGCGTACGTTGTGGTGCACCGAACCGTAATAGCCTCGGTTGTAAAAGCACTGGCCGAGCGCGTCCGGCAGCGTCACCTGCTCGGCGATTTCCTCCTTGGTGTAGCCCATGTTGGCGAGGCGCAGGGTCTGGTCGTGGATGAACTTGTAGAGGTCGCGCTGACTTGCAAGGTAGGCAACCGCCCGGTCGCGGCCCCAGATGGGCCAGTGGTGGGAGGCGAACTGCACCTCCAGCCGATCGCCGTAGCGATCAATGCTTTCGTTGATCTGCTGCGTCCAGGCGAGCGCATCACGTACCTGCGCCCCGCGTGGCGTGTACACGTTGTGCAGATGGTGTGAGGTGATTTCCGACATGCAAAGCGCTTTGAATTGCGGCAGGTAGAAGACGAACTCTGCCGGCGCCTCACTGCCGAGGGTGAGCTGAAAGTCGAACTCCACACCGTCGATAGTGCGCGTCTCACCCGTGGCGCGGATGATGTCGTTCGGTGGCACGAAGCCCGTGCTGCCCATGCTGAGCGCAGCGCCCAGACCGGTAGTGATGAAGCCCGTGGGCGAGGCGCTGAGCAGGTTACCGTACATGTACGTGGCGCGACGGTTCATGACGTTGCCGGCCAACACGTTTTCGGACAGCGCCTCCTCCGTGAAGCCCACGGGCGCCACCACGGGAATACTGGTGTTTCCGGAAGCATCCGCCTCCAGAATGCCGAGCACGCCAGCGAAGTGATCCACGTGCGAGTGCGTGTACAGGCAACCGGTCACCGGCCGTTCGCCCAGGTGTTCGTTGGCAAGTGCGAGGCCGGCCCGCGCCACTTCGGCGGAGGTGAGCGGGTCCACCACGATCCAGCCGCGTTCGCCGCGGATGAGCGTCATGTTGGCGATGTCGAAGGAGCGTATCTGGTAGATGCCGTCCACCACCTCATAGAGCCCGTGGTGATGCGCGTTGAGCTGCGCCTGGCGCCACAGGCTCGGGTTGGCGGTGTGCGGCGCATCCTCAGCGAGGAAACCCACTTTGCTCAAATCGTAAGCTGGATACCTGCCGCGGTCGTGCGCGATGGTTAGCGGCTCGAGTGTGCCGATAAAACCGCGCGCGGCGTCTTCGAAGCTCTGGCGGTCCTCGAACGGCAGGCTGGCGCGTACCTTGGCCTGGGCCTCGCGCGTGTGGCTTGTCGCCGGTTTTGCTTGTTTCTGCTGATCGTTGAGCGCCATGTCAGCTCCTGTCGAGTCTATTGAAGTAGTCTTTCGCCGCCGCCACGACCTTTGGCGACAACAGCAGGGTGGACACCATGGTGGGTATCGCCATCAGCGCGAACATACCGTCGATGATACCGATGGCGGCCTCGAGGCTGATCACGGCGGCCACCAGGATGAATCCCAGGTACGCCCAGCGGTAATAGTGCTTGCGTTGCGCGCCGAGCACATAGTTGGCGCATTGGGTGCCATAGAACGAATACGTGAGTATGGTTGTCAGGGAAAAGCACACTACGCAGACGAACAGCAGCGCTGTACCGGTAGGGCCGAGGAGCGTGCTGAAGGCGGCAGCGGTGAGGGTGACGCCGTTGGCGTCGCTGCCTTGCCAGACGCCGCTCACGAGGATCATCAATGCCGTGGCGGTGCAGATGATCAGCGTGTCGATGATCGGCCCGGTCATGGCCACCAGCCCTTCACGCACCGGCTCATCGGTACGTGCGGCGCCGTGGGCGAGGGCTTCCGTGCCGATACCCGCTTCGTTCGAAAACGCGCCTCGCTGCACGCCGTAAAGCATCACCGTCAGTAGCGCACCGCCTGCAGCCGCCTCGCCGGTGAACGCGTCTGTGAGGATCAACGCGAAGGCGGCGGGTACGGCATCTGCATTGAGCGTGAGCGCCACGATCGTGCAGGACAGATAGAGCACCGCCATGAAGGGCACCACGGCCGATGCGACATGGGCGATGCGGACGATGCCACCGAACATGACCACGGCGGTGAGGGTTGCCAGCAGCCCTCCGGTGGCCAGGTTGAACAGAAACGGGTCGGTATCTACTGCCAGCCAGCCGTTGTCGATGAACAGCACATCGCGCAGCACCTGCACGAGCTGATTGGTCTGGAAAGCCGGCAGGCATCCCACAAGGCCCGCCACCGCAAAGAACATGGCCATCCAGCGCCAGCGCGGACCCAGACCCTCGCGGATGACGTACATCGGCCCGCCCTGCAGCTCCCCCTCGGAGTCGCGGCCGCGGTACATCACCGCCAGGGTGCAGGTGAAGAACTTGGTGGCGATGCCCAGTACGGCCGTCGCCCACATCCAGAAGATGGCGCCCGGTCCTGCCACGTAAATGGCCAGAGCCACCCCGGCGATGTTGCCCATACCGATGGTTCCGGACAGCGCGGCAGACAGCGCCTGAAAGTGGCTGATGTGGCCGGGGTCTTTGGGGTCGGAGTACTTACCCCGCAACAGCGCCCAGGCATGCCCGAGGTAACGAAAGGGTGTGAAGTGGCTTGCCAGAAGGAAGTAGAGGCCGCCGCCCAGCAGTAGAACCAGCAGCCACGGCCCCCAGGCCAGCTCCGAAAAAGCTGTTGTAAGTGATTGAAAATCTTCAATCATTTTTCTTGGAGCCTTGCCCGAAGGAGGAGGCTAGCCTAGCGGTTTTTCGGTGCAAGGGGCAGGGCGAGGGCGCATAATCCTCGCGCATGAGCGCAACTGACGAGTCACCGCTGGGCAAGCGCGCGGGCTACACCGACACGTATACCCCGTCGCTGCTGCATTCCATCCCCAGAGCCGAGTCCCGAAACGGACGTGTGCCTGCTGGCAAGCTGCCGTTTTTCGGCGAAGACGTGTGGACGGCCTATGAGTTCTCCTGGCTCGACACAGGCGGCAAGCCGGCGGTGGCGGGGCTGCGTTTGCGGGTGCCGTGCACCAGCAGCCACATCGTCGAAAGTAAAAGCGTGAAGCTCTACCTGAACTCCTACGCGCAGACGCGATTTGCGGAACCTGCCGAGGTGCAGCGAACGCTGGAGAGCGATCTGCGTCTGGCGGTGCGCGCGCCGGTCGGGGTGCAGGTGTTGCCGTTGGCGCAGCTCGCAGACCTGCCCGGACGCTTGCCCGGCCACTGTATCGACGACCTGCCGTTGCGGGTGGAGCACTATCGGCCGCAACCAGACCTGCTGTCGGTTGCGGCGTCGGAAACCGTGGTGCACGAGGCGCTCTACAGCCATCTGTTTCGCAGCATCTGCCCCGTCACCGGTCAACCGGATTGGGCGACGATGTGGATCGACTACCGCGGCCGCGCCATCTCCCGCGAAGGACTGCTCGCCTACCTGATCAGCTTCCGTCGCCATGCGGCGTTTCACGAGGCCACGGTGGAGCAGATCTTCCAGGAGCTGACGCAGCGCTGCGCTCCTCAGCAGCTTTCTGTGATGGGCCTCTTTCTGCGCCGCGGCGGCATCGACATCGTGCCGTTCCGCTCCACAGTGGCAGAAGAGGCAACCCTCAGCCGGCTGCCGCGCCAGTAGGGTATTACTCGCCCCGTCGGGGCGCGATCATCGAACGCAGCCAACGCCACCAGCCATTGCCGGCCAGCATGTAGCGCTCGATGGCACGAGTCTGAAAGGCGTCCGCCTCGAGATCTGCCAGCGCCTGCTGCCTGGAGACCATGTCGCGCGTGGGGTCCAGCTCGCGCACCACCACCGCCGGATTGCCGGCGGCGATGACACCGGCGGGCACATCCTTTACCACCACGCTGCCGGCACCGATGATGCTGTCACGGCCGATGCGCACGCCTTTGCAGACGATGCTGCTGTCGCCGAGCCAGACGTTTTCCTCCAGCACCACCTCGCGGGTCTGGCCGATGGGTTTGGCGCGGTTGTACAGATCGTGCCAGTCGGCGTCTGTGACGTAAACGTTTGATGCGAACATGGTGCCAGCGCCCACCACCACGCGGCTTGCTGAGTCGATGCGGCTGCCGGGGCACAACAGCACATGATCACCGATGTCGATGTGGCCCTGACCATCCTCGTGTGCCCAGGTGGTGAGCCGCACCTTGCGGTCGCTCGAGGTCACCACGTGCACACCGCGACCCAGGCGAATCCCCGCCCCATGCGGCTTGAAGTGCCAGGGCTTCATGATCATCGGATGGCTGCCCAGCGCTTCGAGCTGGGGGGCGATGAAGTGCCGCGTGTACCACGTTTCGAACTCGGCCTGCAGGCGTTTGACGGGGTAGGGGCGAAGGTCCTGGCGCATGGCCGCGCAGGTTACCGTAAAAATTGGCAGGTGTGCCGGGCGCGCACGTTCTCATGTGCTTTCTCATGTACTAAAGCGCCACACTTTCCTTTAGCATACGCCCCCCTATGGCGGCCCATTCGGTCCCCCCGCAACGAAGCGTTGTGAACTCCGCCAGGCCCGGAAGGGAGCAACGGTAGCAGCGAATTCGTGTGCCGGGGTGTGGCTGGGTGGGTTGCCTCCATCCGGAGAGGTGTCCGAGCGGTCGAAGGAGCACGCCTGGAAAGTGTGTATACGGCAACGTATCGAGGGTTCGAATCCCTCCCTCTCCGCCATCTCCCCGCGCCGGTCTCAGCGACTGATCACTTCGATGCAGGCGACCAGCGTCGCCAGTGACGCAAACGTGCGGCGCGTGTTCCAGC
>JAUIED010000195.1 GCA_030428905.1 Gammaproteobacteria bacterium
GCCGAAGGACGGCGATCCGGTGCCGTTCGATCGGGAGTTCGTCATCGTTCTCTCCGACTGGACGTTCGAACATCCGCATGCGCTGTTCGCCAAGCTGAAAAAGCACGCGGATGTGTACAACCGCCAGCAGCGCACCTTCGGCGAATTCCTGCGCGACGCACGGGAAGTTGGCTTCAAACGCGCATGGTCCGACGGCGCCATGTGGGGCGCGATGCGCATGAATCGCACCGATATCGCCGACGTCACCGGTGCAACCTACACCTACCTGCTCAACGGCCATTCTCCAGCAGAAAACTGGCAAGGCTTGTTCAAACCCGGCGAACGTGTACGCCTGCGCTTCATCAACGCTGCCGCGATGAGTATCTTCAACGTGCGCATTCCGGGGCTGCCCATGACGGTCGTGCAGGCAGACGGGTTGGACGTGCAACCCGTGGAGACAGACGAGTTTCAGATCGGTGTGGCGGAGACCTTCGATGTCGTGGTGCAGCCGCAGAACGACGCCTACACCATCTTCGCCGAGAGCAATGACCGCAGCGGCTACGCCCGCGCCACTTTGACGCCGGAGGTAGGGCGCACCGCAGCGGTACCCAGGCTGCGTCCACGTCCGACTTTGAAGATGAAAGACATGGCCATGGCCCATGACATGAACCAGGACATGGGTGATGGCACGCAGCACCACGGCCATCATGGACATCACGGAATGGGTGAGCCGCAAACCCACGACCACCCAACCGGTCCGGGAGTGGTCGGGCTCGCGGAGATGCCCACCAATCGGCTGGGCGAACGCCCCCTGGGTCTCGAAGATGCGCCGCACCGGGTGCTGGTGTACACCGATCTGAAGAGCCTGCAACGCAATCCCGACCTGCGGGCACCAGAGCGCGAGATGGAACTGCACCTCACCAGCAATATGGAGCGCTACATGTGGTCGTTCGACGGCCGCAAGTTCTCGGAGGTGAAGGAGCCAATCATCTTTCACGAAGGCGAGCGGCTGCGTCTGACTATGGTCAACGACACGATGATGCCGCACCCGATCCACCTGCACGGCATGTTCTTCGACGTCGTCACCGCGCCACACGATCACAAGCCGCGCAAACACACCATCGTTGTCAAACCAGGGGAAAGGATGTCGGTAGACATCACCGCCGACGCGGTTGGGGAGTGGGCGTTTCACTGCCACCTGCTGTACCACATGCACGCCGGCATGATGCGCGTGGTTTCCGTGCGAGCACGCACATGATGCGCGCGTTCTTCGCCCTCACAGCGCTGGCTATCTCCATGAACGTCGCCGCGCAGACACCCATGGAGGCCGCCCGCGAAGCGCTGTGGGCCAGCCACGGCGGCGGCACCCACTGGGCGGTGATGGGCGAGCAGCTCGAGTACCTGTACGGCCCCCACGATCCCGCACTGGCGCTTGAAGGCCAGGCCTGGTACGGCAGCGACATCAACAAACTCTGGCTGAAAACCCACGGCACCTACGAGACCACCGAGCATGCCTGGGAGGACCTCGAGCTGCAGATGCTCTATTCCCGCGCCGTGCGTCCATTCTGGGACGCGCAGATCGGCGTGCGCGCCGATATCGGGCCCGATCCCAAAAGAGAGTACCTGGCCCTTGGCCTGCAGGGTCTGGCCCCATACTGGTTCGAGGTGGATGCCAACCTCTTCGTCAGCACCCGGGGTGATGTGTCGGCGCGCCTGGAGGCGGAGTACGACCTGCGCCTTTCGCGATCGTTGGTGCTGCAGCCGCGGGTGGAACTCAACGCCGCGTTCTCGGACGACACCGGCATCGGCATCGGCATCGCATCAGGATTCACTCATGCCGAGGCCGGACTCCGGCTCCGCTACGAGATCACGCCGCAGATCGCACCCTACCTAGGCGTTACCTGGGAGCGGGCTTTCGGCGGTACTGCTGATCTTGCGGAAGATGAGGAACGCACAGCCCTGGTGGCAGGCCTACGCTTCTGGTTCTAAGCGCACGCGCCTGGCTGCAAGCGCTTCCACGATCTGCGCATGCCGCGCGGCATCGATGTCATAACGCGCATAGCACCACAGGCTCACCACCACGAAACCGGACACGATGGGTCCGTACAGCAACCCCAACCAGACGATGGTTTCCGCCGGCACATCCGCCGCGGTCCGCACTGCCGCCCCCGTGGGCCAGCTGATCAGCGCCAGCGCAAAGCCTGCAACGATGTTGCCGAGCCCCGTGGTCGCTTTGCTCGAAAAGGACACCGCCGCGAAGAAGATGCCTTCCTGACGCTTGCCGGTGCGCAGCTCGTGGGCATCGACGATGTCGGCGATCATGGAGTTGAAGGTGACCAGCGACTGCGCCACGCACAGCCCCTGTACGAATTTGAAGGCGGTGAGCGCCACCGCCAGCGACTGCGTGCCGTTCTGCGGAAACCAATCGGCCAGGCGCAGCAGGATCGGCACGATTTGCAGTACAGCCCAGGCGCCCGTTCCGAAAATCACACACGGACGTTTATCAAACCACTCGTTGAGACGCCGGGCGAAGGTCGAGCCGATGAGCACACCGATGGGGCTCGCCACGAAGAATGCGAAGTTGCCGCTGCTCGACAGCTCCCAGAAGAACGTATTCATGTGCAGGTTCAGGGCAGCATCCACGCCTACCATCATGAACACCAGCAGGAGCCCGCCGAACAGCCAGGAGAACGACGGGTTTTTCACCGCCTGGCCGAGATCGGCAAACATGCGCCTCAACGCCCCCATCGGGCTCACCGGCTCGGAAACCGGCTGCACCAGGTGCGGGATACGGCTCCACGTACCAAAAGCCGTGACCAGTACCGACACCACCATGAGTGCAGACAGCGTCAACCCGTAAGGCGCGTAGGCCTCCAGGTTGAACTGGCCCACCGCATGCTCGGCGGTGGACGTGAAGAACACACCGAAGGCCAGCGCAAGTGCGGTGAGCACACCCAGATAGCTGCAGAAGTAGCGGTACGCCACCACGGTGGTACGTTCCGTAAAGTGCGGCGACAGCTCCGCGCCAAGTGACAGGTGCGGCACGTGATAGAGGGTCATGGCACCACGGGTGAGAATGGCGAACGCGGTGAGCCAGATGAACAACCCCTGCTCAGAAAGGCCCGACGGCGGGTTGAACAGCAGGTAGAACGCAATCGCCAGCGGCACCGCTGCCGCCAGAAGAAACGGATGGCGGCGACCGAAGCGCGACCGCCAGTTGTCGGAGATGGAACCCACCAGCGGATCGGTGATGGCATCGAACACCAGCGCGATACCCACCGCCAACCCAACCAGCGTCGAGGAGACGCCCAGCACCTGGTTGTAGAAGAAGAACAACAGAACACCGAACGCGGCGTTTTTCAGACCCTCCGCGTACTGTCCGAACCCGTAAGCGAGCTTGGTGCCCAGGCTGAGCGTTGGCATCAATAAAACCAGTTCAGAAAGGAAACGGACACCACCAGAAAGATCACCGTCATGGGCGTACCCACCCGCAGAAAGTCACTTACCGTGTAGTTGCCGGGGCCCATAACGAGCGCGTTCACCTGGTGGGTGGGCAGGAGAAACGAGTTCGATGTGGCAACAGCGACGGTCAGCGCAAACAGCGCAGGATCGCCGCCGGCCGATATCGCCAGATTGATGGCGATGGGCACCAGAAGAATCGTCGCACCGACGTTGGACATCACCAGGGTAAACGCCGTTGCCAGAACGCCCACTACCGCTTGCAGCCCCCACACCGGCAGATCGCCCAACCGCACGAGGATGTGCCCTGCCACGTAATTAGCGGCGCCGGAGTTGTCTACCGCAAGCCCCAGCGGCAGAAGTCCTGCCAGCAGAAACACGGTTTTCCAGCTCACCGCGCGATAGGCATCGTCCATGCTGAGCACCCCCGCCACCACCATGCCCACAGCACCGGTCATCAACGCAATCGGCAACGCGATGGTCGTGAAGATCACCAGTGTCAGCGCCAGGACCAGGAACGATACGGCGAGCACCACCTTGTAGGGATGGCGCTCCTCACGCGGGTAGTTGGTGGTCACCACCACGAAGTCGCGGTCTTCCTCGAGCTTCGCCAGGTGCTCCCAGCGGGTGTGGCAGATCAGGGTGTCGCCGGATTCGATAGGCACATCCACCAGTTCCTCCGTGATCGCCTGGCCGCCGCGCACCACGCTCAAGAGGCTCAGGCCATAGGTCATGCGCAAACGCAGGTCGCGCGAGGTTTTGCCTACCAGCGATGACTCCGGCGGTATGACGATCTGCGCCACGCCGGCGATAGAGCGGGCCAGCAGGTGACGCAGCTCCTTGAGCTTGGGCCGCAGCGTCAACCCGCCAGCCGCAACGAACTCCCGAACGTTGTCGCGCTGGGCAATCACCGCCAGCGTTGCCGGCGCGGCTATGGGTGCATGCAGGGGTGGCGACACCAGCAGCTTGTTGGCGTAGCGCGAAGCGACGATGCGGATGTTGTAGCGGTTCTGCAGCTGGTCGATATCGAGGCCAACGAAGGGGCTCTCGGAAGGCACCTCCACCTCGCGCACCGCGGCGTCTACCCCATGTATGCGGCGCAGGTAACGTACGGTGCCGGCGCCGCGGGACACCGTCTTGCGCCCTTCACCGCGTATCAGGCGACGGCCGAACAGCAGGAAATACAGCAGCCCCGAGGCCACCAGCGCAAGGCCGAGGGGTGTTACGGCGAACAGATCGAAAGTGCGTAGCGTCTGGCCTTCCGGCAGGTTGCGCGCAGCACCGATCAGCAGGTCGTTGAGCATGATGAGCGGGCTCGAACCGACCATGGTCAGAGTGCCGCCAAGGATGGCGCAGAATCCCATGGGCATTACCAGCCGCGACATGGCAACGCCGGTTTGCTCGGAGATGCGCGATACCACGGGCAGAAACAATGCCGCCGCACCCACGTTCTGCATGAACGAGGAAATAAGCGCCACGGTGCCGGACACCATCGACGTCACCCGCCGCTCCGTGCGGCCGCCGAGAACGAAGATAGCGCGGGCGAGCTGTTCCATGACGCCGGTCTTATCGAGACCCCGGCCAATGATCATGACGGCGATAATTGATACCACGGCGTTGGAGGAGAGCCCGGAAAAAAGGATCTCCGGCGCCAGTAGCCCATCGAGACCCGGCAGGTAGATGACGAGCCCGAGCAGCGTCATCACCAGCACCGCCGCCACGTCCACCCGCACGAGCTCCGTGACAAACAGAAACACGGCGAAACCGAGCAGCGCCAGCACCAGCGCTGCTTCGGTGGTCAGGACGGGCAGCGCCGCCTCCATGTCAGGTCAGCGCCTGATCCAGATCGGCGAGGATGTCTTCGATGTGCTCGATGCCGACCGAAAGCCGGATTGCCTCAGGGCTTACGCCTACCGCCCGTTGCTCTGCTTCACTGAGCTGGCGGTGCGTGGTGGATGCCGGGTGGCAAGCCAGAGACTTGGCGTCGCCAATGTTCACCAGACGCTTGAAAAGATTGAGCTTGTCGTAGAAGCGAACGCCGGCGTCATACCCGCCCTTCACCCCGAAGGTGAGAATGCCGGACGCGTACCCACCCATGTATTTCTGCGCCAACGCATGATGCGGATGATCCTCGAGGCCGGCGTAGCTCACCCACTCCACCGCCGCATGGTCTTTCAGATGCCGCGCCACAGCCAGGGTGTTCTCGCAATGCCTCTCCATGCGCAGCGGCAGGGTTTCGATGCCCTGCAGGAGCTGGAAGGCGTTGAACGGCGACAGCGCCGAGCCGGTGTTACGCAGCGCCACCGTGCGTACGCGGCCAATATACGCTGCGGGGCCGAACGCCTCGGTGTACACCACGCCGTGGTAGCTCGCCTCCGGCGTGTTGAGCATGTCGTAACGCTGGGCATGCTCCGCCCAGGGAAACTGGCCGGAGTCGACGACGATGCCGCCGAGGCTCGTTCCGTGGCCGCCCATGTACTTGGTGAGCGAATGCACGACGATGTCGATGCCGTGCTCGATGGGCTTGAGCAGCGACGGTGTTGCAACCGTGTTGTCGGCAATGGTTGCCACGCCGCGGCTGCGTGCCATGTCGGCTACCGCGGCGACGTCGACGATGTTGCCCGCCGGGTTGCCGATGGTCTCCATGAACACCGCCTTGGTGCGCCCATCGATGAGCTTGTCCAGCGCCTCGGGAGAATCGTTCTCGGCAAAGCGCACCTCGATGCCCTGCTTCGGCAGCATGTGCGCGAACAGGGTATAGGTGCCGCCGTAGAGCTGCGGCACGCTGACGATGTTGTCGCCTGCTTCCGCGATGTTGAGCACCGAGTAGTTGATGGCGGCGCTGCCGGCGGACAACGCCAGGCCCGCCACCCCGCCTTCGAGCTGCGCAACCCGCTGCTCCAGCACATCGCAGGTGGGGTTCATGATGCGGGAGTAGATATTGCCCGGCACCGCCAGGTTGAACAGATCCGCGCCGTGCTGGGCGTTGTCGAACTCGTAGGCCACCGTCTGGTGGATCGGCACCGCCACCGCCTTGGTGGTGGGATCGGTCTCGTAACCCGCGTGGATGGCAATCGTCTCGTCTCGCATGATGCGTCCCCTCTGTGCTGCCGGTGCCGTTGATCCGGCTCCGTGTGTTGCTGTTTGCCGAGAACTTACCACACACCCGCGGCGCGCTCCGCAAAGCCTCGCCCCTGCGGTACCATAGCCGGCTTGTGTCAGACGGAGTGCAACGTGGATCTGTCCTACGGACCCGAGTACGAGGCGTTTCGTGGCGAGGTGGCCGACTTTCTCGAAAAGCACGGCGACCAGGCCCCGAAAGGCGGCAACATTAAGTCCCAGGAGGTACGCGACTGGCAGGCGCTCCTCATCGAGCACGGTTACGCGGCGCGCACCATCCCCAAGGAGTACGGCGGCTACGGCGCCGAGCCGGACATACTCAAAGGCCGCATCATCGCCGAGGAGTTTGCGCGCGCGCAGGTGAACTCGGGGCTCGGCGGCCAGGGCATCTCCATGCTGGTTCCCACCCTGCTGGAGATGGGCACCGAGGAGCAGAAGCGCGAGTTTATTGCACCCACCATCCGCGGCGAGATTCTCTGGTGTCAGGGCTATTCCGAACCCGGCGCCGGTAGCGACCTGGCGTCGCTGCGCACGCGCGCGGAGCTGGATGGCGACGAATGGGTCGTGAACGGTCAGAAAATCTGGACCTCCACTGCCCACATCGCCGACTGGATCTTCTGCCTGGTACGCACCGAACCCGATGCACCGAAACACCAGGGCATCTCCTTCCTGCTGTTCCGCATGGATACGCCCGGCATCGAGGTGCGCCCGCTGGTGGACATGACCGGCAACGCCAACTTTAACGAAACCTTCTTCACCGATGTGCGCGTGCCCAAAGACCAGATCGTCGGCGCACGCGGCCAGGGCTGGCAGGTGGCCAACAGCATCCTTGGCTTCGAGCGCGACTCGCTGGGCGACCCGAACGCCATGCTCACCCGCCTCAATCGCCTCACGGAGCTAATGCAGGAAG